>JABGTE010000223.1 GCA_018647445.1 Gammaproteobacteria bacterium
CCATAAGATTTTCCGAAGCGATGATCCAAGCGACTACATTTTACTGTTGTCGGAAGGCCGCTTGGTCAACCTTGGCAATGCAACCGGTCATCCATCACGCATTATGGACGGCTCTTTCGCGAACCAAGTATTAGCGCAGATGTATCTGTACGAGCGCGCATGGGCGAGTCACGACCCGATGCAGCGGCAACCCATAACGGTTGAAGTCCTGCCCAAAGCACTCGATGAAGAGGTCGCACAATATATGGTTGAAGGTTTTGGCGGGACGATTACCCGGCTAACTCAAAAGCAAGCCGATTACATCAACGTGCCTGGTGAAGGGCCTTTTAAATCGGAAGAATACAAGTACTAGGACTTTATAAACCCGACAATCGTTGGGTTTGGACTCGGCGTCTGAAGTCGGAGACAATAGTGTTTCGACTTCAGGCACCTTTCCTATGAAACAAGCGCTCTCGGATCTACTCACGCTTTTAGACCTCGAACAAATTGAAATGAATCTCTTTCGCGGCGTTAGCCCCGATGAAGGTTGGCAGCGCGTTTATGGCGGCCAAGTTATTGGGCAAGCGCTGGTCGCGGCATCCCGAACCGTCGATGATCAAAGTCGGATCGCGCATTCCCTACATGGTTATTTTTTAAGACCGGGCGATACTACTTGCCCCATTCTGTATCAAGTCGATCGCATTCGCGATGGCCGAAGTTTTACAACCAGACGCGTCAAAGCTATTCAAAAAGGCCAAGCAATTTTTAGTATGTCGGTTTCGTTTCAGGTGATGGAGACAGGCCTTGAACACCAAATGTCTGCGCCCAGCACACCGCCACCTGAGGACTGCAAAAGCGAAGAAATGCTGATGAACGAATACCTTCGCGACGTGCCGGACGCCGACCCAACCTTTCTAAAACGGCCCCGCCCGATCGAGATGCGCTTTGCTGACCCAATGAACGATGCCAACCCAAAACCGTTGCCTCCCGAGCAAAGTGTCTGGATCAAAACAATCGATACAATGCCCGATGATGTTCGCTTAAATCAGTGCCTGCTCGCATACGCTTCTGACATGACATTGATCGATACCAGTTACCGGCCTCATGCGATCAATTGGCGCCAAGATAATTTCCAAGTAGCGAGCCTCGACCATGCAATGTGGTTTCATCGCCCGTTCAAAACCGACGAGTGGCTTTTGTATCATCAAGACAGCCCCTACTCTGGCGGTGCTCGAGGTTTTAGTCGCGGTACCTTTTATGACAAAGATGGCCTGCTTGTGGCGTCCTGCGCACAGGAAGGTCTTATTCGATTGCACACTTCATGATTCGTTATATAGAGCGCACCAAAGCCTATTATCGAGCGCAAGGGTTTGAACAGGACTATCAATGGGCCATGAATGTGGAAACGCCGTTTAGCAGGCCCGCAAGACCACTCAAATCAGCCCGGATCACGCTTGTGACCACCGCCGTCGTTGAGCCCAGTATTCCTAAACCGATCAGGACCGCCAAAAGCTATGCTTTTTCTGACGCGCCCGCCGATTTCGACACCGCTGAGTTGTCCTGGGACAAGATTACAACCCACACCAACGACCGAGAGTCCTACTTTCCACTGCAGGCCTTGAACGCGCGGGTTGCCGCGGGCGAGATTGGCTCCCTTGCGCCGAGATTTCATTTCATCCCGACCGAGTATAGTCAGCGCCACACCCGCAACGAGGATGCCCCGTTGATCACCGAGCATTGCTTAACAGATGCCGTCGATCTCGCTATCCTGATTCCGTTGTGACCGGTTTGCCACCAAACCGTCAGTTTGACGGCCAGAGCGTTAGAAACCGCCGGCATTGCAACGGTTGTGATCGGATCCGCGCTGGATATTCTGCAACGGGCTGGGACGCCCCGAATCGTCTTTAACGACTTGCCTTTGGGCAACCCCGTCGGTAAGCCGTTTGATTCAACAATGCAGAACGAATCACTTTCTGCAGCACTCAACCTCCTTTATACGGCTCAAAGTCCCGGCGCCGTTCAACAACTGCCAAACCAGTGGTCAGCGTCCGAGGGCTGGCGAGACAACTTTATGGCCATCACACCCCACAACCGAGAACAGCTGTTGTTGCTCGGTGAAGAGAGCCGGCGCCAGCGCCTGCTCAATCGAGAACAGGGCTTGTTCCGGCCTTAATCATCAACAATCTCACGATTTTGCATCAGCGATCGTAACGCAATCACTGTTCCGAGTATCCCCGAAATGACGGCAGGTCGAGGTTCGACCTGAAACAGCGGCGAATGATGCGACGGCAGCGACTGGCCCTGCGTTTCAAATGCCGCAACGCGGGCCAGCGGTGTTCCGCCCACCGAGAAATAGACACTTGGTATGAGCGGTTCTTGGGTAAAAAAGGGGAAGTCCTCTCCACCCATCCCTTCTCGCTCATAGACGGCAATGATTTCCTCGCCCAGTTCATCCGCCCAGGCCTTGAGCACCTGGCTCGCCATATCGGCATTATTCTCAGTAACCGGCACACCCCCTTTCAGTTCAATATATGGCAACTGACTTTCCGGCAACCCACCCGCGCGCCCGATATTCACCGCGATACGCTCGATCGCTGCGAGTAACTGGGTTCTCGTTTGTCCAGAATCTGACCGAACGGTTAACTCTAACCGGGCCTCTTCTCCAATGACATTGCGTTTGTTGCCAGCGCGAAAAACCCCAACGGTCACAACCGCCGGCTCTCGTGGCGAGACCTCGCGCGCAACAATCGTTTGCAGGGCCATCACGATCTGCGCACCGATGACGATAGGGTCACGACCGCGATGAGGGCTTGCACCATGGGCACCAATCCCCGGTACAACAATATCCAGCGAATCAACCGCCGAATAAGCGGCGCCTCGGGACGCAAACAACTTCCCAGCCTCTATGTCCGCGGCAACATGAAATCCCAGGGCAAAGTCTGGGGTCCCAAAGCGCTCCCAAATGCCGGCGGCACGCATGGCTGCAGCACCAGAATCCTTCCACTCCTCAGCCGGTTGCGCGATCAACATTAAAGTGCCCGACCACGTCTCTTTGTGCGCTGCCATTATCTGCGCAGTGCCAATCAAGGAGGTGATATGGACATCATGTCCACAAGCGTGCATGACCGGGAAACGCTGACCCTCTAAATTTTCCTGCATTACCTGAGAGGCATAGGGCAAACCGCTGCGTTCTTTAACCGGCAGCCCGTCCATATCCGCCCGCATCATGACCAAGGGTCCAGCGCCATTGCGGAGCAACGCAACAACTCCTGTCCTGGCAATGCCGGTATGCACGTCATAACCCAGCGCGCTCAGCTCCTCAGCCATCCTCGCCGCAGTCTTAACCTCAACAAAGGAGAGTTCCGGGTTGGCGTGGAAGTGTTTAAACAGTTGCTCAAGGGATTTATCATAAAGCCCTGCAACTTCTTCCTGCAGCGCGTTCCCTGCGGCAAAGGCAGAGCCCGGTGCAACCAGACCCCATAGGACGACAAAAAGCATTCGACGGGCTAGTTTTAGGTATTCAGACATTAGACTCATTTCCGGCTCCTACTCATGACAATCTAGGTAACGTTTCGACGCAACAAAAAGCGAAGGAACCACGGTTTACCTTTGCGCCCAGACGCTACTTCAAATTTAAAAGCTCAACATATCGATTGGCCAAGGCGCTCTGCCGTGTTTCAAGATCGACCCACTCACCATCAATCAAGACCGCTAAAGGCGCCGACGTCACCTCGAGTGGATCACCATCCCAAATCACCAAATCTGCAATCGCGCCCCGCTCGATTCTACCCAGGCCCGCGAGCCCCCAGATTGCTGCGGGCACTGACGTGATTGCGGCAATTGCCTGCTGCCAAGACAAACCCTGGGCCACAGCAACCCCCGCAGCCTGACCTAATGAGCGGGTTTCCGAGTAGGGCGAGCCCGATAAAAAGGCAAAGGTGACCCCCGCGTCGGCCAACAAAGTCGCTTGATCGAGGCGAGCACCCAATCGATCGAAATTTTGCGGCAGGTTCTCCATCACGTTGATTAGAACTGGGATGTTTTCTGCGGATAAAAGAGGCGCTACTTTCCACGCTTCCGCTGCACTGGCCAAAATAAGGCGAAGGTCGGGATAAGACCGAAAGGCCGTCACCACCTTAATGATGTCGGCAGCGCGATCAACCTGCACCACCAACGGCATTTCACCGCGACGCACGGCAGACAACGCGACTAGATCCGACTCATCTAAGTCAAAGGATCGATTTCTGTTGGTATTAAAGGCGCGCCGTTGCTTATCGTATCGCGCGGACTCCTCAAGCGCCTCTAAAGCGGCTGCAAGCGCACTGGACCGAGACCCCCCCGCTCGTCGCCGATCGCCCTCACGCAAATACAAATGCTGCGCCATAGTTTCTTCATTTAAAAATGTTGGCCCTTGTTTAAACCGGACCAAAGCACTTTGACCCGCATAATTGCTATCGCCCGCCCCCGGCACAATGAGACCCCGCGTGATACCGTCGTTAGTCGCGATGGGGATGAGGCTTGAGTCTTCGTTCAAGGCCAAATAAACCTGAAAGCCCGCCGTCATATCATCATCCACCTGTTCACCATCACGACTCACGCCCAACCCTTGGACTTCTGCCAAGCCGATAGTGGTCCCTGAGTCAATAAACCCTGGCGTTACCGCACGGGCTTCACCGTCAAAAACAGCGGTCCCTGCCGAGGCCACCAAGTCAGCACCAATCTGCGTAATGATGCCATCGACAATGCGGAGGTCGCTCACCTTGCCCGATTGAAAGCTTGTTTCAACGAGCCTGACATTTTTAATCAACAGCTCTTCTGCTGAAAGGCTGGTCACACCCAATAAACCCATCACAAGGAGCACTCTTTTCATCAAAACACCTCTTCGCGTTGACCCAGCTCAAAGTCGGTCACCGGCGCCAGTTCAGCAGCTCGATCAAGGCGGCGAACGCCGTCAATGAAGACCGTTTCGGCGCGCGCATAAACACTCATCGGCGGATGGGACCAAAGCACCATATCCGCCATTTTACCCACTGCTAGAGTCCCAGTTTGATCGGCAATCCCAAGCGCGCGCGCCGCATTTCTCGTAATCCAGGTCAGCGCGACCGTGGCATCAACACTCAGACCTAACCGTTGCCCGGCAGCCATGGCTTTCGCTGCTTCTTGATTCAGGCGTTGTATGCCCCTTGCCGAATCCGAATGAACAATGGCGCAAGCGCCCGCCGCTTGAACCATCGCGACGTTCTCTTTAATGCCGTCAAAGGACTCCAGTTTAAACTGCCACCAATCTGCCCACATTGCAGCGCAAACATTATTCGCAGCCAAAAGATCGCCGATCTTGTAGGCTTCGACCGCATGGTGAAATGCCGTCACTTGGTAGCCAAACTCACGACTCAAATCGATGATCTGGGCCATCTCGTCTGCCCGATAACAGTGGTTATGGACTAATATTTCGCCCTTTAGCACGCCAACCAAGGTTTCCATCTGCAAGTTACGCTTGGGAGGAGAGGGCGGCTCCTTGTAATCTGTTTCGCCATCGTTACTGGTTCGCCAAAGTTCGTACTCACCCAGCGCTTTTTCAAAGCGCACCCATTTTCTTTGATATTCCTGAGCATCGATCCAAGCTTTTCGATAGCCTGCAAAGTTGCCCATCCGGGTTGAGGGGGACTGGGAGCGGCTACCATACACCCGTTTCGGGTTTTCGCCGCAGGCCATTTTCAGACCATAGGGCGCGCCTGGGAACTTCATACCTTGGACCGTCCGCGACCAAATATTTTTCAAAACCACGCTACGTCCACCAAATAGATTCGCCGACCCCGGAAGCACTTGCAAGGTTGTGACGCCACCCTTAAGCGCGAGGGGAAACTGGGGGTCTTGGGGCCACACACTGTGCTCAGCCCAAACTTCCGCCGTCACTGGCGAGGTGGCTTCATTACCATCACTGTGCGCCCGATATCCGGGCGATGGGTAGTCCCCTAAATGACTGTGGACATCGATCACGCCGGGCGTCAGCCAGCGGCCGCCCGCATTGATTTCAAGCACATCATCGGGTCTTGCGTCGTCCATCATACCAATGCCAACAATCTTGCCATCAGCAACAGATACCCAGCCTTCGAACTCGCCTTGTCCTTCGCCAACATCAACGATTGCATGCGTCAGCACGAAGGCCGCGTGGGGCGGCGGGTCATAGGTCGACGGATAATCTGCAGCACTTGAAGAGCTCAAGGCAATACCTGCGATCAGCACCCAAAGTTTTATCATGAAGCTTCGCCTAAATTTGTCTCTTAATTACAAAATAACAGCTTATAGGACAAAGCACGAGTGAGGGTTAACCGGCTCGGCAAGGCTCTAATGGACGCAATCCGCATGTTAGACACATCGAGAGAACCACAATTTTAGGTCAGCCTGAGCCCTTGCCTTGGTAGGCCATAATAACCGCTGCAGTGAGGGATGAGTCCGAGTTCGAACGCGTCATCTATCATTCAACATGATCCATATGGATCGCCTTGAATGATAGTCGGACTCTGCCTGTACAAGTTATCGTGGTCTTTACATAATGCTTGACGCATTATTGGCCCGCGCCCCGCAACCACTGCCTGGCGCATCACTTAATCTATTCAAAAGGGGATCACTTTTGACCTTAGACCGCGACGAGCACCTAGCGACCATTGAGGCCATCCATACCGGACTCGCCGGTTTGAACTATATATCCAATGAACAGATCGCAACCGCTGTTTTCTTGGCCTATCACTTAGACAAGCCGGTACTCATTGAGGGTCCTCCCGGCGTCGGTAAAACTGAGCTCGCGAAATCCGTGGCCAATATGCTCGGCATCACTTGTATTCGTTTGCAATGTTACGAAGGCTTAGACGAATCAAAAGCGATCTACGAATGGAAATACGGCAAGCAGCTACTTTATACGCAAGTTCTAAAAGAAACCCTTGGTGAGATTTTAGACGGCGCACAAGGCCTGACAGAGTCGGTGGCGAAACTTCATGAATTCGGCGATGTCTTCTTTTCAGAGGAGTTTTTAGAACCTAGACCGCTAATGAAAGCCTTGAAAGAAGAAGCGGGCTGCGTTTTGTTGATTGATGAAGTCGACAAAAGTGATCACGAATTTGAATCCCTACTCCTAGAGATGCTGTCCGATTACCAACTCTCGATTCCTGAGATTGGTACGATTAAGGCGAACCCCGATCGTAAGCCCCTAGTTTTTTTAACCAGTAACAATACGCGAGAGATCAGCGATGCTTTGAAGCGGCGTTGCTTGCATCTTTATATCCCATTTCCGGACGCCGATTTAGAAAGCCAGATCGTTCAAGCTCGCGTGCCGGAGGTGCCAGAGGAACTCCGGCGACAGCTGGTTACTTTTATTCAAGCGCTGCGTGAGATGGACCTTAAAAAAGTGCCCGCCATCAGTGAGACCATTGACTGGGCGAAGGCTCTGATTCTGCTCCATACCGAATCCCTCGATGCGGAACTCGTCAAGCAAACCCTTAACGTGATCTTGAAATTTCAAGAGGACATTGAGTCCGTTTCCGGCGAGGTTCAGATGTTGACGAACAAGGCACTTAAGGGCAGTTAATGGAGCAAACAATCGTCGATTTTGTGAAGGTTCTGCGGACGGCCGAAGTCAAGGTTTCTCCCGCAGAGACCCTCGATGTAATGGCCGCTATTGAGTTTGTTGGCTATGAAGATCGCGCGCTGTTTAAAAACACATTGTCGATGCTGCTGGCCAAGAACCCCGAAGAAAAAGACACTTTTGAAACCTGTTTTGAAAAGTTTTTCACCTTTGACGATGTTATGCAGGCCCCAGTCACCGGTGGCAGTTCTGATGACGCACAGGATAGTGATGCCTTTGAAGACGAAAATTCCGGCGACAATCCCCAGGGGCAGCCAGGAGGCAAAGGCTCAGGCCAAGGCTCAGGCAATGCCTCCGAGGCAGCCGATGCAGAAGCCAGTGATGAGGAGACCCCCTCACCCACCTCAGCCCTAGGTCAACTGCTTCTGCAAGGCACCCGCAGCGACTTGATGGTCTCGATGGCCGAAGCCGGGCGGGCAGTTGAAGTCAACCAAATTGTTGTCTTTACCCAAAAGGGGCTTTACACCCGAAAGATCATGGATCAAATGGGCCTGAAAGGGCTGCAAGAGGAGATCACCGAGCGTCAAGAGACCGCTGATCGTGGCGAGCAGCGCTTGGCCGGCAAATTAAAACGCGCACGGGATCAACTTCGAGACCAGGTCCGCGATTATGTGGAAAAGCAATTCTTCCTTCATGCCGATGAACACGGCAAACAGTTACGAGAAGAGCTGCTAAAAAAGGTCAAGCTCAGCAATCTTGAGAAACGCAATCATAAGGATGTGCAGGAAATTGTCTTTAAGATGGCCAAGAAACTCGTATCCATTCATTCAAAGCGTCGCAAAACCCACAAACGGGGCCAGCTTGATATTCGAAAAACGCTTCGGCATAACATGCAATATGATGGTGTGTTTTTCGATCTAAAGTGGAAATCAGTAAAAGTTGACCGACCCAAGGTCATGTGTATTTGCGATGTTAGCGGCTCGGTCAGCAATTACTCTCGATTCTTGCTGATGTTTTTGTACAGCCTTGCGGAAATTATCCCAAAGGTGCGGAGCTTTGCCTTCTCCTCTGACCTTGGAGAAGTGACTCGACTATTTCAAAGTAGCAACCTTGAAGACGCTATGGCAAAAACGATGCGGGATTACGGCAATGGCTCGACCGACTACGGCCAAATGCTTGAGGACTTCAAGCGCAACTGTATGGACGATGTGGACAATAAAACCACCATTATCATTTTAGGAGACGCCCGTAACAATCACGGCGACCCAAAGGCTGAAATTCTCCGAGAAATGTACGAAAAATCCAAACGGATCATCTGGCTCAACCCTGAGCCGCGATCAAACTGGCTTGTGGGCGATGCTGAGATGAAAAAATATGGCCCCAACTGTCATCAAACCGAAGTCTGCAACTCGCTCACCCACTTAGAGCGCGTTGTCTCCAATTTATTAAAATACGCGGCCTGAGCTCTTAAGCCGCCTCAGCCATTCGGACAAACTAGAACCCCATGTTAGACTTCGATTTTCACGACATCGAACCAATGACCATGCCAAAAATTCTTATTCTGACGTTGTTAATAGTCGCTTTTACAAACCCCGTCATGGCGCAATCAGTCGATGCCGCGGCCCAAACGGTCAAAATTGCCCTGGCTCAAGAACCACCGCAATTGAACAACATGACCGCAACCGATCAAGTGTCCATTTTTGTACTTGGACATGTCATGGAAGGTTTAACGCGGTATGACCGTCGCGGCAACCTGGCACCCGGCGTTGCCGAGCGATGGGAATTAACAGAGACTTCCGCCACATTTTGGTTAAGAAAAGACGCTAAGTGGAGCAATGGCGATCCAGTGACCGCGCACGATTTTGTGTTTGCCTGGCGCAACGTCGTCGACCCTAAAACGGCCTCACAATACGCTTTTATCCTCTACCCAGTTAAAAACGCCGAGGCTATTAATCAAGGCACCAAGCCCCTAACCGATCTTGGTATCCAGGCCGTCGATGACTTTACCCTCAAAGTTACGCTCGAACGCCCAACCGGTTACTTCCTCAAATTAACCGCCTTCGTGACGACCTTTCCCGTTCAAGAAAAATTCTACCGCGCAACCGGCAGCGCCTATGCGGCAGACAGTAAAGACCTCCTGTATAACGGCGCCTTCAGGATTTCGGACTGGGTCCACAGCGCCTCGCTAAAAATGGAAAAGAACCCAAATTATTGGAACAGCAAGGCCATTTCCTTAGAAGTGATTGATGCCGAATACATTACCGCCGATACGCGAGCCCGCCTCAATCTCTTTATTGACGAGAAAATCGCCTATACCCAACTCGATGGCGAGACCTACAAGGACGCCTTAAACAATCAATTTAGAATTAAGAAATTCGTAACCGGCAGCGTCTATTTTCTGGAATATAACTACCGTCCAGAACGCATTACCCACAATAAAAAGCTCCGCCAAGCTATCCAAGCGGTGTTCGACCCCGACGAATTCGTGAATAAGGTTCTGCAAACGCCGGGCAATTTACCCGGAGCTAGCTTATTCCCCAGTTGGATCATGGGCGTGAACAAACCTTTCCGACAAGAATACCCTGCGGTCGTCACTCGACCGGATCTGGCTAAAGCCAAGCAATTGCTCCGTGAGGCAAAAGCTGAGCTTGGCTTGGAGGACATTCCGCCTCTGATTCTGTTAGTCAGCGACAGTCCAACCGCGACCAAGCAAGCGGAATACATGCAAGGCATGCTGAAGACCAAGCTTGATCTTGATCTTAAAATTGATGTTCAAACCTTTAAGCAACGATTGGCTAAAATGACCAACGGCGACTTTGATATCGTCGGTGCAGGCTGGGGGCCGGATTTTGATGACATCATGACCTTTGGTGACTTGTTTGCATCTTGGAATTTGAATAATCGAGGGCGCTACAATAACCCGGAATATGATCGCCTGGTTCGAAAAGCAATGAACAGTAATGACCCGGAAGTTAGGATGGCAGCCATGGCCGGTCTTCAAACCATTGTGCATGAGGATGCGATTATTCTTCCCATGTACGAGCAGGGCGTGATCTATCTGCAGCATCCTAAGATCAAGGGCATGCGTCGCACGGTCGTAGGCTCTGATCCTGACTTCACCTACGCCCGCATTGTGCCCTGACCGCGATGTTGAAATACACGTTTGGGCGCATTTTATCGGGACTGGTCACCATCTGGTTCATTGCAACCGCTACCTTTTTAGCGATGCACGCCGTGCCCGGCGACCCTTTGATGAACGAAAAAGCCACGACACCCGAAATTCGCGAGAATCTCGCGCGAAAATATGGCTTAGACAAACCGATTGCAGAGCAATACGTCATCTATTTGGGCAACATGGTGCAGGGTGATTTCGGGATCTCCTTCACCCAGCAAAATAGAAAAGTAAACGACATCATCCAAGATCACTTCCCCGTTTCAGCGGCCCTTGGCATCCTGGCCATTACCTTTGCCGCTTTGGGGGGCATTCTCTGGGGCGCTTTAACTGCGCTTTACCGTAATCAGCTGCCCGATATCATCATTATGTTCTTGGTGATTCTTGGCATCTCAGTCCCGAGTTTCGTGTTTGCGGCCTTGGGCCAACTCCTCCTCGTTAACATTAACCAGTGGTTCAATATCTCCTTTCTACCGGTGGCCGGTTGGGGCACCTTTTCCCATATGATCGTGCCATCTCTCGTGCTCGGACTTGGCACGATGGCGCTACTGACGCGGCTGATGCGCTCTTCTATGCTCGAGATTGTAAACGAAGATTTTATTCGAACCGCCCGAGCCAAGGGCCTTTCCCCGAGCCGGATCTTTTTTCAACACCAGCTCCGTAATGCAATTTTGCCGGTCGTCACGGTTTTAGGTCCGCAGATTGCCGCAATTACGACGGGCGGCTTTGTCGTCGAGCTCGTTTTCGCGATTCCCGGCCTGGGCCGATATTTTGTCCAAGCCGTTCAACAACTCGATTACACTGTCATTATGGGAACCACCGTGTTTTATGGCGCCTTCCTTGTTTTTATGGTCATTCTAGTCGACATCATTTACGGCTTTATTGACCCCAGAGTGAGGCTGAAATGATTCCCCACCCTCAGCTTCAAGCAGCCGATTTCACGGCGGAGCCCTCGACTGACAGCCTCGAACAGCTTTCAAGGCCATCGCTATCCTACTGGCAAGATGCCTGGATTCGGTTAAAGCAAAACACGCGAGCCATCATCTCCCTGTACTTAATTATTGGTCTTGCGCTCTTTACCGTCCTAGGCCCATTCCTCTGGACCAAGGACCCGAGCGCTCAAGATCTCGATCAAATATCGCAAGCCCCGGCATTGCCCAAAACAGCGCTTTTGGTCAGCGACTACGAGCCCTGGATGCCGCCCAACGCACAAGGGCATCCCGCCGAACCAGCGGGATATCCCGATACCCTCGATGCCGTAACGAACTTCACGACGGTGGGCACGCCGAACACCCAAGCCGTTCGGTTCACTTGGTCGCCGGTTCAGGACGCTGGAGGCTACAGCATCTATAGAAGCGAGTCCGAGCCAAACGGCCTGCAGGGACTTGGATTGCCCCTTGAGACACTCAACGCAGGCAACATCGTAGGCTTTGAAGATCGACTCAATCTTAAGTCACAAACTTACTTTTATTCGATCATTCCAACCGACGGATTCGATGAGTTTGAAGTTGTCACCACCCTTAAGGTGACCCCCGTTCAATCGATTACCGTGAGTCAGGCCCTAGAACGCGGCCTCATTGAGGCCTCAGACGCACCAGGACGCTCCGTATCCCTCGCCTTTCATCCTTTTGGAACCGACTACCTTGGTCGAGACATGTTGGCAAGACTGATGCAGGGCGCTCGAGTTTCTTTATTTATTGGTGTTGTCGCACCGTTCATCTATGTGCTTTTCGGTGTTTTTTATGGCGGCTTTGCCGGCTATCTTGGCGGCAAGGTCGATCAATTTTTAATGCGTTTTGCTGACTTTGTCGTCGCCTTACCCTTTCTGCTGTTTATGATCCTGTTTAAGATCGGCTTCGGCATCGGGCCAGGCGAAAGCGGTGTTCTGCCGATGCTGGTTGCGCTGATACTGCTGCTATGGCCGAGTACCGCACGCTTGGTGAGAGGTCAGGTTTTAAAGATCCGGGAGCAAGGCTATATTGAAGCGGCTCGCCTGCTTGGTGGCAAACCAAGCTATTTAATTGCTAGGCATATCATTCCCAACACGATGGGCGTGATCCTTGTGACTTTAACCTTTGCAGTGCCCTCCGCAATATTTACTGAGGCCTTTCTGTCCTTTATTGGCATGGGCGTCGCTCCACCCACGCCTTCCTGGGGATCAATGTGCAACGAAGGCGTCAAAACGATGCTCAGTCACCCCCATGAGTTATTTTTCCCAGCCCTCTTCATCAGCATCACCGTGCTTGCGTTTAATCTGCTTGGCGATGGACTGACCGAGGCCTTAGATTCAAAAATGAGGTCGCGAGAATAATGGGAACGCATAAATTGCTCGAGGTCAGCAACCTCTCCGTTGAGTTTGAGACCTATGGCGGCGTCGTAAAAGCCGTCAGAGGCGTTGACTTTGGCGTCGACGCGGGGGAAGTCTTGGCCATCGTTGGCGAATCCGGATGCGGCAAAAGTGTCACCGTACAATCAATCATGGGCATCATTCCCATGCCACCAGGCAAAATCACGGGCGGCTCCGCAAAACTCAAGGGGTCTGAGATTTTAGGACTCGATGCTCAGGCCGCGAACCAATTTAGGGGTAAGGAAATCGGAATGATTTTCCAGGACCCTATGACGTCCCTTAATCCAACCATGACCATTGGCGCTCAGATCGCAGAAACCTTAAAAGTTCACCGTGGCCTGAGCACTAAACAGGCAACCGAGATTGCCAGCGAACTCCTGATCAGGACACGAATTCCAGAGGCTCAAAAACGCCTCCACCAATATCCCTTTGAGTTTTCAGGCGGCATGTTACAACGCGCCATGATTGCCCAAAGTCTCGCCTGCTCGCCATCACTACTGATAGCGGACGAGCCGACCACCGCGTTGGATGTGACCATACAGGCGCAAATTCTAGACTTGTTGAAAGAGCTACAATCTCGCGACGGTATGGCTATTATCCTGATCACTCACGATCTTGCGGTTGTCGCCAGAACAGCCCAGAACGTCTGCGTCATGTACGCGGGTCAAATCGTCGAGCAAGGCAGCGTCGATGAGATTTTTTATAAAAGTGCTCATCCTTATACTCTTGGATTAAAGCTAGCGATGCCTAGTAATGTCAGCCAACAAAATAAAAAACTAGAACCCATCCCGGGCAGTCCTCCGGATTTGTTCTCGCCACCAAGCGGCTGCGGCTATGCAGCTCGGTGCCCACATGCCATGCGCATTTGTCACAAAGAAAACCCGCCATTATTCAGCGATCCGCGCGAGCCCCATCATGCCGCTCGATGTTGGCTGCAAGCCCCGGGCGCACCAAAAACCGAAGGTCTGCATCAGCTTCATCTGATCGCGAGTCATGGCGAATGATCGAAACCATTAACCTTAAAAAGCACTTTCAGGTTGGGCGCAACCAGACGCTTCATGCCGTCGATGGCATCTCTCTTTCGATTGCGGAAAATGAAATACTGGGCCTAGTGGGAGAAAGCGGATCCGGCAAATCCACCTTTGGAAAAACCTTGATTGGCTTGCACGAGCGGACAGCGGGTGACGCCTTTTTTGACGGCTTACCTTTGCCGCAGAAATATACCGCAAAAGATCACTTGCGGTATTCAGCTGATATTCAAATGATTTTCCAAGACCCTTATGCGTCGCTAAACCCGCGTATGACGGTGCTCGATATCATTGGGGAAGGCCTCGCGCTCAAGGGCATCCCACGAGCAGACATTCAAGAAGAAGTGGGCTTTTGGCTACGGCGAGTTGGCCTCCATCCTGATCACATGTCGCGGTTTCCGCACGAATTCTCCGGCGGCCAACGGCAAAGGATCGGAATCGCACGCGCCATGATCATCAAACCTAAATTTGTGGTGTGTGATGAGCCGATATCGGCACTTGATGTCTCCGTTCAAGCCCAAGTGGTTAACTTGCTCGAAGACCTTAAAGATTCGCTAGGCTTGACGCTATTATTTATTGCCCATGACCTGTCAATGGTGCGTTATATCTCCGATCGAATGGCCGTTATGTATTTGGGAACGCTTGTTGAGAGCGGCCCATCGGACGCCGTTTTCTTCGAGCCTAAGCATCCTTACACGCGGCTGTTGATTCAATCCAATCCAGAAGCGGACCCTATCCTTGAACGCAGCCGACCCAGCGCTGAGATGGCGGGGGAAATTACCTCACCGATCAACATGGGGCCTGGATGCCGGTTTGCCGACCGCTGTCCTGAGGTTATGCCGCAATGCAAAGCCGTAACACCCCAGCCGCGACTGATTGCCTCGGATCATCAGGTTGCTTGTCATCTCTATGACGCAACATGAGCCGGCCTGTAGGTTAGCCCGTTTTTCGAACCATTCTTAAAATGGAATCCTCGCTCGTGTAGGTCTCTATCGTCGACAGCGCAACCCAAGCCAGCTCGTTCGACTCCTCGCTGACCGTCAAAGCGGGATCCCCAGCACATTCAAACAGATAACGAACATCATAGTGATAATGCGCCGGCTCATCGCGGCGCTCGGGAATCAAATGCACGTCCAGATCAAAAATCTCGGAACTCACGAGCTGCAACGCTTCAAGACCAGACTCTTCATATGCTTCCCGGGTCGCGACTCGCGTAATATCGTTGTCGCCATCCGCATGACCGCCTAACTGCAACCACCGATCGAGTTTGCGGTGGTGGGTCAACAAACAATGTTTATGAGGTCGATCTACAATCCAGGCAGATCCTGTCACGTGACCCACCGCGAGGGTTCTTTCAAAGCAATCTTCATGACTGCGAACAAAGGCTTCGAAGGACTGAATAACATCGCCCTCTTCAGGATAACGGCGACCGTAGCGATCAATTAACTTCAGTAAGGCAACTCGCGACACCGACTAACGCCTTTGGACCGGTGAGCCTGGCTTTTGCTCGTCAAACAAGCCAACCAACTGCTCGGTCATGGCGTCGCCAAGTTGTTCTGCATCCGTAATCGTGACCGCACGCTCATAATGGTGCGTCACATCATGACCTATACCAATGGCCACCAGTTCAACACTATCGGTGTTTTCAATTTGATCGATGGCGAACTTCAAGTGCTGCTCTAGGAAATTGCTAGGATTTACCAAGAGGGTGCTGTTATCAACCGGCAAGCCATCCGAGATAACCATCAATATCTTGCGATCTTCGGGCCGACCATGGATACGGTTATAGGCCCAGAGTAGCGCTTCACCATCAATATTTTCCTTCAGCAATTCCTCGCGCATCATCAAGCCTAAATTCCGTCTTGCACGACGCCAAGGCATATCCGCAGCCTTATAGATAATATGTCGTAGATCGTTCAGGCGTCCGGGCTGTTGCGGTTTCCCGCGCTGCAACCACAACTCCCGCGATTGCCCGCCCCGCCAAGCTTTCGTGGTAAACCCTAAAATCTCAACTTTTACCGAACATCGCTCGAGCGTTCTGCCCAAAATATCAGCACACATCGCTGCAATAGAAATTGATCGACCCCGCATTGACCCCGAGCTATCGATCAGAATCGACACCACCGTGTCCTTAAATTTTGTTTCCTTTTCTTGCTTAAACGCCAGCGAAGAAAACGGATCCATAATGATGGTTGGCAGTCGCGAGGTATCTAGCACGCCCTCCTCGAGATCAAATTCCCAAGCCCGGCTCTGCTGGGCCATCAACTTACGCTGCAGTCGATTGGCAAGCTTGCTGATAATAATCTGAGAGTTCTGCAATTGCTGATCTAGCACCCCTCTTAGACGATCCAACTCTTCGCTGTCACAAAGCTGATCCGCGAAAACCACCTCATCAAACTCTGTCGTGTAGGGTTGATACTCAAAGGTCTTCGGGCGAGCCCAATTTTTTTGCGTATTAGCATCAGGCGGCGCACCACCATCGTCTTCAGACCCGTCGGATTCGGCTAGATCGGATGTATCCATGTCAACGGGCACATCGCCTTCAATGGCATCTGAGAGGTCTCCTTCGGCGCCCTGGTCTTGATCCGCCCCATCATCTCCAGCCTCCGCTTCGGCCTCTTGCTCCTGATCATCGAGATCATCCTGGTCGCCGCTCTGATCATCCTGGCCAAAATCTTCGTCCAATCCAAAATCAGCGATCAAACTGCGCGCCAGTTCCGAAAATGCCACCTGATCAAAAACCTTCCCTTCGAAATCCTTTAATTCTGAACCGACCCGATCTTCAATATACGTTCGCCAAGGATCCAGCACGCGGGCGGCGGACTCCGGCAGCTCCGCTGCAATCAATTTTTCACGAAGAAACAGTCCCACCGCTTGACCTAGGGGCGCGTCCTCCGTTGAAGTAATGTCAAAGACGCCCTGCTGCTGCAAGGTATCATCCAACTGATGATGCAGATTATTCTGCACTCCGCGCATGAGATAGGAGCCGACCGCTGCAATCCGCGACTCCTCTACCGCGTCGAAGAGGTCTTGGGCAACGCCGGCCGCAGGCCGACCCTGGTCGTGCAGATCTTCATCATGATACCGCGTGCGCAACGCAAACCGATCCGCTGTGCCCCGCAAAGCCGCGAGAGCAGTTTCCGAGCCACCAAGCTCCGGCACCGGAATCCTCGCCTTATTGCCATGAATAAAAGGTTTACCCCGGCCAAAGGTCACCGAGAGTTCATCGTTGCCCGAGATGGCCCGCATCGTTGCGGTCACCGCTTGACGGAAAACTTCTGTTGCATCATCCAGCTGGGGTGACATCAGATCATCAACCCGCTAAAACCACATTCGCCGTTGATTCTGGCAGATCGGTGCCCATACAACGCTGATAGTACTCCGCAACGATCGCGCGTTCGGTTTCATCGCACTTGTTCAAAAATGTCAGTCTGAATGCAAAACCCAAATCACCAAACAACTCACCATTTTCAGCCCACATGATCACGGTTCTGGGCGACATGACTATCGAGATATCGCCGTTAATGAAGCCTTGTCGGGTCAGTGCTGCCACTGAAACCATATGCCCAATGGTCTTTCGATCCAGGTTCGGCTGTTTTGCTGCCACGATTTCAACTTCTTGTTCATGGGGGAGGTAATTCAGGGTTGTCACAATATTCCATCGATCCATCTGACCCTGGTTGATTTGCTGCGTTCCGTGGTAGAGCCCGGTTGAGTCACCTAACCCGATGGTATTGGTGGTCGAGAACAGGCGAAAACTCTGGTGAGGACTGATGACGCGACTTTGATCCAGCAGCGTTAGCTTGCCTTCAACTTCAAGCACGCGCTGGATCACAAACATAACGTCCGGCCGGCCGGCATCGTATTCATCGAAAACAATGGCGCAGGCCCGTTGCAGCGCCCAGGGTAACAACCCTTCCTTAAACTCGGTGATTTGCTTGCCATCCTGCAGCACAATCGCATCTTTACCCACCAAGTCCATGCGAGAGACATGTGAGTCTAGGTTAATCCGAATGCAGGGCCAATTTAAGCGCGCAGCGACTTGTTCAATGTGAGTCGATTTTCCGGTGCCATGAAACCCCTGCACCATGCAGCGACGGTTGTGCGCGAAACTCGCCAAGATCGCAAGCGTTGTTTCCTTATTAAAGATATAGGTTTCATCGATGGCCGGGACATGTTCAGCGGTCTGAGAAAATGCGGGAACTAAGAGATCGACGTCTATACCGAAGGTTTCTCTCACTGAGACCTGCGTATCTGGGATGCCGTCTCCAGCCAACGCGCCTAATTGCTTTGCCATAATTTTAACCTTAAAAACTGAGCGGCTATTGCCTTGTAATGATCCCGCGGGGCCACAACAGACCTGCTTGGAATCGCTGAGATAAACCCCGCGCCAGATCAGGCTACAAGGTTTTGGTTCAACCGCACTGGCAACGCTTTTAGCAGGCCACCGCAGGCTTCTAAGAATAGCGATTTGTCCCTTAAATTGCCACGACAGGGTCCTTAACTCTGCTACCATAAGTGCCACTGATAAGAGAGCCTTAGCATGCCAAAGGTTTATATGGTTCGACATGGCCGAGCCGCTGCCAACTTCACGAGCGATCGCGATCCGGGATTAGATGATCTCGGTCGCAGCCAAGCAGTGCAGGCCGCGACTGTACTTGCAGCCCAAGCACCCCTTGCGCTGATATCAAGTCCCTTGAAGCGTGCGCAAGAAACTGCAGCGCCAATAGCCGAACGGCTCAAACAAGCCGTAACCGTTGATTCAAGAGTTGCCGAAGTTCCCAGCCACGGCATCGCACTCGAAGATCGGGGCACTTGGCTTCAAGCCGTTATGCAGGGCCAATGGTCCGAGCAATCCGAGGCACTACAGCAATGGCGAGATCATATGGCGCAATGCTTGATGGCTTGCTCGCAGGATACTGCTATTTTTTCACACTTTGTTGCCATCAATGCGATGGTTTCCTACGCGACCCAACGCGATGAGGTCTTGGTTTGTCGACCAGACAACGGCAGCGTTACCCTATTCGAAGTTCAATCTTCAGGCATCACTTTGATTGATCGGGGTCGTGAAGCCACAACCCACATCAACTAAATACCGTGCAAGAATTCTTTTGATTCGGCTGGCCGTTTTTATTTTGGGAAGGGCACCCCGATTCGATGTCCTGATAACCGGACCGACACATTCGCCATGACATCCCAGGGCTCGCCTGGCTCGACGCCTTTCACGATGGCATCAACCGTTCTTACCGCTCCATGAATGGCTTGCAACTCATCAAGGCTAAGACGTTGAACCACGCGACTGATTAAGGCCTTGCGCTTCGGCCAAATACGCGCGCTCTGTAGCGCAGCTTCTAAAGTGCTGGCCTGTAATTGCGCTTTGATTCCAATCAACGTGCGAAGCTCTCTCGTCAGGACGCCAGCAACCAGCAAGACCTCGGTGCCTTCAGCCTGCAAACCATTGAGAACACGCAAACAGCGACCTGCCTTCCCCGCAAGGGCTGCATCCAGCCATTGGTACACATCATAGCGTGCATGATCGCCAACGGTTGCTTGCACCATCTCAAGACTGATTTCGGCTGCAGGCGCCGACAGAATCAATCGATCAACTTCCTGAACGGCCGCCAACAAGTTGCCTTCCACCCGCGCTGATAAAGCCAAAACGGCATCCCGGGCAATCCGAAAGCCCTTACCTTTAAACCGGTTTTCAATCCACCGCGGCAAATCTTTTGACTCAATCGGCCAGACCTGCACCAGTACACCGACGGCCTCAAGCGCCTTAAACCATTTAGACTTCTGGACGGTCGCGTCTGCCTTCGGCAGACTCAAAAGCACCACTAAATCCTCGCCAACGCTTGCAAGATCAAGAAGCGCCTTCGCCGCCTTTTCTGGCTGTTTTGCCGTGCTCAATCGAACTTCGATCAACTTCTTGTCTGCAAACAACGATAGGCTATTCGCACTATAATGAAGCTCCTGCCAATCAAACCCTGGCTCGACATGGAACAAATCTCGCTCTACGAAACCGGCCGAACGAGCGTCTACACGAATCTGATCGCACACTTCCTGACGCAGCAAGGGTTCATCCCCAGAAATTAGATAGACCCTCGCAAGCCCTTTTTTGAGTTCTGCCGCCAATTTTTCGGGATATATTTTCATGGTTGGCGCTGCCCGCCCCGCCAGTCCATACTCTGTGGCTCAATCACTTTGACCCGCCCGCATCAAGCCAAGGCTGCATCCGGTCTCGCAATTGACTCGCTAATTCGGCACGCAATTGCACTAGACGGGCCCTTTCCGTTTCGCTGGCTGCAACCAAGCGTTGGTTGTGCCTTGTCAGCTGCGCGTTCGCGGTGATGCGCTCGGCATCAACCAGCCGTTCACCCCGCTTGTTCTTCAGCGAAAATATCCATTGCAACGTGACGTCAAACTCGGTCGTCTCATCAAAGGCTGCTGCCGCAATTGGATACTTTAAGTAAATTTCTTCATGAAGGATTAACGACAACGGACGCGAGCCCTTGCCCTCCACCTCGCCTTTCCCCCGCGGCGCTGGCTCCAGTAAGCGCAACACGTCCGAGTCGACGCCTGCTGAAATCGAAACATCAATACCTTGCAATGACACAGGCGCGCTCAGCTGATAGCCGCAACCTGCAAGCATGAAAAAGACAATTCCTTGGCAACCCGCCCAGAATATCCGCATCAATTCACCACAAAGTTAATCAATTTTTCAGGCACATAAATCACCTTGCGGATTTGTTTACCGTCAAAGTACTGCGTCAAATTGGGTAGCTCTGCCACCTTTTGGCGAATGTTTGATTCATCAATATCTGCCGCGACATCGAGCTTCGCCCGTAATTTCCCATTGATCTGAACCACGAGCTCAATGGTGGTTTTAACCAACGCACTATCATCTGTTGCCATCCACTGGGCGTGGCTCAAGTCTTCACCCGTCAACCTGCGCCATAAAGCAGTCGAAATATGAGGCGTGATGGGGGACAGAACCAACACAACCGCTTTTAAGGCCTCGCGCAACACAGCGCGAGATTCGCTGGAATGCCCATCAAACTTATTAATATGGTTCATTAGTGTCATGGCGGCCGCAACAACGGTATTGAACGCCAACCGTCGGCCATAATCGTCGAATGCCTTGCTCAGCGTTTCATGCGTCACTCGCCGAAGTCCTTTATCAAGCTCATCCAGACGCGCAGTGTCAAAGGCATCCACGGCGCCCTCGGCAACATGGTTTTGCACCGTTGTCCAAAGCCGAGTCCGGAGCCATTTAAAAGCGGACTCTACGCCATTCTCAGACCACTCAAAACTTTGCTCCGGCGGCGCCGCAAACATCATCGCCATTCGAACTGCATCGGCACCAAACTGATCGAGAAGATGCTGCGGGTCACCGGCGTCGCCCGCGGACTTCGACATCTTACTGCCATCTTTTAATACCATTCCGAGCGCCAAAAGGTTCGTAAACGGCTCATTGGTTTGCACAAGACCCTGGTCTCGCATAACTTTGTGAAAGAAACGCGCATAAAGCAGATGCAGAATTGCATGCTCCTCGCCCCCCACATAATGATCCACTTGCCCCCAATAGGTCGCCCGATCATCCAGCATCGCAGCGTCAGCATCGCTCGACATAAATCGCGCGTAATACCAGGAAGACTCCATGAACGTATCAAAGGTATCGGTTTCGCGCTCACCGGGCCCACCACAGTTTGGGCAGGCCACGCTTGACCAGTCAGCTAGGGTCTTGAGTGGTGAACCAACGCCTTGGAACTGGATATCGGTAGGTAAGACAACGGGTAAGTCCTGCTCAGGGACCGGCACAGCACCACATTGCTCGCAATGGATGAATGGGATTGGACAACCCCAATAGCGCTGCCGTGAAACCCCCCAATCTCGCAATCTATAATTGACCCGACGCGCGCCCAGCCCTTTTGCTTCTAAGGCACCCGTAATCGCTGAGAAACCCGCATCAAACCCTAAACCATCGAATTCGCCAGAGTTGATCAATTCATTTTTATCGGTCACGGCTTGATCGAGGATCGAGATGCCTTCGAGGCCACTCGCTATGACCTGTTTAATCGGCAAGTCATACTTTTTAGCAAACTCCCAATCCCGCTGATCGTGTCCCGGCACGGACATCACGGCCCCCGAGCCGTATTCCATCAAAACGAAATTTGCGACCCAAACGGGCACGCTTTCGCCAGTGAGCGGATGGGTTGCAACGTACCCAGAATCAATGCCCAGCTTCTCCATCTTTGCCATTTCGGCTTCAGCAACCTTGACGCGTTGCGCATCTTGGATAAAGGCGTCAATCGCCGGATTCCCGGTTGCCGCGGCCAGCGCAATCGGATGCTGCGGCGCAACGGCCAAGTAGGTGACCCCCATTAAGGTATCCGGCCGAGTCGTGTATACCGCAACACCACCAAACTCAGGCATTGGGAACGTAAGCTCAACGCCTTCTGATCGACCGATCCAGTTCCGCTGCATGGTCTTAATTTTGTCAGGCCAGCCCGGCAGATGATCGAGCTCGCCTAACAACTCTTCAGCATAGTCTGTTATTTTGACAAACCACTGAGACAGCTGCCGACGCTCAACCGGGGCTCCTGAGCGCCAACCTTTACCATCGACTACCTGCTCGTTTGCAAGAACGGTCTGATCCACCGGATCCCAATTTACCAACGCCGCTTTTTTATAAACCAGCCCCTGTTCATACATTTTGGTGAAAAACCACTGCTCCCAGCGATAATATTCCGGATCACAGGTCGCAAACTCCCGAGACCAATCGTAGGCCAATCCCAGCCGCTGCATTTGGGTTTTCATGTGCGCAATGTTTTTTCGAGTCCAATCGGATGGTGGGACCTGATGCTTAATCGCCGCGTTCTCAGCCGGCAAGCCAAACGCATCCCAACCCATGGGCTGCAGAACCTGCTTACCATTGAGCCGTTGAAAGCGAGCAATCACATCACCCAGTGTATAGGTGCGAACGTGACCCATATGGAGCTGTCCACTGGGATAAGGGAACATCGCCAAGCAGTAAAACTTTTCCTGACCGGCTTGCTCTGAGACTTTATAAGTCTCCTGCGACTGCCAATTCGCCTGTTCAGCGGCCTCCAGAACCTGCGGATCATACGCGTCCGGTACATCTTGCCAAGCCATAGTCACTCACCTATTCAATGAGTTGGTATTCTACCTTACGCGCCGGAGCCTCGGCGAGCCTTGACGCTTAAAGTCGGTTCCGAATCAGCGCCGCGATCATCAGCCCAAAAAACAACGCAATGATCGGCGGCTGTCCAAACCGACTATAGGGGGTCTGGCCCGAATAGAGCGGGACCGATTGCACCATCACGCCAGGTTCATTTTTAGGCAACCGGGCCAGCACGTCACCCTTGTGCGAGATCAACGCGGTTACGCCATTATTGGTCACCCGAACGACCGAACGCGCAAGCTCGGACGCGCGCATTGCTGCAATCTGCAAATGCTGCTCTGGCCCAATCGATGCGCCAAACCAGGTATCGTTGCTCACGGTGACCAAAAGCGCCGGATCCTGCGCCGTACCCCGCACGAGCTCTGCATCAGTGATTTCATAGCAAATCGACAGGGACAACTCATGCGAGCCAAGCCGAATGGGTGCCTGCACGGCAGGACCCGGCTGATTCCGAGACATCGGCAGATCAAAAAACTGGATCAACCCGCGCAAAACAGATGCCATCGGGACAAACTCACCAAACGGCACGAGATGTCGTTTTAAATAGCGACCCTCGGCAAGACCCAGACCTTGCACCGTATTGTAGTAGCCGGTTTCATCCGCCATCGGCAAGCCGACGATGAGGCCAACCCCGGCCTCATCGGCCCAATCTTTCAGCCGCTTTAAGGACGCTTGTCCCTGGTGTGCAAACCGGGTAAATGAGGCTTCCGACCAAACCACCAATTCAACTTCTGGCAAATCAGCCATGAGCCGAGTATGGGCATTCAAATTACTCATGAACTGACCCGGTTGCCACTTCGTGTGCTGATCAAGGTTCGCTTGAATCCCAGCAACCTTGAGGCTGCCCGCTCGATCGACGAATTCAAGGCTGCCAACGCTGAGAGACAGAACAAATAAACTCGTCACAACAAACGGTAGCCATTGATTCGGGGCGCGCCACTGTCGAACCAGAAGCTCAGCAAGAAGCACCACCACGAAGCCAACCAGCAACACCCCGCCAATCGGCGCCCAATGACCCGCCCAGGTCTGTGTGTGGCCATAACCGACATAAAGCCAGGGAAAGCCCGTCAAAAACCAACCCCGAAACCACTCACCCAGAACCCAGGTCATTGCCAACCAAGGCGCATTAGGCCACCCGCCTCGCACGCGCAAGTAAGATAGCAAATACCCTTGGGGTATAAAGGTCAAAGACCAAAGTAAGATAAACGCCCCAGTTAGACCGCCCGCCAGCAGGGTCGAGGCGCCGCCATAGGTATGAATACTAACGTAGATCCAAGAAACACCTGAGCCGAAGAGTCCCAAGGCAAAGCCGTAGTGAAGTGCCGCAAGTCGGTGCCCTCTAAAGTCTGCGCTGACCGCGCAAAATGCCACCAAGCTAATCAAAGACAGCGGCCAGTATCCGAAGGGTGCAAAACTGCCAACCAGCAAAACACCCGCGAGCACACAAATGAGCCAAGCGGTCTTAAATCCGAGCCTCACCAACTTAATCTGTGCTGCGACGGGCAACCTGGAGCAAATGGATTCTCCGGTTGTCCGCATTGAGCACTCTGAACTCAAAGCCTTCGATGACCACCTGATCATCACGGTTCGGGAGACGGCCGATTCGATTCATCATCAAGCCACCGATCGTATCAAACTCATCGTCATCAAATTTACTGCCGAAAGCACGATTAAAATCCTCGATGGTAGTCAACGCTTTGACGGTGTAGGTGCCATCGACATGCTGCTTGATGAAATCGTCTTCATCATAATCAAACTCATCTTCAATATCGCCGACGATTTGCTCGAGTACATCCTCAATCGTAATAATTCCACTCATGCTGCCATATTCATCATAAACAACCGCGAGGTGATTTCGATTGGCTTTAAATTCTTGGAGCAGCACATTCAGGCGTTTACTCTCTGGGATACCCGGAGACCGCCTCAAAAGATCGCGCAGATTAAAACGTTCGGAGCGGTCGGGATGCGCCAAGAACAGCATGTCTTTTGCCAGCAGAACGCCCAGCACATCATCATTACCATCGCCCAGAACGGGAAATCGAGAGTGCCCGCTTTCAATCACCCCAGTCAGGATTTCGCCGGCGGTTTGGTCAATCCTGAAAAAAACCACCTGAGATCTTGGCACCATAATCTCACGGGCTTTTAAATCAGAGACGGTCAGCGCGCCTTCAATAATGGACAGCGCTTCGGCATCCAGCAATTCTCGTTGCTCTGAGGCACGCAGTACTTCAAGCAGCTCGGCTCGACTACTGGGCTCACCGGTCAACGCCATCGATAAACGTTCCAACCAAGAGCGGCTTTTTTCAGTTTTCGAGTCGCTTTCACTCATCGACAGTCACCTCATACGGATCTTGAACGCCAACTTCTTTTAGCACAGCCACTTCTAGCGATTCCATTGTCACTGCGTCGGCTTCGATTTCGTGATCATACCCAATCAGGTGCAGAATGCCATGCAAGACTAAGTGTAAAAAATGATCCGACACCGTTTTACCTTGCTCTGCCGCCTCGTCCACCAAACACGCCCCGCAAATCACCAAGTCGCCGAGCTCTAGGCAGCGCACTTCATCCAGCATATTGGTTGTAAACGACAACACATTGGTCGGGTAATCCCGACCTCGATAACTCTGGTTTAACGCACGCGATTCGGCAGGATCAACAAATCGAATACAAACACTAAGCCGTTGGGCCTGCGACAGGTTCGAAGCCAAGGTTTGTTGCCAAATCGAGGCCATCATCGTTTGAATCAGAGGCATCACAGCATCACAGGAAATACCCGCCGGACAAAGGTCACTTTGCTGAAAATCGATTTGAAGGGGCGTCATGCTTTGAACCTAACTGCGATTTAATCGCGATCTTCAAAGGCTTGATACGCTTCGACAATCCTTTGCACCAACGGATGTCGCACAACGTCTCGAGACGAAAAGTGGGTAAAGGATAAGCCTTTGACACCATCCAGCACCCGCATCACATGCTTGAGCCCAGACTGGGTTCGAGGCGGTAGATCCACCTGCGTCACATCACCGGTGACCACCACAGTCGAGCCAAAACCAATCCGGGTCAAGAACATTTTCATTTGTTCAACCGTTGTATTCTGGCTTTCGTCTAAAATAATAAAAGAATCATTTAAGGTTCTGCCGCGCATATAAGCCAGCGGCGCAACTTCAATGAAGCCCTTCTCAATTAACTTCTCAACCCGCTCAAAACCGAATAGTTCGTAGAGTGCGTCGTACAAGGGCCTGAGGTAGGGGTCAATCTTTTGGCTCAAGTCGCCAGGCAGAAAGCCTAACTTCTCACCCGCCTCAACTGCCGGCCGGACCAGCAATATCCGTCCTACTCGTTCTTGCTCAAAAGCCTCGACAGCACAGGCCACTGCCAAAAAAGTCTTTCCTGTTCCTGCCGGCCCGATCCCAAAATTAATGTCGTGCGTCCGGATAGCACTTACATAGACATTCTGATTGTCGCCTCGAGGTTTGATCGATTTCTTGCGGGTCTTGATCAGTTGAACGGAAGCGTCTTGGCCATCTGTAATCGCCTCAATACCCGACTCCTGTAGAAACAAATGAAGCGTCTCGGGACTCAGTTCACCGCCATTAACCACTTCTCGATACAACTGCCTTAGCAGCTCGAGACAGGCGCCCACCGTTTTCTTATCTCCTTGAATCTCGAATTCGTGTCCGCGATTCTTAATTTTGACATCTAAGCGGGATTCAATCTGTCTAAGGTTTTTATCGAAAGGCCCGCACAGAGCAGACAAATGATCGGAATTGTTGGGCTCAAGCTTAATGACTTTCTTAACACGAGCATCACCATTGGATCCTGGAACCGGTTGAATACTCAACGGATCGCACCGGCATCAACCGCACTGACCCAATCTCCCCGCAGGGAGTTGGGTAAAGCCTCAGTCACATTGACCCGGCTGAACCCACCAATAAGCGCCGCATCGTCCGATCTAAAATTCACGACACGGTTATTTTCAGTTCGCCCTTGCAGCTGTCCTGGATCTTTTTTGGCCACCCCCGTGACCAGAACAACTTGTTCCGTGCCCACCATGCGCCGGCTAATGAGCATTGCATGCTGCAGAATCCGAGTTTGCAGTGCACTCAATCGTTCCTTTTTAACACCCATCGGGGTCTCATCCGGTAGCTCTGCCGCGGGCGTTCCCGGTCGAGCACTAAAAATAAAGCTAAAGGAGTGATCAAAACCCAGCTCTTCTATGAGGCCCATGGTGGCTGCGAAATCCTCATCGGTTTCTCCCGGGAAACCAATTATAAAGTCTGAAGACAAGCTGATATCAGGTCGTATTGCTCTCAGTCGTCGTATCTTGGACTTGTACTCCAAGATGGTGTGACCCCGCTTCATTCGAGCCAAAATACGGTCTGAGCCGCTTTGAACTGGCAAATGCAGATGACTGACCAATTCTGGCACTTCAGCATAGAGATCAATCAAACTGTCGGTGAATTCCATCGGGTGTGAGGTTGTATAGCGAATCCGATCGATTCCGGGGATCTGCGCAACGGTTGCAATCAAATAGGCCAAATCCGCAAATTGATCGCCTTCCAGCTTGCCGCGATAGGCGTTAACGTTTTGACCCAGTAAATTGACTTCGCGCACCCCTTTTTCTGCCAGCTGAATGACTTCCCGAACGACATCAATTAAAGGGCGGCTGACCTCCTCACCCCGAGTGTAGGGCACCACGCAAAATGTACAGTACTTACTGCAGCCTTCCATGATCGAAACAAACGCGGATGGCCCGTCGACAGAGGGCTCAGGCAGGCGATCGAATTTTTCGATCTCCGGGAAGCTCACATCAATCACAGCTTGCGCGCTGTCTCGATGCGTCTTCAGCATCGCTGGCAGACGATGGAGCGTTTGCGGACCGAAGATTAAATCCACGTAGGGCGCTCTAACTTGGATCGCTTGACCTTCTTGACTGGCAACACAACCGCCAACACCAATCTTCAAAGACGGCTTAGCCTCCTTCAGTTTTTTCCATCGACCCAATTGATGGAAGACTTTTTCCTGAGCTTTTTCTCGAATGGAGCAGGTATTGAGCAATAGTAAATCTGCTTCGGCCTCAACGTCAGTGAGCACATACCCATCGGTTGCACCCAATAGATCTGCCATTTTAGAGGAATCATACTCATTCATCTGACAGCCATGGGTCTTGATAAATAATTTGGGTTGAAGGCTCAAAGTCTCACACCATGATTGATTGGGACTCGCATTATATTCCGGACAGTCACGAACCACTAGCGTCTTGAAAAATCCCTTGGCAGACCTGATATTTCACCATGGTTCGCGCTATACTCCCGGACCAAAGGCTTTGCTTTACACCACTGGTCTATTGAAATATTGAGCATCCGAACTATGCCTAGCTACCCTACCTACAAAGTCATTTTCTATAATCAGGGGCAGATTTTCGAAATCTTTGCTCGCCAAATCTACCAATCAGATCTTTATGGCTTCATTGAAATTGAGGAACTGGTTTTTGGGGAACGCTCCGGTATGTTGGTGGATCCCAGTGAAGAAAAGTTAAAGGCAGAATTTGATGGCGTAAAACGCAGCTATCTACCCATGCATTCAATC
>JABGTE010000224.1 GCA_018647445.1 Gammaproteobacteria bacterium
AAGACGAGCGCGAGATACTAAAGGCATAGTGTCCTTCCGGGTGGCCACGCTGGGCGGCTTCATTGCGGGCGGCAGTGAGGACCGACTCGGGCAGGCCGCGAAGGGCGTCCTCGCTGGTTAAGACCAACTCGAACTGATTGGTCTCAGCCAACACATTGTGCCCAAATCGGGTTTCAAGTGTGGCCAGCTGCTCGTTGATTTCACGGATCTGTTGCCGGGCTGGGGCTGCCAGTTCGACGCCCCCTCGAACAAAATCGTTGTAAATTGTCTCGAGCAATAACTGCTGATCATCCTGCAGGTCAAGGTTTGGTAGATCAGAAAAAAGGCGCTTGATGCGCTGGAACAACCCTTCATGATTGTAAAGATTGCTGTTGTGATTCGACCATTGAACCGAAACGGCTTCTTCGATGACTTGCAGGGTCGCATTCGTGTCGGTCGAAACCAAATTAAAGAACACATCTGCGGTTTTGGTGAGCAGTTGGCCGCTGGCTTCGAGCGCGACCAGTGTGTTGTCAAAGCTTGCCGGGGCAGGGTTGTTGGCGATGGCCTCGATTTCGACCCAATGGTCGCCGAACCCCTGCTCGAAAGCCGCTTCAAAATGATGGTCCTGAATCGTTTCAAACGGGGGCATGTCGAAAGGCGTATGCCAGGTCTCCAAGAATGGGTTGCTCATATGGGCTCAACGTTGACGCAATTGCCTAGAGTTTAACAAGTTCTATGAGCCAGCGAGCAAGTCGATGGGCTCGACGCCCGAATCGTTGCTCGAAAATGCCAAGATAACAGGCTATTTGCCGACGGGTTTGGCTGAGATGAGCGTGCAAGATTTTGTGAATTGTGTGGGCACACAGCCTTTGGCAGAGACCGCAGGTGAATTGGCTTATTTAGAGATTGTCTCACTCTAGATTGCCGGCGCGACGGCGGTTGTGCAGTTGCGAGATGATTATATTGGTAGTCGGTTTCTGGATACGCTGTCGTTTTTGAAGGTTGATGATCGTTGGGTCATTTATAACAAGTTGCTTCATGTTGAAGGCTCGGCTGGCGGTTAGGTCGGGCCGATAAGGCGCGGCCGCATCACGATGAGCCGTGACGGTCAACAATCAGTGACTGCGCTCGTTCGGTGGCGACGCCTTTAAAATTACCGCCGGCTACCATTCTAGGTCATCCGGAATGGGGTAATCTTTGTAAGGGTCATCCTCATCGATCGCATCGAGCGCGCGGTCGTGGAGATACAACACTGAGTCGGCGTGGCGTTCTTGGATTCTTCGCGCAACCACCTCCGGCACGAGATCATACCGGTCGTCGACCTTCACAATGGCGAGGTACCCTTGATTGAGCTGGGATTTGTTTTCTTCTGAAACGTAGAGCTTCTTGACTTTCTTTTCGTCCGTAAAGTTGTACGCCATCTCACCGGCCTGCCGCTGGGAGTGGGTCGCAATCAGTTGCTTAACCTGGGCCAGTAAGGCTTTGTCTTGGGCCGCTTGATTCAGCGCTTCATTGCGACGACGGTCAGCTTCTATTTTCTGCGTTCTGGCGGCTTCAACCTCTTGTTTCACCGCATCTACATCGATGCCTTTTTTGATGCGTAGCTCGGAGCGCAGGGCACCGCGCTCTGCCTTTTTAGCTTGTTTTGCGGTTACAAGGCCCGCGTCTTTGAGCTGATCGCGAAGGGATCCGAAGGTTTTTTTGTTTTTTGACATAGCGCGAGTATGACGCCTATGGCAGACCCGCACAATTCTTCATTGGGTTACGGACCCGATCACCAGAAACAAAACCCGTTTGATGCGAACTTGGGTATGATGCGCAGGACTATCAGGTGATGCCCACGCAATGAAAGACTGCAACCAATGCGGCAAGTGCTGCCAGATTTATGGCGATGGCGGACTATCAGCGACCCCGGCGGAGATCCGCTACTGGCAGGACAACCGGCCCGAGATCGCGCGGTTTGTGCAGGCTGGACGAATTTGGATCGACCCTGAGACCGGTGACGCCCTCACAGCCTGCCCATGGCTCAAGCAGTTGCCGAATCAAAAAAAGTATGGCTGCAGTATTTATGCGGATCGGCCAGATGATTGCCGGCAGTACCCTGTGCTGGTGAGTGACATGATCCGAGATGGTTGCGAGATGATCGAGCCCATCGATTTGAGGCGCCCGAAGGTGGCTCAATCGAAGCTCGATCAGCTCATGATCGATAGTCGGGCGGTGCACCGATAGCGGTGCTTGCGGAATCCTTGGGGCAGCTCTTACTGACACGTTATGGGTGAGGCAACTTGCTGGCCGCCGCGCTGTTTAATTGCGTGTTTCGGATGGCGCTTTCGGGCGAGTCGCGCTGGCTTTTAATCATTGTGTCAATTTTGGCTCGTCTGCGCGGGTGTCGATCACGTCGCCCCGAGCGCAGGGTCTGTTCCTTGAGGGCCGATAAACACTGCTTTCAGGCGCTTTCGTTGGTCAAGCGTGCTGCTTTTAATCAAAAAGCCACTTAGTGAAAGCGACCGCGTTTGTATTTCAAAGAATTGTGCACTAGGGTCTTAAGCGGAAAGTGGCTCCATTAGGCTTGGGTGGAGTGTCGTTGTATAAGTCGACCTCGCCGATGTTCGATGAGGATAGCGGCGCGCGGCAAGGAAATCGCTGCGCGCATTTGATCAAGGAGAGGGAATGTCCGTGGCTGACCAAGACGCCGGTGTGCTCACCTGGCGGGTGCGTATTATGTTTGCTGTCGGGCAAATTCCTGAGGGCGTACAGTCGACCTCGTTTGGGTTTTTCCTGCTGTTTTTTTACAACCAAGTGCTGGGTTTGTCAGGTTTTTTGGCGAGCGTCGCCATTGTCATTGCGTTGCTTGTGGACGCTATTAGTGACCCGGTGATTGGCTCTTGGTCGGACGGCTTTCGGCATCGCTGGGGACGCAGGCATCCTTTCATGTACGCCGGCGCCGTGCCGTTTGCGGTGTGCTTTTATTTGTTGTTTGCGCCGCCCGCGGGCCTGTCTGAGACCGAAGTGTTTGTTTGGCTGGTTGTGTTTTCGGTGCTCACGCGAACGACCCAATCCGTATATTCCATCCCGCACACATCGCTCACCGCTGAGCTATCCACGGACTATCAGGAGCGCACCCAGTTGTCTTCCTTGCGGTCGGTTTTGCAATCGGTGGGCATGCTCATGGTGTTCTTGATTGGCTTGCAGATTTTTTTTGAAGCCACGCCAGAATATCCCAATGGGCAATTGAATCCCGCTGCCTACCCCAATTTTGCGATCGTGTTTGGACTCATTATTTTTATTGGGGTGATGCTTACGGCTTACGGCACCCACAGTCATATCCCCCATCTCCCTCAGGCAGGCCCGACGGCAGCCCGCTTTAGTTTTCGCAATGTGGTGCAGGAGGCAAGTCTTGCGTTTGGCTTGCGCTCGTTCCGATCGGTGGTGTCGACCGCGGTTTTGTTTGGCATGACCATGGGCATGGTCTCGGCGTTGTCGATCTATCTTGGGACATTGTATTTTCAGTTCAGTTTGGCGTTGATCGGCTTGAGCTTTCCTGCGTCTGTGCTGGGGATGTTTTTGGGTGCAGGCTTGGCCACCCCCTTGGGTGAGTTGTTCCAGGAGAAGAAGACGCTCTTGATGGGCGGGCTAGCATGGTATGCGTTGTGGAATACCATGCCCATCATGCTCAGCCTTGCTGGGCTCGCACCGGAGCCGGGGAACGCGTTATTGTTTTATCTGGTGATGGTCTGCAATGCGATTTGCAGCATGGGTATTGGCGTGCTGACGGTCATGATTGGCTCGATGATCGCGGATATAACCGATCAGCACGAAGCGAAGTATGGTAACCGTAGTGAAGGCATTTATTTTGCGGCCTCCTCGTTTGCCTCGAAAGCTATCGGCGGCTTTGGCGTGGTGATCTCTGGTGTGGTGATCGATTTAGCGGGCATTCAGCGCAGTGCAACCATTGAAACGGTTGATCCTGAGTCGCTCACGACTTTGGCATTGGCGATGGGGCCGGGGGTTATGATCATGATTGGCAGCACGATCATCGCTGCAAGCTTTTATGATTTGTCCCGCGAGAAACATCGCCTGATTCGAGAAGAGATTGCGGATGTCAACGCTGCATCGTGAGCCGTGTACGCCTGCCAGAGGTCCTTGCGCGGGTTGAAGGTTTGCTCAATCAAAGTCCCTGGGCTTTAAGGTTCTATGACCGCCGCGAGCTGTGGGTTAAGTCTGCCGCAACACCTGCAAGAAGCCGTCCCCGTACTTTTCCAGTTTGCGCTCGCCCACGCCGGGCAGTGCGCCAAACTCCGCAAGGGAGCTGGGCATCTGTTCGGCCATGGCTTGTAATGTGCTGTCGTGGAAGATGACATAAGGGGGCACTCCTTGAACCTCCGCCAATTCGCGCCGGTGTGCCCGCAGAGCTTCCCAAATGCCCACGTCGATGTCGTCCGGCAGGGGCGCTTTGCTAAGCCTCTTGCTGGTTTTTTGTGCGGGGTCTTTTCGAAACGCAATAGTGTCTTGGCCTTTTAGCAGCGGACGGCATTTTTCGGTTAAGGCAAGGCCGCCAAATCGCTCCGGATCGGCAATCGCGTGCCCTGCGGCAACGAGTTGCCGAAACACCGATTGCCAGGCTTGTGCTGAGTGTTCCTGACCGATGCCATACAGGGGAAGCTGGTCATGACCGAATTGACTGATTTTGTCCGAGGCTTTTCCGAGTAGGACATCCACCAGATGGCTGACGCCAAAGCGTTGGTCGGTGCGATAAATCACGCTGAGGGCTTTTTGAGCGGCTTCGGTGCCATCCCAGGTTTCAACGGGCGTCAGGCACGTGTCGCAATTTCCGCAGTGCTCGGAGGCGGCTTCGTCAAAGTAGGCAAGCAGGGCATGACGTCGGCAGGTGGTGAGTTCACAAAAACCAAGCATGGCATTCAGCTTGATCTGTTCAACGCGTTTGTGCTGTTCGTCTCCTTGGGCACTATCTAGCATTTGTCGCAATTTGGTCACATCTTGAAAGCCGTAGACCATCCATGCGGTGGCGGCGTTGCCATCGCGGCCCGCCCGGCCGGTCTCCTGATAGTAGGCTTCGATGGTTTTGGGCAGATCTAGGTGCGCGACGAAGCGAACATCGGGTTTGTCGATCCCCATACCAAATGCAATGGTTGCGACCACAATCACGCCATCTTCGGAGAGGAACCGGCGTTGATGTTCGGCCCGGGTCTCAGCCGGTAAGCCTGCGTGATAGGCAAGCGCCTTAAAGCCTTGCTGCTTTAGCCAGGCGGCGGTGTCTTCTGTTTTCTTGCGGGACAGGCAATATACGATCCCGGCGTCTTCGGCATGTTCGGTTTTTAGAAACTGCAGGAGTTGGTTGCGCGGGTTTGTTTTAAGGTTGATGCGATATTGGATGTTGGGTCGATCAAACCCAACGACAAACTCCTCGGCATTACTCAACGCGAGGTTTTTAACAATTTCCTGACGGGTTCGGGCGTCTGCTGTTGCTGTGAGCGCCACTCTTGGAACCGCCGGAAATTCCTCGTGCAGGAGGTTGAGCGCCAGGTAGTCAACTCGGAAATCATGGCCCCATTGGGAGACACAATGGGCCTCGTCGATGGCAAAGAGGCTAATGGTGACGCTTTTGAGTAACGTAAGAGTTCGGGGCTGGGTGAGTCGTTCCGGTGCAACATAGAGCAGGTCCAACTCACCGCGGCGAAGACTTGCCTCGATATCGGTTATTTCATCTTGGGTAAGGGTCGAGTTGAGAAAGCGGGCCTTGATACCGAGCTGTTTCAGCGCCGCCACCTGATCTTGCATCAGGGCAATGAGTGGCGATACCACGATCCCGCAGCCCGGGCGAATCATCGCAGGGATCTGATAGCACAACGATTTGCCGCCACCGGTTGACATGAGCAGCAGCGCGTCGCCACCGCGCACGAGCGTATCAATCACCTCGGCCTGAGGTGTTCGGAAGGCTTCGTAGCCGAAGGTGTCTTGTAAAATGGTGAGGGCTTGTTGCATGCGG
>JABGTE010000226.1 GCA_018647445.1 Gammaproteobacteria bacterium
CGCGTTTTTTCGTGGCAAGCGATAGGTAAGCGTGTTGAGCGATGGGCATTGGCATGGCGGCTGGACTCTTTTTCAAATGCCCTTCAATTTGACCATAACAAAAGCGCTGAAGGTAGATCTAAGCGTTGATGCGGACCCCAGCTCGAAAGGGCTATAGATTGTGGGCGCAAGAGCGGGCTATTTACAGATCTCGTATTGAATCTTGCAAGCGGTTTCAGTTCATACTGATCTAAATAGGTTAAGCTCGGTGCTAGCGCCTGAGTTAAAAAGGGTAATTTTTTAATGCAAAAGGTCTTCACGGTCAGTACTTTGCTGCTCGCTTTGATTGCAGGCGTTGGCTGGTTTTACCAAACATCAAAGCAGGCAATACCCGCCGACACGATCTCGCCAGACCCCTTAAGCTCCTCCCCAACGTTGGCCGACCCTGCAAGCGTCACAGTCATTGGGCAAGCCAAAGGTTCCCAGCTGATAACCGGCTTGCCGCCTCGACAGATGACCGATCGCTCGGACTTTTTAAAATTAGCGGCAGGTGATCAAATTTTAATAAAAGGCAGAAGCCGGACCAATGATCTCGAAGATCATATCGTTACAATCGGTTCGGCCTCGAGTGAGTCGGAAAGCGTTTTGATCAAGGGTGCCGTAACGAATGGCGGTGCGTTTATTGCAACCTTGGGACCTAAGTCGTTAAATATATTCCTTCAAGGTGCGCGTCAAGTTTGGCGATATTCTGGTGCACAATTCAGCGGAGAGCTCGCGCCGCTACGCCGAGCAAACCTAGAAAATGACGTGCGAATCAGAACGCCTGTGCAATTGGAAAGCGTAGACGATTGAGCAATTTTTGGACAACGAGCGCTGCTAAAGAGCTGAGAGAGTTATGAACAGTTTGATTCGAATTTGGATAGGCTTGATGCTTTTATTAATGACCGCTTTGGACGCTGAAGGCGCTGAGGTCAGCCCTATAGCGATCCTGTGCCCTTGTAGCTTCGAGCCGCAAAATCAAACTTATGGTTTGGCTAAGTTTTCCGTGGTGTTTAACGACCCCGTCGCGGCCTCCGGCGCGGTCAATGTAGAATTCGCGATGTTTAAGGATCTAGATTTCTCAAACTGGAGCCTATTGAGTTCCGCTGAAATCAATAGCCTAGCCTACAAGGCAGCACCGCAAGCAGTTGAGGTCCGTCTGCCAACTTATGCCTATTCAGAGCCAGCCACTGGCTTTGCAGGGTTGCGAATCACCAATACAACTGATTTTAATTTTTATGATGGCGTCCTACTCTCAACGTTAAGTTCGACCCGTCAAGAAGTCTATGGGCTCTCGTCAGTAAACAGCCTACGCATGATGTTTCTAACGCCGCCTGAATTTTCGGCAACAGTTGATTCTGCAACCCTGACGGTTTCAAAGTTATATACGCCAGCGCTCGCAAACGAAACTGATTCCTTCGATGTCCTTGTTACCGTTGGAAAGGGGGCTGAAAGTTTTTTCATCAAAGGCACGACCTTGGCAACGGTTAGTTATGACGCGGATGGTATTGCGCAATTGCAAGTTACGATTCCGCTATCAGATGCCTTGGATAATCATCTCAATCAGGATGGCTCAAAAACAGAAGTTCAGATTCGGATTAAGCGCGGTGAAACGCAGATACTGTCTTATTGGGTCGATTCCCTTGCGGCAGATGGCGTTGCGCCCAGCATCGGCTCTGTGATGACGGCGCCTGACACGCTGAAGGATACAGACGGCGATGGCATATCAGATTTCAACGAAGGGTTGCTAGGGAGTGATCCAAGGATTCAAGATTTGGTCGATCAAGTGAACATAGAATTGGTTTACACCTATGGTGAAACGGCTAAGGACCAATACGGAGACGAGTTAGATGCGCGATTGATACTGCTTCATGAAGCGGCGAAAGCGGTTTTCTCGGCATCGGAAGTTCCTGTGAATTTGGTTGAACTGCAACGCGTGGATGTGGGAGATGAAAGCGGGATGTCTGCAGAAGACGTCATCGCGCAAATGGAGCAGCGAACGGGCTTGTTCGCCGACTTCGATGCCAAATTAGATCGAAAGCCCGATCTCATTATCCACTTTGGTCTAGAGGACGTGCTGGACACGGGTGGCTTGGCCAATCTGCAGGGTGGTTTAGCCGATGGCATCATCGCGAGCGCGTCGGCCTATGCATCGGGTCTCAATGTCGGTGTTGTTGGGGTCGATGGCGTGGATGAATTAACCCTACCGCATGAAATTGGGCATCTAATGGGCCTGGTGCATTCAAAGGCGCAGGGCGAAGCCGATGGTGCTTTTCCTTGGTCAAGAGGTCATGGTGTTAATGGTGATTTTGTAACCACCATGGGGTACTCGACCGCGTTTGAGGATGCGCCTGCGCTGGGTTACTTTTCGTCACCATCGTTAAAATGCGGCGAAAGCGGTCTACCCTGCGGCATTGCGCGCTCGGATTACGCCAGCGGCGCTGACGCCGTTTTGACGCTGCAGACCACCGCTTACCAGATAGCGGCGATTTCGAATGGTTTTAGTCCTGTGCTCACCATTATTGGCGATAACCCGGCAACGGTTACCAGCGAAGCGGCAATCTTGGAATTAACCGCGACGGCAACAGACGCTGAAGACGGCAGCTTAACGACAAAGATAAAGGCGACGGTTACAGCGGCGCCGGTTGGTAGTCAGGGCTTTACACATGTGCAGACCTATAGTGTTGAGGACGCAGACCGCAATACGCAATCTGCGGTTCGCAAAATTAATTTGGTCGAACAAGCGGCCGACTCGGACAATGATGGTGTAGTCGACGAACAAGACGCTTTCCCAAACGATTCGTCCGAGACGGCGGATACTGATAAAGATGGTGTTGGCGATAACGCCGATGCCTTCCCAAATGATGCTACCGAGACGCTGGATACGGATGGCGATGGCGTGGGTGACAACAAAGACGCTTTTCCCAACAATCCGGCCGAGTCGTCCGATACCGATGGAGACAAGGTGGGTGATAAAGCAGACGCTTTTCCAACCAACAGCGCGGAAACAGTGGATACCGATGGCGATGGCATTGGCAACAATGCAGACCTTGATGACGACAATGACGGGTTCTCGGACGCTGAAGAAATTGCAGCCGGCACCGATCCGCTGAGCGCCTCATCTTGCCCCGGTTGTTTCTCCTTTGACATTGACGACGATGGTGAAGCCAAAGCCTTAACCGATGGCCTGCTGGTGATTCGGCACCTCTTCGGCTTTAGCGGGGAGGCGTTAACCTCGGGCGCCGTCGGTAGTGGTGCAAAACGATCAACGCCTGCAGACATTGCCGCGTATCTCACGAATGCAACGACCGAACTCGATATAGACGGCGATGATGAAGCGAAAGCCTTAACCGATGGGTTGTTGCTGATTCGGTACTTGTTTGGTTTTACAGGTAATGCTTTAGCGGCAGGCGCCGTCGGTGAGGCCGCTGAGCGCGCAACAGCGAGTGCAATACAGGCCTACATTGCGCAACGCTTGCCTGATTCAATTGGATCAGGTGGTGGCTCGGGTGACGGCGGTGGGCTGGGCTCTGACACCGGCGATGCTGGCGGTTCAGGTACGGATGGCTCTGATACGGGCGTTGATTCCGGCGGCGGTTCGACCTCTGGCGGCAGTACTGATGGGGGCACGAGCGACGGCGGTACTGATTCGGACGGCGATGGCGGCGACTCCGGCGGCACCGATGGTGGTTCAGCCGGCACAAAAACCATTGAGATAGACGTGGTCTATGACCGAGTGCCCTATTGCACATCGGCAAGTTGCGGCTCGCTTGGCTTGGATTACGCAAAGACGGTTCAAAAACCGGTCCGGTTTGCTAAAGGCGCTGTTTTGGATGCCGATTCTAAGCAGGTCCTCATGGATAACCTCAGAACCGATGCAGCGGGCCGCGTATCCTTCTCGGTGGCGGTTGACCAAGCGTTTATTGTGCGCGTTTATGCGGAGAGTTCCGGCGATGGCGCTGCCAGTTGGGGCTTACGGATTGTCGACAATAATGGGGCAGATCAAGAAGGCACTTATCCCCTTTATGTCTTGGAATCTGGGGCCATTAACGCGAATGCGGTGACCGAGTCTGTGACCCTGCAGGCCGAGTCTGGCTGGGGACTCACTAAATATACCCAAACGCGATCGGCTGCGCCGTTTGCCATATTGGATTCGATGATTTCAGCGACTCTGTATGCGTTGAGCGGTCGCAGCACGCTGGTCTTTGCACCGGTTGACGTTTACTGGAGCGTTGCCAACACGTTAGATTCTGTTGGAACCTCCTATTATTCTGGAACTTACATCATGATCCTTGGCGATGCCGAGGTCGATACCGATGAATATGACGAGTCGGTAATCGTTCATGAGTGGGGTCATTATTTTCAATCTATTTTGTCCCGAGATGACAGCATCGGCGGCAACCATGGCGGCGGCGATTTGCTGGATATGCGAGTTGCCTTCAGCGAGGGTTGGGCCAATGCTTACTCGGGTCTCGCAACGGCGCGGGATGCTTATATCGACACCTCTGGTAGTCAACAAGCGGGTGGGTTCGGCATCGCACTTGAAATTGAGCTAACTGAACGAGAGGGCGCAGTTAAAGGCTGGTATTCCGAAGACAGCGCCCAGTATTTGGTCTATGACTTATTTGATGATGGGGCATTGGATGACGATAATGTCGCATTGCCGGTCTCTGTGATGATGGCTTCACTCATTGATTTTATACCCCAGCAAGCTGCAGCAACCTCGATCTTCAGCTTCAGTGCTGGGGTGATCGATGCGCAACCAAACCAATCCGGTTCGATCATGGCGTTGTTGGACCGGGAAGATATCGGTCGGGGTAGAACGCAAGTGGACCCGATTGGCACGGGCGAAACCAATTCGGCAATTCAATATGCAGCGGTTAATGACATCGAGGCCTTA
>JABGTE010000227.1 GCA_018647445.1 Gammaproteobacteria bacterium
CCCGCCGGTGGGTTCGGTGTTTCACCGGCCGCCCAATCTTCACCGCGAACATAGCCCTCGCCATCAATTGCGCCGAGCACCATAGGCCTCAGTTCCACGTCAATCCATTGATCCAATTGCTTCAGATGCGACGGATAAACCGCCAGGCGTTCAACCAAGATTTTACCTTCGCGGGCCGTTTCCTCGGCTAAATTTTTGAGATGCGGCCAGGGCGCTTCAGGATTGACGAAATCGGGCGTAACAGGGGAAACCCCACCCCAGTCGTTGATACCTGAATCAATAATGCGATGAAACACGCCTGGACTTAGATTCGGCGGCGCCTGAAGGTTCATCTCGCTGCCAAAAATGAGTCGGGCCTGTGCGATCGTCCAAAGCAATTCATTCAAATCAGGTTCGGGCGCATTGACCATCAACGTATCGGGTTTTGCACGGAAATTCTGAATAATCAATTCTTGGATATGACCGAACGGCTCGTTGGCTGTACGCAGCGCCAGTAATGACTCGATACGCTCGCGACGGGTTTCACCAATCCCAATTAAAATACCGGAGGTAAACGGGACTCCCGCTTCTCCAGCCAACCGAATGGTCTCTAGTCGTTTCGCCGGCGCTTTATCGGGGGAGCCATAATGCGGCATACCTTTTTCGGTCAGTCGATCGGACGCCGACTCGAGCATAATTCCCATTGAAATCGATACTTTTCGCAGCGCTGTAAATTCGGATGCCGTCATCAACCCTGGATTCAAATGGGGCATCAAGCCAGTTTCTTTAAGCACCAGTTCCGCCATATCGTGCAGGTAGCTCAAGGTTGAATCTTGCCCCAGGGCTTTGAGCCCATCGCGGGCCGCTTTATATCGCTCCTCAGGCTTATCCCCCAAGGTGAAAAGCGCTTCTTTACAGCCGGCTTTGGCACCATCAGACGCTATTTTGAGCACCTCGTCGGGCGTTAAATACGGGGCTTTTAGCTTTCGAGGAACCTGAGCAAAAGTGCAGTAATGACACACATCTCGACAGAGATGGGTGAGCGGAATAAACACTTTCCTAGAGTAGGACATGGCGTTCGGATGGCTCAGATCCCGCACAACACTCGCATGGCGCAATAACATATCAGTATCGGTATAGTCGGCAAGTACTAACGCTTCATGATCAGCCAGGCCTTGGCCGACTGCCGCCTTCTGAAGAATCTCTGTTATGGCACTCATTACAACCCACCTCCTGTAACCGACGATAGTCTGGCGCTCACATCGATTGCCACACAATAACGATAAGTATGGGACTCCGTCCCAAGAAATGCCAGCCGGTCCATAAACCGCTTTAGATCGTCCGGCGTGTCAATATCCAACCCCAGACCCGGCAGCTTTAAAACCGTCGGCTCAAGGCCGGCCATTTGGGCGGCTTTGACGTGTTTCCGAAAACTGTCAATCCCAAATTGGAATACCACGACCCCAGGCGGAGAAGCCACAAGACAATTCGTCCCGCCCAGATCATCTGCCGGCACCAGCGCCAAGCCTGGTCCTACGGGAGAGAAACCGTCAAGAACGACTTCGAGCTCCTCAGGCGTAACCAAGGGCACGTCACCAGGTAAAAATAACATTTGATCAATGCCTGCCTCGGTTGAAGCATTGCTCGCATGCACCACCGCTGGAATGAGTCCAGCCTCAGCCGGTTCTGGCAAAATCAAGGCGCCATAACCTTCCGCCAATTCAATGGCAGCCGAATCATTGGTAATCACCATTATCTCATCCACCAACGGGCAGGCTTCAACCGCAATCAGAACATCTTCCACCATTGCTTGACAGAGCCTGCGGCGCTCCTCACCGGACAACAATGCAGACAAGCGCTGCTTGGCATTCTCGAAACCCTTAACAGGGATAATCGCGCGTGTCGTCATCAGCCCGCCAACTCATCTGAAAATCGTAATACCGCTTCTGCGAGCGCCTGCTTGTCGTCGAGATTCTTCATCACGGTTTGGGTGACCAATGGCTTAAGCCCTAAGGCACTCACCGCCTCAGCACTGGTAGCATCGGCATCATCTAGGACAAATCCGTCCACCAACCCGGGATAGGTGTCCGCGTAAAACTGCGCCACCGCCAACGCCGTGCTTGGCATCTTGAGTTCTGTCATCATTTTTGCAGCAGGCCCCTTAAGAGCCATTCCAGCCACGATCGGTGAAACCAGTACAACCGGACAATCAAACTCTCTTAATGCTTTCCAAGTTTCAGCCAGATCCAGGATAGGCGCGACACTCACAAAGGGATTAGACGGGCAAATAATGATCTGAGACAAATCACCGGATGCGATTAACTGCTCGAATTCAGGTGCGCGCTCAGCCGTCTCCATGCCCTTAAATGAAACGCCCTTGATCACAGGCTCGCAGCGGTCTCGAACAAAATAATGTTGAAACGACAGTGTTTCGCCGTTCTGGCAATGGATCATGGTTGCAACATTATCATCCGTCATGGGCAGGACTTGCGTTGTCACGCCCAAAGCGCGCATTAATCCTGCCGTCACAGCACTTAGAGACTCGCCTTGTGATAACAATGCTGAGCGATGAACATGCGTTGCTAAATCACGATCGCCGAGTCCAAACCAAGCATCCCCGCCAAGGCGCTTCAGCGCATCCAGAAACTGCCAGGTCTCGTCGTGTTGACCCCAGCCTAAAGTTTGATTCGCGAGGCCCGATAACGTGTACATCAGCGTATCTAGATCTGGACAGACCCGGAGGCCCAAGTGCTCGAAATCATCGCCCGTATTCACGACAACGGTTAACGCGTCAGGCGGCACGACTTGGGCAAGGCCCAGCGCCAATTTTGCACCGCCAACACCGCCTGATAACGCCAGAACTTTTGGTGACGTCCGCACCATGATTCACTCACTCTTATTTAATACTGCAGTGGGACGCTACCACAAAAGCCTTTTTGACTGCCATTGAAACGCGGGCTGCAGCGGGGTTATCGAAACATATCCATGGCTTTGGGCCTAAGCAAGGGTTTGACCCCGATCAACTCTTTCGCACTCGGCGCTTGAGGCTGAAAGCCGCGAACCAACACGACGGGCGCTTTTTCGGTTGTTTGGCCCATCACCAAGGAGGCCCCTGCCGCCAACTCGTCGGCCGCCGCGACCTGGGTCACGAGCAATTCGCGGCCAAAAATGTCCGTGCCGCCGACATAGTCGTCTAATGCAGTAAGACCCGCGACACCGATTGCCAGCCCCACCGTTCCAATGCGCCAGGCCCGCCCGATCGAGTCGTTGATAATCACACCGACGTCCACGCCTAACCGATCGGTAATGCCCTCCCGCAGCGCTTGCGCCGACGCATCAGGGTCAACCGGCAACAGTAAACATAAGTCATCCCCGTTGACGCCAGCTTGATAAATGTTTGATTGATCAATCCCTGCATTGGCCGCGACAAAACCCAATCGGTGCTCGACAATTAGTACACCCGGCCGTTTACGAACCACCTCATTGGACTCATTTAAGATCACTTGTACCTTTCTTGGGTCCTTGTCCACCTCTTGCCCCAGAAGCACGGCGGCCTCAGTCGGGGTAATATCGTTAAGGTTCACATACTGGTTTTCGGCTTTCGAAACGATTTTCTGAGCCAGAACTAACACGTCTCCAGACTGAAGGGTCTCACCCATGCTGGCCAGTCCGGTGAGAATGATCTCAACCAGGTCATCCCCCGGCTCCACCATCGGGATATTATCAATACTCGTAAGTGACAGCTTCATTCAGCAGCGGGCTCACCCGTGATCACAAGCCCAGCACCATTGATTTTATGGTGCCGGTTGATCGTAATCAAAATTGAGGTCAACGCTTCTGCTGCTGCTGCATTCTGGATTGGACCGGCATGCCAACCTTTCAGGCCGAGCGCCTCAATGAGCGTGATAACGGTGTCCCGCGCAGCACGCTTGTTACCGGTCACGAGCACATCACAAGCAATCGAATGGTCTTCTTGTAAATGCATTGCGCCAACATTTTGGAATGCCGACACGACGAAAACGTCTTCACCGAGATGATCTTGGGCTTGCTGACCCGCCGACCCGGATGCGGGCATCTGGACTGTGCCAACTTTAGGCGGGACCAAAGGCACAGTTACATCGATCAGCACTTTCCCGCCCAAAGCGTGCTTGACCGAGTCGAGCGTGCTGAGTTGATGCGCAAACGGCACGGTGAGCACGACCAGATCTGCTTGCTCGGCTGCAGCAGAATTATCTAAACCCGTGACATTGAGGTCGGGGAATTCCGTCAGGAGGGCCGCCGCCGCTTCTTGCCCTTTCTCGAGGGTCCGACTGCCTATAACGATGGTGTAACCCGCTCTCGACCACTGTCTAGCAAGGCCACCACCCAAATCACCGGTTCCGCCCAAAATTGCAATGGTCTTAATACTGTCACTCATGATTTTTCCTTTTTATAAAACGATTCAATTGCTTACTTCTATTTTCCACCGCCGGGGTATTCGATTCCCAGCGACCTACTTTCACGACCTACTTTGGCGCTTCTGTATGCTCTAACAGATTGCGCGTCACAGCTGGCTGGCAGGTCTATTTACCACCCGCACCACTCGCCGCAGACCCGGTTGCAAGGACCGGGTCCGACCCTATTATGAAGCAGTTTGCTCGGCAGTACACCCGCTACTGCGCTCATTCACCATGATCGGCGCGACATTGCATGCCCGCCGGCTGCATCGAGCTGCCCTCAACCCAGAAACATCTGGCATCTACCAAGGCTTCACTCTAGGACGCCTTTTTCACCCTGCTTGTTTACGCAGGCTGTCAAAGCAGACACTGCATCAACTACTCAGCCTTTAACCCTGTACGCAACCAACCGAACTTGGCCCATAAATACCGCGCAAAAAGAAGTGCCCGAAGCCACCTTTTCATCCAAGCTACTTCGCACTAGAACGAAAATTCAAGACCGACTCGTGCTTCTCAAAGAGGCCGTTGCTCTGGGCGGTCATTGACCGTCCTTTCAGAAACTGCTTAAACGATATAGCGCCCCTGATCATCGACTGGAGAATCCAGCACATGCACCGAGCAGCCCGTGCATCGCTGGCATTACCTCAGTCTTTATTCCGCGCCTTCGAGAGATTAAGAATCTTAATAAAAAACCTAGCCCGGATATCCTCACTGAAGGCTCAAAGCTCCTGATCAAACCTGACATCCAGTCGATCGCGTCAATCCGCATTGAAGCCATTTCGGTCATCATAACCGGACCCAACCCCTAGCTTTTCACGATTTGGAAAAACTCATACCAGTTGATGCCATCCGCGAACGCAACCGCGGCGTAGCCTTCGGTGCGCTTTTTGCCGCAGGGGCTCTTAACCGATCAATCGAGCGTTGAATCAAAATGACCATGGATCAGTGTTAGGCACTGCGAAGCGAACAGCATGTTCCGACCGAGTGAAACAAGGCCAACACCCTGACGCTTTAAACCACTCAGCGCATTTTTAGACAGCGGCACTTGGTCAGTTAGAATAAAGGTTGCCGCATCATCAGGGCGCGTTTGCGTTAATGATTGACCCTTTGGACTCATCAGATAACACGGTGACGTAAGGCATTGACGCTTGATCAGGCCCTCGAAACTAAGCGTTTCAACCGCAATTCCGTTCGGTGCCGTCACGCACTGCTCCTTACCCAAGCGCTCGGCGGTTTTAAGCGCCAGCGCACAGCTGGTTAGCAAAGCCTGCTCCGACAGCCCGCCCAAATCACCCATCTGGGCACCATTAAATGTCAATATTCGAGAGTAATCAGCGCTGTCCTCGAAGACCAAGTGCAGGGTCACATTGGCGCGATGCCCTTTAGAGATAAACAGGGCGTTAGTAATCATTCCGGCAATAAATTCAACGTGCCCGCCGGAACCAACCGCGGCAAGAAAGCGATCCGCACGGACGGGGGCTTTTCGACATCGAATCACAAAACTCGGCATAACAGAATTTCCTAGTAACGCTTTTGCAGCAGCCCACAGGCGCCTGAATCATAAACCGATTTCACCCGCGTGAATAATTTACCGACGTTGCCGGTAATTCGCTATGATCAAATCATAAGAGGCGCAAATGCTCAAACTCCCAGCCAATAACGAACTCCAAATGACCTGGTACAACACCAGCCACGCACTCTGGATGGCCGGCTTTAGCATACAGCAACTGCTGGTGACCTGGATTCTGGTCGGGATCTTAGCCCAATCTCCAGAAACGGTCGGACTTGCTCAGCTTCTGATTGGCGTTCCGGCGCTCATTTTCATGCTCTGGGGCGGCGTCATCGGTGACCGAGTTGACGGTCGACGACTTTTAATCCAGTCCCACTTGCTCAGCATCATCCCGCCTTTGGTACTTGCGCTTGCGGTCTACCTTGACCAATTGGGTGTTTGGATCTTGATCCTGACGGCACTCGTTGCAAACTTACTTAACAGCGCCTCGAATCCCGCTCGCAATACCATCTTGAATGTTGTCGCTGGCGCGCGCCTGCAATGGGCGATCAGTCTGTCCACCGGTATTGGCGCCATCGCCACCATAATTGGCACCCGGGTTGCCGGCAGCATCGATCAAATTGGGCTCATCGAAGTGCTGCTACTGCAAAGCGCGTGTTTTGGGGTGGGCGCGATCTTTTTAATCGGATTGCGAGCAAGTGCGCCAACAACGGAAACCCCTTTGCCCAATTCCGAAGCCGGCAGTCCGGCCGTTGTACAGCCCAGCACCTATTCGATAATCCGAGCGGGACTGATATATACCTGGCGGTTTAAATTGGCAAGGGACCTTGTAGGACTCAATTTCTTTTCCAGCTTCTTTAATGCTGGGGCCTGGATGGTCGCAATCCCTTTTATCATCAGCCGCATTTATGCAGGCGACGCCCTATTACTAGCGAATATCACGGTCGTTTTCTATTTTGGCTCGCTCATTGCCAATTTTGGTTTACTCAAGTTCATGCCTTTGTCTCGCCCTGGGCAGGTCTATTTGATCCTCCAATTGAGCCGAGTCCTCGTGCTCTACCTTATCTGGTATCAACCCAGCATGACCTGGCTATGGATCGCGGCGGCATTTTGGGGGTTTAATATGGGCGTAACCAATACCATGTCCCGAGTCATGATTCAGGAAATAGCAGAGCCCGCATTTAGAGCTCGCCTAATGTCTGTCTTTACGCTGGGTCTTATGAGCGCAACGCCTATGGGGTCTTTGGTGCTTGGCATCGTCATTGGTCAATTTGGGGAACTCAATGCCCTGATTCCCGGCATGCTGGCCTCGATTATGATTTTTTACTACGGCTATAAAAGGAGCGATATTTGGCAATATCGCAGTCCCGTCCCGGCGGCGCAGGACCCGGCCTAGCCTTCAGGCCAACAGACTGGCACCGCTTTTACTGAACCCGCCTTATTTGTCCACAAAAACTGTGGATAAGTCTGGTGATAACTGTTGTCAACAACCCTCAGACCCAGTGTTTCCGGTGATTCAAGGATTGTTCAATTTTTGACCACCTTGATTTAAATTTAATTAAAACAATGGCTTATAGAGCATTCATAAGCGCGACGTTGGCATGTGAGTCTAAGTCGAAATCTAAGGGTCAGATGTGCATAACTTAGCCATTTCGTTGATAAAGTATTTACCGATTTCGTCGAAAACGGCACTCTATTGGGCGTCCAAATCAAGGTCTGACCCGAATCAAACCGTAATAAAATGACTAAAATCAGCCTATTACCGATACCTGAGTTGATTCAAAAAATACCCCCACTTCATTACGCTATCTTGCGCACGCAATGAAAATTCATGACCTGACCTAGAATTTGTTGAACAACCAACATTGCATTGAACTAACGTTGCATTGAATGCGCTTAAAGATAATATTGAGCTTTGGCATCTAAGAGTCATGACATGATCAATCTGTATACCGCACCAACGCCCAACGGCCATAAAGCTTCTGTTACCTTAGAAGAGCTAGGCTTGCCCTATCACTGCCATGCCATCAACTTGTCTGCAAATGATCAAAAGACTTCGGCCTTTCTCGCCCTGAATCCAAATGGCAGGATTCCCGTGATCCAAGATTCTGAAGCCGATGTTGTCGTTTTTGAGTCAGGCGCCATCATGATCTATTTGGCTGAGAAAACAGGCCAGCTTTTGCCCACCTCAGGGGCACGGCGATACGAGGTCCTGCAATGGCTTATGTTCCAAATGGGCGGAATAGGGCCGATGATGGGTCAAGCCAATGTATTCTACCGATATTTTCCTGAAAAAATTCAGCCCGCCATTGACCGCTATCAAAACGAAAGCCGACGGCTGTTCGAAGTGCTGGATACCGCGCTTAAGGATGCCGAATGGTTGGCCGGGGACTTCTCCATTGCGGATATCGCAAACTGGTGCTGGGTTCGAACTTATCGGTGGAGCGGTGTTTCGCGTGACGACCTACCGAATCTGGACCGTTGGCTCACCCAGATGAAATCCCGGCCCGCCTGCAGAGCAGGCATTAACGTACCCGCCGCCGCACCGAAAAAGATACTCACGGGCGAGGCCCTCGACAACTTTGCCAAAGGCGCGCAAACCATTCTGCAGACTTGAAAGCTCGACTCAATAAATCGACAGGAATTCTTCAAATGCCACCATTTGACCGCCGCTGGTTGACGAGGGCACGATAATCGGCGTTTTAATCCCGGCATCAAACCAAGCCTCGATCCCTTCTCTAACCATAGCGGCCGTGCCAAACAACGTCGTATCCGCAAGCCAGCGATCGGTTAAAAAGTGCGGTACCCGATCCCGTTCTCCGGCGGCAAGCGCCGCTTCAATACCCACCATTTCTTCTTCATAACCTGCAGCTTTCCAGTAAGCTCGATAGTTCGGGAGCATCGCATAAGAAGTTAAGGTCCGACGATTGACGGCTTTAGCAGCCTCGAGGTCATCTGAGATACAGGTTGGAATCATGTTACCGATAAAGAAATCATCACTGGCGCGCGTTTCGTCAGTCAAACACCCTAAAGATGTGCCCATATGCGAGCGAGCACCATTGGCAAACACCATGCCATCACCAATTTCTTCCGCCAGCTGAATCATCTTATTCCGAAGCGTTGCCAGGACAATCGGCGGCATGGGCCCAACCCTCGGGACTGCTTTTAGCTCTTCGACAAACACTCGCGTATCGGATAATGGCTTGCCACTACTGAGACCCCGTGACTTTAAGGCTGGCGCATGACTCACGCCGATGCCGAACCGAAATCGGCCCTTTGAAATTTCATGAAGGTACCCAGCAGTACTCGCAAAATCGACAACCTGCCGAAAATAGATCGGCATAATACTGGTTCCAATTTCAATCTCATTGGTCACATGTGCGAGCGACTGACAGAGCGCCAGCGAATCGCCCAGACTCGGTGCATAAATACCGGAATAACCGCGTTTTTCTATTTCTTGGGCAAGTTCTAAGGTTGTTTGTCGGCGGCCGGGAACAGCCGCTAGGCTTAAAGCAGGCAAACGGGGCATAAGATCCTCCTAATTTTAATCTATATTATTTCCAAGCGCAGTCGCACAGCCGTTTTTGATTAAGGCACTGTCAATAGCCGTCGTCAGCGCATTTAAACGACGCGATATAGCCGCTTCAACGGCTGGACTCCACACCCGAGCGGCGCTCAAACGGAGTGTTTGTAAAAATACGTCGCTTAAGACGTTATACATTTCAGGCAGCACAAAATATGAATTGGCATGGGTCTTCGTTTCAAACACCAAGTAGTCGCCATCGCTCGCCGCGACGTCTTCGGCTAACAAGAGCCGATAAATTTCCGCCATCATTTTGCCTCGCACGCCCTCGTCAACATGGCTCATAAGCTGGCCGGCGTCTGCCATCGTTTCATAAAAGTTCCTGTATACCAAATTATTAAGTTCTGGATCGTCGTCTGCCGCACATTCAAGCGCACGCTCTATTAGCTCTTGTTCGACCGACATTCTACTGATTCCAATTTAGGTAGGCTAAGCCCAGACCAATTGACTATAATCATATTTCTAATGGAGGTACAAATTAATGGTCCGTAGAAAGTCGTTCGTACATCAACAAAAACTCATGGTCGCCGGCTTCGTTGTCACGATCCTGGCCCTTATAGCCTACCTAACCCTTGAGACCGTTACCGATGAGGGCGCCCAGGGTGATTTCATTGCGGGCGTCCACTATGTTGAACTGGATAAACCCCGACGCATTCGAGGCGATGCCATCGAAGTGATGGAGTTTTTTTCCTATGGTTGTATCTTCTGCTATCGATTTGACGAGGACCTGCAAGATTGGGCGCGCGGCAAGGGCGATCAAATTCAGTTGACCCAGACGCCGCTCATCGGCTCAGATCAATGGCGATTATTGGGGGCGCACTTTTATGCCCTGCAAGACCTTGACGCCCCGGCCGCATTACACCAAGGCACCTTTAGGGCCATCCATGACTTGGGACGAAAACTCAACAACCCTGAGGATCTTGCGGATTTTGTCGCCAGTAATTCTGATATCGAGGCCGATCGGTATCAGATTCAGATCGCGTCGGCCGCGGTCAAAACGAAAGTCAGTCTAGCGGATCGACTGTCTCGGCAAGCCCGCATCACCTCGGTACCGCAATTGGTCGTTCAAGGCCGATATCGAATTAGCAGTACAGTTGATGTTGGGCCGAGCCGAATGTTGGAAGTTGCAGATCACCTGATCGAAAAAATTAAAGCTGAACGCCTTGCCAAACGCGAGGCGCCTTGATTCTAAGAGCCAAACCGATATCTGAGCTTAACCACAAAAGCGTCGGTGACGGGCTGCTGATAACTGTCTGAAAAGACCGTTTCGAAATCTCGCTGAAGCAATAAGCCAGATTGATTCGATTGGCGGGTATACACCACGAACAGATCACTCAGAGGCGCAATCTCCCAGCGGTATCGCCCCTGCAGACTCACCTGTGAGACGGCGAAATCGGGCACTCCCGCATCCAAATCAGAACGACGTTGGAGGTCTCCAGGTGTTTCAAGAATGCTGTAAGCGTCTCGCGCACGCGCTTTAACCCCAACCCACTGCACCACAAACTTGAGTTGCTGTTTCGCGCTAATAAAATACTCCAATCCAATCCCCGGCGCCCATTGCTCGGCATCAAACGTACTCATCGTTCTATCACGGCTATGGAGCAACCAACCCGCTCGATCCAAATAATTAAACATAATGTCGAGCACTAAGCGGTCATCCGGTCGCCAAGTCGCATACAGACTGTAAACAGCGCTATTGCCGCCCAGCTCCTCTCCCTGAAACCCCAATTTACCCCCAAGACTCAATGGCTTCGAGCGATTCGATGCCCAGCCGATGCTCGCCATTTGGCGCGCCTTGACCCGATAGGCACCGTTTCCAAAGCTATTGAGGTCATCATAGCTTGCCGCCAACAGATCTAACCGAAGCACAACTTGCGACAAGTTATTCAACACACTTTGGTTCGAGACAAACAAACCACCCTGGGTAAAAAGATCTTCAGAGTTTTTCTGGACAAAACCTCGAATATCGAGCTGGTTGGATCGAGCCCAATTCAGATCAGAGCGCGTTCGCGTGTGCGCCTGACGAATCCGGAAATTGTCATTGCGCTGCAAGAATCCGAGATCACTGACATCAACCGCATCATCAAAGTATTCAATACCCAACCGCTGGGTTACCCCCTGCCTAAAGGCGTACTCGAAGTCCACAAAGCCGCCAAACCCACGATCGACGCCATCCTTGTCGGATGTAAACACCTGAGCGTCCGCTTTGAACTTTCCGTTTTCACCGAGGTAATGAGCATCAAGGCTCTGAACCAGCGCATCGCCAGCTTCGTTCAACACCATCGTCGACAACAGCCCGAATGATTTGTAAGCGCCCCCCGGCTCATCTTCAAATAGGACCCGCGCGACACCATATTCACTCCCAGCACCCACGACCCGACGCGTGCCTTGCTCGCTTTCAACCAGAAATTCAGGATCGTCCTCGAAAGCCGCCAGTACACCGTATCGGATTCGTCCGCTTTGGCCGGTTACCTTCACCGCCCCGAGCAAATCGTTAGGCTGGATTTGATCCTTAGTTCGAGCCGATTCACCTGCTCCCAAGGCGGGCAAAACTGGCTTGCCGCCTATGCGCCGAGTATTCACCAAGGTATAAGGTGCACCCCTGTTACCGACACCGGCGCCTCGCGTGTCAGCTCGAGGGGAGGCCGTAAATACATCTTGTCCCTCAAGAAAAAACAGGCGTTTCTCTGGGAAGAACGTCTCGGTTGCGGATAAATTAATGACAACGTCATCTGATTCCGCAACCCCAAAATCCGGATTAATCGTCGCGGTTAATTGTAAATTAGTGGAGGGTCGCCAGAAAAAATCGGCTCCGGCGCGATAGTTCGTCTTGCCGTCAATTCGATCATGAGTGACAGATGCTGACGGAAAAATACTGTATTGCTGCTGCGGCTGGACATCATTCACCGAGACCGATTGCAGAGCTGAGATAAACCGTGGCACCGTGTCCGGTAGCGCCGGCCAACTCCAGCGCTCATCTTTATAGGCAACGAAACGCTCCAAGTACAATCCGATGCGACGCGCACCGGCCTTTTTGGGCATAGACACCACGCCCCAGGGGATGAACATCTCAGCCGCCCATCCTGTTTCCGTCTCACTGGTCGCCCCTTCCCAGGCCCCGTCCCAGTCACTCGTAAACTGTTTTTCTGGCAGCAAGGTGCCGTCCATTTGCGCGTCACCCAAATTGATGCCAAACCAATAACCGTAACGTCCCTCACCGGAGGTATCCAAAACCATGCCCACGCTGTCTCGCTTGATTTGACGATTATCTCGGCTGGACAGTCGCGCAATCAGAGTCTCGGGCGGTTGCTCAACCTGGACCCCCACATAGAGCCCCCGCTGGTTGTAGAACAAACTCACCCAGGTTGCATGCGCCGGCTTAACCAAGGTGTCTGGCTCGATCACGACAAATTCATCGTACTGATCGAGGCCTGCCCAAACAGCCTCATTCAACCTGCCATCGATTTTTATGACCGCTGAGCGTTCGGCAATCTCTAACGTTTCGGTAGGACTCACCGCCACCTGCAGTGCGTGGCTGGGCAGGACGATCAGCAACGCTAAGACAAGAACACTTCGGTTCATATTCACCTCTGGTTTCATTCGAGCCAGCGGGTACATCAACCTGGCTGTCTAAAGATAGTACGCCACGCAGCCTGTAATCAAATTATTAATATCATTGGAAAAGCGACTTGTTCAACGATCTTTGGATTACTTACCAAAGACCCGCCAGTCAGCTGCCAACACCGTGACGGCCTGGTGCCGTCAGATGCGCCCGCTACTGCGGTGCAGGACCGGGATAGGATTCCCGCAGCACTCGCTTGAGCACTTTCCCGTTCGCATTTCTTGGGATCACATCTGTAAACACGACCCCTTTTGGCAATTTAAAGCGCGCGAGTTTTCCATCGCAAAATTCCAAGATCGCCTCGGCTGAGACCTCCTTTGATGTGGGCACAACAATCGCAAAAGGACTCTCGCCCCACTTCTGACTGGGCTGGCCAATCACCGCCACTTCAACCACGTCACTATGACTTAAAATAACGTTTTCGATTTCGGCAGGATAAACGTTTTCGCCGCCTGAGATGATCATGTCTTTGATCCGATCCTGAATATAGACAAAGCCTTCTTCATCAATGGACGCCACATCGCCTGTACGCAACCAACCATCCTGAGTAATGGTGTCGGCTGTCGCCTCGGGCCGATGCCAATACTGAAGCATAATGTGCCCACCCTTTACCCAAACTTCCCCCTGCACGCCTGGGTCACAGTCAGAGCCCGCATCGTCAACGACACGCACTTCAGTGTGAAAAAAAGCTTTGCCAGTTGAACCAATCTTTTGCAAAGCATTCTCGGCACTAATGACGCAGGCAGGCCCGCAGGTTTCGGTGAGACCGTAGATTTGATGGATTTCAATGCCCAACTTTGAATATTGTTCAATTAAGCTCACGGGGAGCGGCGACGCGCCACTTTGAATCCATCGCAGGTGATCGAATTTAAACTGATCACGGGGGATCTGAATCATAAAATTAAGCATCGCGGGCACCAATAATGACACGCCGATCGCCTCGTCCTGAATCAATTTCCAGGCGGACATTGGATCGAACTCGCGCATGACGACACTGGTTGCACCACGATAAATATTCAAAGCAACCGGCGTTAACGCGCCAACATGGAACAAGGGTAACGCCACCAAATAACGATCGCCATCGCGCAAGTCGCAGCTGGCCTCGAAGGTCAAAAGGGCCCAAAAAGACGTCGTATGCGAGTGCACCACCCCTTTCGGTAATCCCGTCGTGCCGGAGGTGTACATGATATACAAAAGGTCATCGCCACTGGCGGTCACCTCAGGTTCAGACGTATTCCCCTGGGCGCACAAAGCAGCATAATCTGTTGCAAAGTCCAAACACGCCCCAGCACTTGCCACTTCAAGCCAGTGTTGCACATCGGTCTTATCGCCGCGGCCCTGCAAATCCCCCATAACGGTTTGGAATTCTTGTCCATAGATCATGGTTTCAGCCCCGCTGTCCTTGATAATGAACTCAAGCTCATCCGCTACGAGACGCCAATTCAGCGGTACCACAACCCCGCCAATCTTTGCGATAGCGATAAATGCTTCAATAAACTCAACGCTATTCATCAAACACAGTGCGACCCGATCACCATGACCCACACCTAAAGCACGAAGCTGATGGCTGAGCCGATTGGACCGCACATTCAGTTCCGAGAAGGTGAACCTAGCTCCACTCGCAGCATCAACATAGGCCTCTCGATCCGGGCTAATATCCGCACGGCGGGTTAGGAAAGATCCGATATTCACATTCATTCAACGCGCCCCTAGGTCTTTGTTATCAGCTCGGCGTGAGCCTACTTTAAACGTCTATCATGCCGTAAGCATGGCCGCATAACATACAATCAGCTCACGATACTTCTTGATATTAACTCTTTCATAATTTCGCTGGTGCCACCATAAATTCTTTGAATCCTAGCATCCAAGTACGCTCGCGAAATCGGATATTCCGTCATATAACCATAACCGCCAAACATCTGAACGCACTGGTCTGCAACACGCCCCTGCATTTCGCTCGCAGCCAGTTTCAGCATCGAGGCTTCCGCGCTGGTGAGTTCGCCTGCAATAAATTGCGCCGTGTACTTTTCAGCCATAGCCCGGCAGAGCTCGATATCCGTTTTCATCTCAGCCAATTTGTAGCGAGAATTCTGGAAACCCGCAACCGCTTGCCCGAAGGCCTGACGCTCGGTGATGTACGCGACCGTTAAATCGAAAGCCCCTTGGGCCGCCCCGACGCAGCCAACACCGAGAATCAATCGCTCCCGTGGAAGCTCCTTCATCATATTGACGAACCCTTGACCTTCACCACCGAGAATATCCGCTGTGGTTACAATCAAATCATCAAAAAACAGCTCTGAGGTATCCCCACTATGCAGACCCATCTTGTCTAGATTTCGACCCCGATTGAATCCAGTTGACGCGCAGTCGACTGTGAACAACGTCATGCCTTTGGCACCTTGGTTTGGATCTGTTTTGGTTGCCAACACAATAAGATCACAATGTTGGCCATTGGTAATGAACGTTTTTTGGCCATTAATCTTGAACTGATCTCCGTCGCGGGCTGCATGCGTTTTGATCCGCTGCAGGTCACTACCTGCACTGGGCTCGGTCATGCCAATCGCACCAACAATTTCGCCCGAGACCATGCCCGGCAGATATTTTTCTTTCTGAGCCTCGCTGCCAAGGTTCAAAATGTAGGGCGCAACAATATCTGAGTGCACCGATAGGCCACTCGCAAGCGCGCCAAATCCAAATTTCGAAACCTCGTCAACAACCAAACAGCTTAGCTCAAACGATACGCCATAGCCCCCATAGGCCTCAGGCACATCCACACACAAAAAGCCCTGCTCACCGAAGCGGCGCCAAAGCGCTCTGGGCCAAATACCCTCTTTTTCCCAGTCATCGTAATGCGGCGCGACCTCATCCTTTAAGAAGCGCTGAAGATTATCAACGAATAGGCGCTTTTCTTGAGGATCTAAACTAACAGGCTGATTCATAAAGTCGCTCGATCAAATAGTTGGCGCATATTATAAGCTGGTCCACACGACATCGTCGAATCTCGACGAAATGTGGTTTTATGACGCAATAATGACCACGCTTTTACAGGTTGTCTAAGTTGACTCGGGCGCGCAAAATGTCAGATCGAGCGTGGAATCCGTCTTAAAGTATTATCGGAACACATCCAAAAAAGAGACCGCCTATGCCCCATATTGACATGACCAAACCTGCCAGCGGGAGTCGACTCATCCAAGCTGCAGGACATTCGGTTTTAGTTGGACAGCCGCCGGAAGTGCTCAAAGGTTTGAAACTTTCTGGCTGTGAACATTTTGATGGCGTGCTGCTGATTGATACCCGAGAGCGCGACGGCTCGCTCATGAACCATGTCGAATTTTTGCTCTATCATTTCTTATTTAACCTTGGTGGATACGCAAGAGGCGAGAAGCTCCTGCTCATTGGCGATATACAGGCGATAAAACAAGCCAAACGGCTTTTGAAAATCACTTTGCTTGGCCCTGATCCAGAGCAATTTGAGCGGTGGGGTAGCGAACCGATCCTGGCAAAAGAGTGGCTTGGTATCGCTGAAGATGCCGCGTTACGCAGCCCAGACCAAACAATTTTAACGGTCGATGACTTCTTCACGACGCATACCTTTGCTGACGATCAAGTCCAAATTGGTGATCTATTGATCGAGCACACCGGGTTTGATCAATATCGCTTTTCGGATGGTCGCGAGAGCCAAGATCTCGACCTCGGCCAAGACACCTTGATTCGGCCAAGCTATCCAACCCAAAAAGATTATCAATCTGCCGGCCTTTCAAAATTCTCATTGGAAGTCTTGGGCGGCGCCTCCGGCTTTTCCCCAAACGAGCCTTGTACAGGCCTTGCCCTTTGTCACAATGGTGACTACCTCCTGATCGACGCCATTCCTTTTCTGGATGAGCATTTGTTGGCGCGGGGAATATCAAAGAATCAAATTTCTGCCTGTTTTTTAACCCACATCCATGACGATCACTGCGCCCTCTTCCCGCTAATGCAAGCCCATCGCGTTATCGATATCATCACAACGATTGAAATTTTTGAGATGGCGATTGAAAAACTTGCCTTAGGATTAGGCTGGCAGGACACCGTTATCCGAGAACACTTTCACCATATTCCAATTGATCCCGATCACGCCATTAATCACTTTGGCTTGATCATCAAAGCGCATCACACCGTTCATAGCATTCCGACCATTGGTGCGACCTTTACCGTTCGCGACGGTCAGCAGACAAACCAGATTTGCGTCGTGGGCGATAATCATGCGCTGAAAAAGGTCCAATCTTTACACCAAGCCGGCATTGTCCGCTCAGAGACGCTCGAACCGTTACGAGCGCTGTATCAAACCCGGTTTAACCTACTGATTGCCGATGGCGGCGCAGGCGCGCTACATGGTGATCCTGCAGAGTTCACGACATCTCCCGCCGAGCGCATTGTCTTCGTGCATATTGATGAGCTACCGGCCGAATTTGCAGCAACATTTTCGGTCGCAAGTGCAGGCAAGCGCTACAACTTAATCGATGGCGATCTGTCGTTGTACGCGGCACTGATTCATCACTATTTAAAAATTTGGATTGGGGATGCCGGCCCAAATCGCTGGCTTCGAAGCTTGGTCACGAATGCCGCCATTAAAAATTATAATCAAGATGATGTTGTCCTTGTTCAGGGCCAAGAATCTAAAGGGTATGTATATCTCATCCTGACGGGCTACTGCTCGGTGGTGCACCACGACGGTCATGACATAAAGACCGTCGCCACACTGCAAGCGGGAGATTTATTGGGCGAAATGGCGGCGCTCACCGAGCTCGGCGCACGAAATGCCTCGATCGTAGCTTTAACGCCCGTGACGGTGTGTCGCTTCTCTGAAGATGCCTTTACCGCGTTATCGAATGATCCTAAGCTCAGAGCGCAACTAAATAAGCGATGGCAGTTACGTCCCATCATCAAGAATCTCACCTTCTTCAAAACCTTAAACGCCACCGTCAAAGAGCAAATCAGCGCGATTTCTGAACTCGTTGAATACCCATCGGGAGCGAGTATCATTTTGGACAAAGATCATCTCTACTTCAAAGTTGACGGTGCGTTGAGTGGGGATAATCCTCTGATTGCCTCCAGCGAGACACTGGGCTGGCAGCCTTTTCGAGAAGCCATTTTAGGCGAGGCGATTGCCGAAACGTTGGTCAAGCTATTGGTCATTCGCCGAGATGATTTCGAAATGACAAGACGCGCGACACCTCAGCTCAACTATCAGTTACGCAAACTGACTGAACAACAATCGGCTGAACCCATTTCCTGGGCCCTTTCGATATAAGCCCCCCAAAGAACTAACACCATGAAGGTGACCGCGGTGTCTGACTAAACTTAAGTGTTGTCCAAAAAATGTTGATCCGCCGCCAAGCGACTTCGGATTTGATCAAGTTGGCGCAACCGTTCAGCCTCGTCCCATCCCAGCATCTCCGCCATTAACTCGCTGATTCTCTCAACCCCACGCACACTCAAATCAGGCTCGTAGAGCGGCGTTCGCAACCGGCGGTACACAACGTCCTCCATAGTTTGAGCATATTCTTGCGTGACCGCCCAATAGACCTGACCCAATATCATTTTTGCGCCCGGGGCGATCAATTCGCGACCACTGGCAAGTACCGCCTGCGCTTCGTCGCCATAACGACGAACCAAGCGTTTCAAAATTTGGGCATCGACATTTTCAGAATCGAGCAGCGACGTGAGTAAGCCCTCAGGCGGTTGAGGCTGACTGGCGCCCGGAAACCATTTCAAGGCGGAAGGGATCCGATCCCGAAAGACTGGGTGCTGCTGAACCACCTGTTGGACAACCAACTCGGCCATTTTTAAGTAACCAGTTAATTTACCACCAGCAATCGTAATCAAGCCCTTTCGGCTCACCCACACTTCATCTTTACGTGAAATCTCTGTCGTTGCCTTACCCGATTGCGCAATTAACGGGCGAAGACCCGCCCAACTGCTGAGGACCTGAGGCGGCTGCAGGCCTAATTTAAAGTGAGCATTCACAACGCCAAGTAAATACTGCACTTCATGATCAAGAACCGGCGGCCAGGTCAAATCCGATCCCTCATAGATCGAATCAGTTGTCCCGACATAAACGATCTCATCGGCTGGAATCGCGAAAACAGGCCGTCCGTCATCCGCAACCAAAAGGCAGCATTGATTGATCCTTAGATCTGATCGCGCAAGGACAACATGCACGCCCTTGCTGAGGATCAAGGACTTCAGCGCAGGTTCATCCATTGCTAAAACCTTTGGCACCCAAGGGCCCGCCGCATTCACAACACAGGCAGCTTTGACCGCAATCGGATTTTTTGAACCTCGATGACGGATCGTCACGCCGGCCACACGGCCATCTTCTTCGAGCAAACTCTCTACCGGGGTATAGTTCAATGCAACCCCGTCCAGCGCGCAGCCTGCCCGAACATTTGCTAGGACCAGTCGGGCATCATCGGTTAGGTATTCTCGATACAGAATCCCATACGGATATCGCTTGCGGTCCAAGGAAGGCTCTATCGCTGCAAGCGCTTTACCCCAAATCAGGCGGTGTCGGTCTTCCCGCCGAACCTGTCCCAGAAATTCGTAGAGACGAACCCCAATCAAATATTTTAAACAAGTGAACCAATTCGGGGCGACCAGTAGCAAATCGATGGGCTCAGCAAGATGGGGCGCAAGCTTTAGCACGCGCAAACGCTCACGAGCCCCCTCTCGAACCAAAGCCCATTCACCATTTTGAAGATATCGGATTCCGCCATGGATAAGCTTTGTCGATCGACTCGAGGTCCCGCTGGCGAAATCCTTGGCTTCAACCAATAACGCTTTTAACCCTTGAAGTCCTGCTTGCCGAAAAACACCCGCACCGGTAATACCGCCGCCAATGATAATGACATCAAACGCTGTCTCGCCGAGGGTTTCGACGCTGGATGAATCCTGCATGGTACTAAACCTATTCCTTGGCTATTCTAAAGTGATGACCACGACTATTGAATTTGCAGACCTACCGCAGTTATCTCAGATCAGTGACCTTGCGCACGCGATCTGGCGAGATTATTACCTTGGGATTATTTCCGGACCACAAATCGAATTCATGCTGATGACAGATTATAGCCTTGATCAATTAGAAAAAGATCGAGCAGCCGGTACAAACTTCCTAATCCTCAAAGAAAACACCCAACTCATCGGATTTGCGGCCTTTCGCACCTTGAATTCGTCCGCAGTAAAACTCGACAAGCTCTACCTTGCGCGCCAACACCATGGCAAAGGGTTCGGGCAGCGTTTACTGCTGCACATAGAACAGTTGGCAACAGGATGCGGAGCAACCACCGCCTTTCTAAACGTCAACAAACACAATGTCCGCGCCATTACCGCCTATCGTCGCGCGGGCTACAGCCATCATCGATCGATCCTTGCGCCGATCGGCCATGGTTTTTTTGTCGACGATTACGTGCTCCAAAAACAGCTTACATCGACTTAAATCTACTCGGCCAAGCGGGCCAAAGCGCTGAATCGACTTTAACCTTTCAACAAAATTAGGAGACCAACAATGGATGACTTTAAGGATAAAGTGGTTGTCGTGACGGGCGCGGGCGGAGGGTTGGGTCGCGCGCACGCCCTTGAATTTGCACGACGGGGTGCACGCCTGGTCATCAATGATCTCGGCGGCACCGCAGACGGCGCGGGACAAAGTGACATGGCCGATCAGGTGGTGGCAGAAATAAAAGCCTTGGGCGGGGTCGCGATTGCCAACAAAGCCTCCGTTGCCGATCGTGCTGGCGCCCAAAGCATCATCGATGATGCCGTATCCGAATATGGCACGCTCGATATTTTGATCAACAACGCCGGAATTCTACGCGATAAGTCTTTCAAGAACATGTCGTTAGATGACTGGGATATCGTCATTAATGTTCACCTAAACGGTACCGCGTACGTAACCCATGCCGCTTGGCCGATCCTGTATGAGAAAAACTATGGCCGGATCGTGCTCACCAGTTCGACATCGGGTATTTTTGGCAACTTCGGTCAAGGTAATTATGGTGCTGCGAAAATGGGCATGGTCGGATTGATGAATGTCTTGGCGCTCGAGGGCGCGTCCCACAACATCCGAATCAATACACTAGCCCCAGCGGCCGCGACTCGGCTCACCAACACCATACCCGGTAGAGACGAAAATATAGACCAGCCTGATCCAGAAAGAGCACCCCACCTCGTCACACCGGCTGTTTTATACATGTGTCGCGAGGACGCGCCAACCGGCAAAATTTTTCAAGCCGGCAATGGTCGGTTCAGCATGGCCGCGCTATACAGTAATGCCGGGGTGAACCAAGGTGCCGACGCTGACTTTGAATCCTTTTTAGAGGCTGAGGCCCAAATACTTGATTTAAGCAACGCTCAGGAGGGCTGGTGGCGCAGGCGTGGGAAAAGCCCAAACTAAGCATTTTGAAGCTCTCAGATTGCGCTCTCCGATTGCATCGAAGGGCCTGGGTGCAACATCAAAAGCATTAGAGGTGCAGGGTGTGCTCAATACTGGGCAATTGGTCTCGATGATCATGGCTGACATACAGGACGGTCGTTTGATTGCCCTGAATCAATTTTTCGATAAGGGCCAGCACTAGCCCTCGGTTAAAGACATCGAGCCCCAAGCAAGGTTCGTCGAGTATCAGCAGTGCGGGTTGCTTGACCAACGCCCGCGCGATCAGAAGTAAGCGTTGATTGCCAAAACTTTGCTGGCCGAAAGGTTGCTGCCGCGCCTCGGTTAAACCCATCAAGGCAAGCCAGGCGTCCGCAGCCGACTTTTGCGGTTTAGTTGGCCGCTGGTAAACGCCTACACTATCAAAAAAACCGGAGATAATGACACTCTCCACGGTGCCGCTGACGCGATAGGCTAAGTGCAAGGCAGAGGACACATAACCAATGTATTGCTTGATCTGCCAAATGCTCTCACCACTGCCTCGCTTGAAGCCAAAAACGGTCAAATCATTGGTATAGCAATGGAGACTGTCACCCGTGATCAGCCTGAGCAAGGTAGTTTTACCGGAACCATTAGCACCAGACACTTGCCAGTGAACACCCGGGTCAATCCGCCAATTGAGCCCCTGAAAAAGTTTTCGATCCTCAAAGCGGACACAGACATTACGCATCTCAACCAGTGCCTGCTCAGCGGAAAGCGCTGGCGCAGAGCTGGGCAAGGGGGCCGGCAAGGCCTGCGCATCATTGGACAAAACAACCATTTGATGAAGCCAAGACCTTGCAGCCGCCGGGTCCATAGGGCCCTGATAATCCATACGAGAATCTGATAGGTACGCAACATGATCAACCCAATCAGGTAATGCCGCCCAATCATTTAGCACCAATAGTACTGTTTTGCTGCCGACAAAATCAGCCAAGCAACCTAGCGCCAACGCTCGACTAACAGCATCTAGTCCGGCCAAGGGCTCATCTAAAATAAGCATCGGGCGCTCGGACGCTAAGGCTCGGACAAAAAGTATTTTTTTAGTTTCACCCGTTGAGAGCTGACGAAACCGCTGGCTTAATAAAGGCTGGAGTTGGAAGCGGCTGATGAGTTCGGTCAAAACCTCGTCAACCGGATTGAGTTCACGGAGTAGATCGGCAACAGACGTGCCCTCTAATTTATCATCCGCACCATCATGTTGAGCCCGCTCTCGGTCTATGAGCGCGAGGTGTGCCGCGGCTGAAACCACAACCGCATCTTGGGGAACCCCGAAAGATTCGCCTGACAGTGCTCGACCACCTCTTTCGATGAGCCCCAGTAAGACTGACTTTCCTGAACCATTGCGACCGGCTAAAAACCATTTCTGGCCACTTTCAATTTGCCAGCTAATTGGCCCGAAGGTACCCGTTTCAGAAATGGTAAAGGTCGCTTGATCGAGCATCACAAGCTGGCTCATGCAGGCCTCGTCCAGCTGGAGAAATCAGTCAAAATTGACCCTTTAAACGATGGCTTTCATCGCCGTCATATAGCCCCGAAGCGTTTGACCGATGGCCTCCACGGGATGACTCCGGATCTCTTGGTTCACCGCAATCAACACCTGGTTATCCACGCCCACGTCGTTCAAACCTAAGCCCCGGCCAATCACATCGGTATCGAGGTCCGTCATGAAATCAGCGAGCAATGGCAAACAAGCATGGTTGTATAAATAACAACCGTATTCGGCGGTATCCGAAATAGTGCTGTTCATTTCGAAAAGTTTTTTACGCGCAATGGTATTGGCGATTAACGGCACCTCATGCAGGCTTTCGTAATAAGCCGATTCTGCTTTAATGCCGGCAGCGGTCATCGTCTCGAAAGCGAGTTCAACCCCCGCCTTAACCATAGCAACCATCAAAATGCCTTGATCAAAATAGGTTTGCTCAAGAAAATCTACATCGGTGACCGCCGTTGTTTCAAACGCGCTCTGGCTGGTTTCGTGACGCCAACCTAACAGTTTTGCATCGTCATCCTGCCAATCCCTCATCATGCCGCCGCTAAAATCGCCGGTCATGATGTCATCCATATGTTTTTCGTACAGAGGACGCATGATCTGCTTCATCTCGTCCGAAAGATCGAACGCGCGCAGTTTGGCAGGATTGGACAGCCGGTCCATCATGTTGGTGATACCACCATGCTTGAGGGCTTCGGTAATGGTCTCCCAGCCATACTGAACCAACTTCGAGGCATACGCGGGCTCAATGCCTTTATCGACCATCTTGTCAAAGCAAAGCAGAGAACCGGTTTGCAGCATGCCACAAAGAATCGTCTGCTCACCCATAAGATCGGACTTCACTTCAGCAACGAAGGAGCTCATCAAGACCCCCGCACGATGACCGCCAGTGCCAGCAGCATAAGCCTTGGCAATGGCCAGGCCTTCCCCGCGAGGATCATTGTCAGCATGCACCGCGATTAAGGTGGGCACGCCAAAACCGCGCTTGTATTCTTCTCGAACCTCGGTGCCAGGACATTTCGGCGCCACCATAACAACCGTTAGATCAGACCGTATCTTCTGGCCTTCTTCAACAATATTAAAGCCGTGGGAATAAGCTAAACAGGCATTGGCTTTCATCAAAGGCTCAACATCCGCCACCACGGAACTGTGTTGCTTGTCCGGCGTCAAATTCAACACCAAATCCGCCGTCGGGATCATTTCCTGGTAGTTACCAACTCGAAAACCGTTACCTTCTGCATTCAAGAAAGACTGGCGCTTTTCGTCAATCGCCGATTGCCGCAAGGTATACGACACATCAAGGCCGCTATCGCGGAGGTTTAGGCCTTGATTCAAGCCTTGAGAGCCACAACCGATCACCACGATCTTTTTGCCACGCAAATGATCGACGCCGCCTTCAAACTCGGACCCGTTCATGAACTCACACTGACCCAATTGCGCCAATTGCGCTCGCAAAGACAGAGAATTGAAATAATTGGCCACGTCGCGCCCCTTGAAAAAAGCCTAACTCTAAGGGAAAACGGTCTTAAAATAAATTACTTCATCGACTTTGTTCAACCGTTATGCGGTTCCTATGAAGTAGGACCCGCCCTCAAAACGCGCTCGCTGCGACTTTTTTAGTCGAATGGGCGGGTTAAGCGGGCGTGATCATTACAACTGACGTCCTGATCACCACCAAATAAGGGCAATCCGAAACACCGCCCAATGCACGCACTTGCACTCATTGATGCGCCTGCAGCGCCTCGCCCTCAATGGTAATTCTATGCATCCTCCGAGCCTGCCCTGGATAGTCATTCTGGGCAAAATGCCACGTGGCCCGATTATCCCAAAACGCAATGGTCCCGGTTCGCCAATCCACCACTTCGACCTGGTCTTCGACCACCGCCGATTGATAAAGGTAGTTTAGTAAGGGCGCAGACTCTTCTTGGGTCCAGCCCTCAAACCGGATTGTAAAGCCCGGGTTGACATACAAAACGGGGCGCCCGCTCAAAGGATGCCGGACCACAACAGGATGAATGGGGTCGGGCAAGGCATCGGCCAGATCTGGCCGACTCATCCTTTTCTGGCTAATATTTGTTTGCATGTACTCCGACTTGTTGCCAAAAACATGCTTGGCAGAATGCACTGCGTTCAAGGTCAGCAAGAGCGTTTTCAGGCCATCCGACAGCTGGTCGAAGGCGCGGTACATGCTCGCGAACCAAGTATCCCCGCCGGTTTCCGGCAACGTCCGCGCAACCAATATCGAGCCAAGGGCTGGAACCTGGTCATAGGAATGATCGGTATGCCAGTCACCACCAATATTCTGAATTTGATCCGGGGCTTTATCAACCAAAGCGATTTGTGGGTGATCGGCATGGGCTTTAAAAAATCGATTGGTATTAATCTGACCCCAACGCTCGGCGAGGTCGACATGGTCGGTCTCTACCAAATCTTGATCTCTAAAGATCAAAAGTCCATGTTGCGCAAAGGCGGCTTTGAGTTGCGCATCCTGCGCATCGGTTAGGCCTTTTACGTCCACCTCGGTAACTTCAGCACCGACCGCGCTCAACGGTGTAATCTTCACAAACTTAGCTCCTATTTGAATTTGACATTTTTTGCCAATCAACGATGGCGCCTCATACTGCCTAGCCTCGAAACCGGGATCAAACTTTCCCCTAGCATTGAAGGGATAACTCAAAAATCTGTGCCGAAAACCCGCACCTCACAACGATCAAGCCATGAACGCTTACGCGCTGGCAACGCTGTCCTTTCACTGACTCAAGCGCCCTTCCGCGGCCGTGACTTCAAGCCCAAAACGGATTTGACGGGACGGACGTTGGTCTGCGTCCAAAGCCCATATTATCGCTCAGTCCCAGGTGAGTGCTAACAAACTATTTGACGCTATCTCAATCAGTGCGTTACTCAAGACCATTGCCACGGATCATTTGCTTGATCTCATCGACGTAGTCCTGCCCCCGTTCAGAATAACGCATCAAGCCCTCTGCCATAACGTCGCCAGTAACCGCTTGACCCGCTAATTGAAGGTCTTGCCGGCGCGACCGAAGCGAGGCATAGGCCGGGTGCGAATTCAGTGTGAGCAAATAGTAAGCAACCCCAGCACGAACCGAATCAAAGGCTGCGACTTGGTGGGTTGATTCCGCACTGGCTTGTCGAGGTTTCACACCGCAGCCTTTGGTAAAGCACCAAAGGCCAAAAAAATTTCGATAGTCTCGCGCGAACCGTGAAGTACCCCAAGCTGATTCGTTCGCGGCTTGCGCCAAAGCTAATCCTTCCGGCACGACATCGACCCGAGACAATAGATCTTTTAAAGCCTCATTGTCAGACAAGACGTCTCGATTGGGAACTCGATATTTCTTAGCCAGCATTCTGATTTGTCGAACCTCAAAATCAGTATAATCTGCCGCCATGGCGGTTGCCTTAATGTCCAAAAGAGTCTGGCGCTCCGCCAGAATTAAACTGTTTTCGATTCGAATGCTTGGTCTGACAAAATCAAAAAAGGCCTGCTTTTTTTCTTCAACCAGGGCGTAAGCGGCAAAGTCAGGCACAACTTCTGGCGACACAGACCTTGGCCAGAAATTAATCGCCAGCAAGACAAAAACCAACAGAAAACCAGCCAGCATTACCGATTTGACGTCCAGAGTCCGCTTCAAGGTAATCCCTCCATGCCGAGTCGCTCTTTTAATTGACGTTTGATTTCTTGGTGCCGACGCTCATCAATGCGGTAACCGAGATACATCAAAACTCCGAAAACGGTGAATACGGAAGTCGCGGGCCCCGCGATAAAGCCCAATAACCAAACCGTGTCCTCCGGAACCGACCCCATCGAAGCGCCTCGAGGAAATGCAATCAAATCGAGGAGCGTGCCACCAAACACGAGCCCCATCGAACTGGTCGCTTTAACCGCGAACGATCGCGCCGAGAAAATCACGCCTTCCCGACGAAAGCCCGTGTCCAGTTCATGCTCATCCGCAATATCCGCAAACATCGAATTCAGGGTGGCAAAGATAATAGGCGCCAGTACCGCCGTCACCAACCCGCTCAAAATTAACACTACCAGCAAGCTTTGACTGCCTTGCGCAGGAAACCAAGAGACCCCGGAAAGCGACAGCACAATCGGGATATTGATATTCAGAATAACCAGTAAAGCAGACACAATGAGTGTTCGCTTTTTATCCAGCCATCGGGTCATCATCGGCAGCAGCGATAATGACAGAAACAGACCAACAAGCTGGGCCAATGGAATCCAGCGCAATTGCTCGGTTGTTAATCCCCAAAAGTGGAAGCCCATAAAAGGATTGAAAACGCCCTCAACCGACAAGACCAGTGTGCTAAGCATCATCCCAAAAAATATGGCTCGGAAAGATCGATTATTAAACGCTTCTCGGAATTCTTGAATTAACGCCGATAACCGCATCATTTGGCGGGCATCCTGATCGACCCGCTGAACCAAGCGCGGAATCTCTCGGCGAGTCCCAATGACGCAGACAATAATCGCAAAGATCATCAAACCGGCAGCCATTAAAGACCAAGGTTCATACGCGGCTTTATTGAGCAATGCAGGGTTAAAGGCGTCCGTTGTTGGGAAAAACAAGGTGTAAGAGACGGGCACAAATAGCGCCCCACCCAAAAACCCAAAAAAAGTGCTCATGGCGTATAACGTTGAGCGCTGGTGATAGTCCTCTGCCAACTCAGCGCCTAAGGCCAGGTGGGGCACATGATAAAGCGTTAAAGCAGCCCGAACCAAGATTGCGAAACCCAGTAACCAGATAAAGTGCGCCCAATCAGACGTCATACTGGGTGGGTTAAACAAACAATAAAAGCTCAGCCCCAACGGTAGGGCGGCCATTAATATTAGGGGATGGCGGCGCCCATACCGGGTCCGTAACTTATCCGAAAAAGAGCCTACTAAAGGATCTGAAATCGCATCAAACAGCAGCGCGATCGCGAGCGCGATTGATGTTAGCGTTGCCGAAACCCCCAGCACTTGATTGTAATAAAACAATAGAAAAACATTAAACCCTGCGTTCTTAATAGCCTCTGCGAGTTGCCCGAAACCGAAGCTAAACATGACCGGGAAATTTAATCGATGGACCGTCATTGACTACCAAATTGCGCGAAGACAACCCAGTCTCCGACAAATTCAGTGTCAGCACAACGTCCATTAAGCTCCAGAGAGGAACTGATCGGGCGTGATGCGCCAGTCGCTCAGTGCTGCGCCAAAGCTTGGCGCAAGATCGCCCCAAATAATGGCCACCAACTTGGCGAGATTTCAGATTTTAAACAATCGAGCAGAATACGCCGCAGGGGCGCCTGAAGAACATGCTGGCACGGCCAGCGCAAAGGCCCAGCAGGCAAATCCCGATGCCACGGCAACCATGTCAGGACGATCACCCGACGAGCAATCGCTTGTCCTTGGGGCATCGACATTCTAAGTTCGTGATCAGGTTGCAAGACCTGAGATCAGAATCACCAAAATAACACAGGGCAACGGGTATTTGAGCAGCCCGTACCAAAGTCGAAACTGCCAGGCGCGCGGGAAGACCACCTCCGCCGCAAGCTGATCCCGTTTAAGAACCCAACCAGCGAAAACGGCAATCAATAATCCTCCGACAGGTAATAGCAATTGATTGGATATAAAATCGATCAAACCGTTTAAATCGCGGCCCCAAATTTGAAGACTCGACCAGGCGCTGTAGGTCAAAATACTCACCAGCGATACGAAAATAAGAGACAGCACCATCAAACACGTGCTTTTCAAACGACTCATGCCCGTTAACCGCGCAAGCGTCGCCACTAGCGGTTCCACAAACCCGACCATCGAGGTCATCGCTGCAACCGACAGCAGCAAGAAAAACAGGCCACCGACCAACGCACCCAAGGGCAGCTGGCCAAAAGCAATGGGCAACACTTTAAAAATGAGCCCAACCCCCCCGGCCGGATCCAATCCGTACCGGAAGACCAAAGGGAAAATCATTAAACCGGCCAAAAGCGCGATGGCGGTATCGGCAACGATAATCAAGAATCCATAACGCACAATGGACTGCCCGGGCGGCAGATAGGCGCCAAAAATCATGAGTCCGGCCATGGCAACGCCGATTGAAAAGAAGGCTTGTCCAATGGCCGCCAAAAAGACTTGCGGCGTGATCTTTGAAAAATCTGCTTGGAACAGATAGTCCCAACCCACCCAAAAACTTGGGTGAAACGCGTTATACACGACCAGCCCAACCATTAGTAAAAACAGCAGTGGCATGAGCACCCGAACAGCGCGTTCGATGCCCTTTTGAACACCGCCTGAAATGATGATGCCAGTCAGGATCATCGCGAGCGCCATCCACAAAAACATGGTCAAAGGGCTGGCGAGCAGTGCCTCGAAATATGCATTGGACGTGTTCTGATCGATCGCTGAGAAAGCGCCACTGGATGCCGACCAAAGGTAGTAAAGCACCCAGCCCGCAACCGTTGCATAGGTCGCCATAATTAAAAATGCGGTCAACAGATTCAAACCGCCCACCCATCGCCAGAGTGGCGCCGCGCCAGAGGCTTTGGCAAGTCTGCCGAAGGTCTGAAGCGGATCCCCTTGCCCCCGTCGACCGAGGGCAATCTCAGACATGACAATCGGCAGTCCAATAATGAGCACACAGGCGAGGTACACCAAGACAAACGCTGCACCGCCGTTTTCCCCAGTGATATAGGGAAACCGCCAGATATTACCGAGACCAACCGCAAAGCCAACCGCCGCCATTAAAAAACCTAAGGGCGTTTTAAATGTTTCTTGTTTGATAAACCTAATCCCCGCTAATTAAGTGATTGATTGAGAGCCGCTCGCAGCAACCTCTGGTTTTTAAATGCCAGACGCTTTTATCGATGCGCTGGGACATGACGCATCAGCACTATCGTTAAGACGAGTGATCAGGTCTGCTTGAATTCATTGCGGGCTCAACGAGCCTGCACCCTTTCTGGCCAAACATCGTACAATTGACGCGCCCTGCAAGGACAGGTTAACCCGGCGCACATTGATGTCAACCGACGCGCCAAAGCAAGCCATACCAAAAGCTAAAAGACCTGATTTCTTCAACAGTCGGCCCAATTAACTCATTAAAGAGGCGTAACGCACATGTTCCGAATTATTATTTTCTCCGCGGCGAACCTTGGTATTTTGCTGGTTATGGGCGTTTTGTTTCAGCTCATTGGCCTCGATATCTGGCTCGTACAAAGCGGCACTGGTGTTAACACCGCGGGCGTATTGGCATTTGCGGCCTGCCTTGGTTTCGGAGGCGCCTTTATCTCGCTCGCCTTATCAAAATTTATGGCGAAACGCGGCATGGGCGTTCAATTGATTACCACGCCTGGAACCGCTCAGGAGCGCTGGTTGATTGATACTGTCCACCGCCAGGCGAAAAAGGTTGGGATCACAGCACCAGAAGTTGGCATCTTTCAACAACCACAACCCAATGCATTTGCAACGGGCATGACCCGCAACCGCTCGCTGGTGGCCGTCTCGACCGGTCTTCTTAACACCATGAGCCAAGATGAGGTTGAAGCCGTTTTGGGGCATGAGGTCGCGCACGTCGCCAATGGCGATATGATCACCATGGCACTGCTGCAAGGTCTCCTCAATACTTTCGTCATTTTCTTATCTCGCCTCGCTGGCTTTTTTGTTGATAAGTTCATTCTCAAGAACCAGCGCGGTTTAGGCATCGGTTATTTCGTTACCTCAATTATTGCGCAGATTTTTCTGTCGTGCGTTGCAACCGTGATTGCGCTTTGGTTTTCACGACGACGGGAGTTCAGGGCCGATGAAGGGGGCGCCCGTTTAGCCGGCAAACAAAAAATGATCAGTGCTTTGAAAAAACTTCAGCAGGTTCAAGAGCCACAAGATTTACCAGGCGAATTTGCAGCCTTTGGGATCTCAGGGTCTCGGAGCGGGATCAGCCAACTCTTCCTCAGTCACCCGCCGCTTGAGCAACGCATCGAGACGTTACAACGCGCCCAGATCCTCTGAAGCAATCCTTTATTGAGCCTAGAGGCAGACTTGGGTAGGGTTACGGCACTTAAAAATCATCGAGCGACGCCCTATGCCTGAAGCCAGCGACATTACTGATATCCGCCACGCGGTCAGACAACTCTGTGCCAAATTCGGCGAATCCTATTGGCTCGATCTAGATCGTGACCGAGGCTACCCCACGGAATTCGTTCAAGCCCTCACCGACAGCGGATTCCTCACCGTTTTGATCCCGGAGGCCTATGGCGGGTCCGGACTTGGCGTATATGAGGCATCCATCATCATGGAGGAAGTCTGTCGGTCCGGGGCTCATGCGGGCGCGTGTCATGCGCAGATGTACGTCATGGGTTCAGTGTTGAGGCATGGCAGTGAAGCACAAAAACAGCATTATTTACCGAAAATTGCGGCTGGTGAATTGCGGCTGCAAAGCTTTGGGGTCACTGAGCCGACAACCGGCACCGATACCACGAGCTTAAAAACGACCGCCAGACTGGATGGCGATCATTATGTGGTCAATGGGCAGAAGGTCTGGATTAGCCGAATTGAGCATTCAGATTTAATGGTGCTCCTTGCGCGTACGACCCCGAAAGAGGAAACCAACAAAAAGACTGAAGGTTTATCCGCCTTTATCGTTGATGTCGGTAAAGCCGTCGGTAATGGCCTCGAGATCCGGCCCATTGATTCCATGATCAATCACCATTCCTGCGAATTGTTCTTTGATGATTTAAAGATCCCGCGCGAAAACCTCCTCGGTGTTGAGGGCCAAGGCTTCAAAGTCATTCTCGATGGTATGAATGCAGAACGCATTTTAATTGCTGCAGAATGTGTCGGCGATGGCCGATACTTCATTGATAAAGCAAGCCGCTATGCGACCGACCGGGTGGTCTTCGATCGACCAATTGGCCAAAACCAAGGTGTGCAGTTCCCAATTGCACGGTGTTACACAGAGGTTGAAGCTGCGTGGTTAATGGTCGAGAAGGCGGCACACCTTTTTGACGCTGGCGAGGCTTGCGGCGCTGAAGCTAATATGGCGAAAATGCTGGCGTCGGAGGCGTCTTGGCGAGCGGGGGATGTCTGTATGCAAACCCACGGCGGCTTTGCCTTTGCAAAGGAATACCATATCGAACGCAAGTTTCGAGAAACCCGTCTTTACCAAATCGCGCCGATCTCAACCAATTTGATTTTGAGCTTCATCGGCGAGCATGTCCTGAAGATGCCGCGATCGTTTTAATCACTTTAAGCGTCTCTGGTATTGGCGTCTCTGACGTTGCGCCTCAAGTAAGGTGATCGCCAACACTGATTCGACCAAGTTTGAGCGGCGCAACATAGGTACCAAACATGACGCCGCCGGCATAACCGTTGTTACGCCGGCGATAGCGGCTCAAAGTCCGTAACGGCTCCTTACTGGCCAGATCAGTTGAACCCTCTGGTGCTTGATCAAAAGTCGTCACAGCGCACCGCTCACAAGCGGTCACGGCTTCAAAGGTCACACCACCGACGCTCAGCGCATCGAGATCGTCTTCGGCATAGGCCGGGAGTCCTGAGACCACAATATTGGCTCGAAATCGGTCCATGGGTACCGTCGCTTCCAGTCGCCGATTTAAATCATCAAGCGATGCTTGATTCGTTAACAGAAGCGGCGCGACATCCACCGTTTTTGATTGCACCGTGCCTTCAAGACGCGCAAATACCGGCAAGGGAATCGATATGGCCTCGCCTGCCGCCGCTTTAACCAAGCGCAACGGTTTGCCGAACATCTCAGTGAGCCAACGCGCAACGGGTTCTCCGAGATCAATAACCCCGATGGCTCTACCGATCAACGTCATCGGCTCTTTTTCTCGGGATTCGTCAAAGGGCACTTGAAAGGGCTTCCCGCCTCTGAAAGTCAGCGTTAACTGCCCTGCTTGCCAGGTTGCAGACAGATCTTTCAACGCGCGTAGACTTTTTTGACTTTGCGGCACCCCGCTGTCGGTCAAGACAAATTGTCGATCGCCCTCAAAACCCTCTATGCTAAAATTGGCCACATCAAGTGCTTGACCTCGACAACCCTTAATTGGATAAATCCATAAACTGTCAACGCGCATTACCAACCTCCTGTGAGCCAATCCACCAATTGATAAGATAGTCCACCATGAGCCAGAGCACCACGAATAATACCCGGATCACTATTTTGGAACGATTTCGTGGCCCGCCTACCTCGGGACATGGCGGCTACGTCAGCGGTCGATTTGCAGCCTTCGTCGATCTCAATGCTGACGAAAGTGCTGAAGTAACGCTGCGGTCGCCTATTCCACTCGATCAATCGATGTCGGTCTTGTTCGACCAAGATAGCCCGAGCAACTGCCGCATCCAAGACAACGATACATTGATTGCCGAAGTCCGGGCCGTGCAGCACCCCTTAGCGGTCCCCAACCCACCCGACTGGACTCAAACCCTAGCAGCAGAATCTAAATCCGCTGCATTGATGCCCAACATCAATCCGCTTTTACCAGGCCAGCAAGGTTTTCATCCGATCTGTTTTTGTTGTGGTCCCGAGCACGCTGAAGGGCTAAAAATTTTCGTCGCCCCGGTTGGTCGTCAAGTATCAGCCATCTGGGAAACTAAAACCGAATGGGGGGACGACGCAGGAAATCTCCCACATGCCTTCCTCTGGACCGCACTGGATTGCCCTGGACAGTATGCTTTTTTGGCAGAAGGTATTCGCACCGGCCTACTGGGCCGCATGACGGCCAAAGTAATCACCGCCCCAAGGGCCGGCAGCCAACTGCAAATCACCGCATGGACCATCGAAATCGCGGGTAAAAAGCACCTCGCGGGCTCTGCCTTATTCGACGATCAGCAAACCCTGTTGGCTTATGCCACAACTCTTTGGATTGGAAGACAACCCCTAAGGCTCTAGCCCACCTAAAGTAATCTAGGCCACTTGCATGGCGCGCCAAGCGGTTCGCCCCATCGAGACAGCCGACCGAGTAAAGAGCGCCAGCAAAAACACCGCGACGATAAGGTCTGGGTACGCCGAACCGGTCCAATACACTAAGACCGCGGTCACAATCACCCCAAAACCCTCCAACACATCATTACGGGAACATTCCCAAACCGACGCCATATTGACGTCATCTGAGCGATGAGGCGTCAGCAACATCAGACAAAAACTGTTTGCCACCAAATTTAATACCGCCGCAATCCCCATGGTCTCAACAATAGGCACCTCTGGATTCAAGCCCTTCAAGATGAGTTGCATCAAAACCGCGACCGCCGCAAACCCAATGAGAACACTTTTAAACATAGCTGCCTTGGCTTTGACCTGCACACTCGCGCCAACAACCGCCAAACTCACCATATAGGCCAACGCATCTCCAAAATTATCAAGCGTGCCGGAGAGCAATGCGGAGGACCCACTCATCACGGACCCAGCAACCATCATCACAAAAGTCGCCAGGTTGATCAGCATCACCCAGATTAAGACTCGGCGCTGGCGAACGGCGAGGCGACCAACATCTATCAATTCTTCACAACAACCCGTGCTCATTACTTCTACCTAACCGACCTGCTAGATTTAGCGTTCATCATAGCAAGATGAACGACCGCGGACGTAGTTGCATCCCGGCCTTAATTTCGCTACAAAGAAGACCCGTTATGGTCACACCCAGGAAAGAAACGCGTTGAAAATCTTAAGAAAATCGATCACCCCGGCGCTCAATGCCACCTGGGAAACCGTCGCCGAGCAACATTTACCGACACTCGACCGAGACCACGCTGTGGCTCAGCTTCAAAGCTGGAATCTCCACATTTTTGCCCGCAGAGTCGTGAATCCTGACAATGACCCGAGCCGAAATTCGTCCAATCCGATTTTACCAAGCGACATTCTTTTTTTAGAGCCGCCTCACACGCAAGCGGTGGAGACCTTAGGTTGACAGCGACCATCTCAATGGTGCGGCTCGGTGCAGCGCACGAAGGTCACGCTGAACTGCTTGTGACGTTATCGTTTGATAATGGCGGTGAGTCCCAGATCCCGTTGGATCCCAAAACCTGCGATCGATTAATGACCCGTTGTGCAGCCACGGCAATCGAGGAGCTTGTGGGCCAAGATTGGACTCATATTCGAGACGCCTTAACCGATTCTTTCAACGGCCCATAGCCAACATGAAACTTCAAAAAAACATTATGCCAGGAGCATCAAAATGGACTTAATCATACGAAACGGCACGATTGCTGATGGCTCTGGCAACCCCCTGTTTTCTGCAGATATTGGCATAACTGGCAGTCGCATAACAGCCATCGGTACGCTCACAGAGTCGGCCCAAACCGAGATTGATGCCTCAGGTAAAATCGTCAGTCCGGGTTTTATCGACCCCCATACACATTTTGATGCACAGCTTCTTTGGGATGGGGCCGCAAAGCCCGCCATCGAACACGGCGTCACCACCATTGTGCCGGGTAACTGCTCCTTATCCCTGGCCCCGCTCAAAGCGGAACACCGGATGAAGCTCGTTGGCATGTTCAACCAAATTGAGGAGATGCCTCATAAAGCCTTTTCCGAAGGGGTTACCTGGGATTGGGAAAGCTTTGAGGAATACATTACTCGAATCAAAAAAGATCTGAGTATCAACGTTGCCCCCTTGGCGGGCCACAGCCTCCTTCGGCTTTGGGTCATGGGCGACGCGGCGATGACTAGGATTGCTGATTCAGGCGAGGTCGACAAAATGTGCGCGCTATTAAAAGACTGTATCAGCGCTGGCGCGGTGGGTCTTTCCACGAGTTTCGTCGACATGGACGAACGCTTACAACCTGTGCCGAGCCGCTGGGCTAGCACCGAGGAACTTAATGCCTTGTGTGCCGTTTTAGGCGAAACCAAAAAATTACTTCAAGTTGTTCATGAATTTTATGACATCGACTTGACCCTTGCGCGAGTCGATCAACTTGCCGATCTCAGTCTCAAGCATGACATCACAACGACCTTGTCGCCTTTGTTCTTAAACGACGACAATGCCGACGGCGTCGCAGCCATCATGGCCCGAGTCGACGAACAGATGGCGCGCGGCGCAAGGGTCTGGCCACAAGTTCAGACTCGTCCAATCGACATCAGTTTTTCTTTGGAGGTGCCGAGTTTGTTATTTATGCGCCTGCCAACCTGGTATGCCCTCATCCGGTTTGGCACCAAAGCCGATGTCCTCGCAGCCCTCAACGATCCAGCCCAGCGGGCTGCGCTCACCCAAGAAGCCGGGCCCATGATGCCATTGTGGTCGGCCTTGGTCGTGCGGCGCGTCCAGAGCGATGCCAATGCCAAGTTAATCGGAAAAACCCTCGCTGAGATCGCCAATGCACGCGGCAACACGCCGATAGATGTCATGATCGATCTGTCTCTAGAGGAGGATTTAGACGCGCATTTTCTTGCGGCGAGCATGGGTCATAATAACGTCCCGGCTGTCGGAGAATTACTTAAGCACCCGAACGTCATGATCGGCGCCAGTGACGGTGGCGCGCACATCCTCTCCTTTTCAACCTATGGTGACACGGGCTACTTGTTTTCAAAGTTTGTCCGAGACAGCGAAAGCCTCAGCATTGAAACAGCCATCAGAAAAATTACCGCTGAGCCTGCTGCGATTTGGGGTATCCAAGATCGAGGGCAACTTGCACCGGGCTTTATCGCCGATATCACGATCTTTGATCCTGAGACAATCGATCGTGGCGCCGAGTATTATGTTCAAGATGTGCCAGGAGATGGTTACCGCTACACCCGCGATGCGATTGGCGTCTCCCATGTCTTAATCGGAGGTGCTGTTGCCTTTGAAGAATCGGGGGGTTATACCCAGGCTCGAACCGGTCAAATTGTCTAACGCTAAGGCCCTGTGCAGGTGATTAACATTCAAGAATCGGCGCTATATCTTGCGCCTGCCTGCGCCAGATACGGCGCTTCTGATTATTGATCAAAGCCAAAACAAGGCCACTCGCGCATGGATGCGGCGCGCGTGGCACGACTGCGCTACCGTCACCGCAACATCCACCTAATCGAATATTTTTGCTAGACTGCCGAAGCAGTTCAATGTCGGCCTGAGCAACCGCCCACAACCAGCCAAAGAGGTTCAAAGCCATGCCAGCGTCCCCCACTTCAAAACAAATCGCCATTGTCGGTGCTGGCATCTGTGGTCTCTGCACGGCATTAGGTCTTGCTAAACAGGGCCACAAGGTAACCGTTTACGAGCGCGATGACCCCTTACCCGATGGTGATCCGGACGAAATTTTTTTCGAATGGCTCAGACGCGGTGCTTCTCAATTTCGTCATCCCCACGCTTTTCTAGCCGCCATGAGCAATTTGCTAACCGAGCAGTTTCCGGACCTCATCGAAAATTTTTGGCAGGCAGGGGCTCGGAAAGTTACCTTCCAAGAAATGCTGCCACCGGAACTCAGTCAACGCTATACGCCGGCGCCGGAAGATGAGGCACTTTGGCTGCTGATGTGTCGTCGCGCCACCATGGAAATGGTTCTGAGGCGCTACGCACTACAACAGCCCAACCTCACCATTGCATCTGGGATACGGGTCAACGCCATGGTGACCGAGATGGTCGGTACCCAAATGCAGATCACCGGCCTAACGGTTCAGGCTAGGGCTGCCAACGCGCAACCTTCAAATATCAATGCCGATATCGTGATCGACGCGGCCGGCCGAGGCAGCCCCTTTAAACGCTGGTTTCAACAGACGGGCCTTGCCATCGAGACCGAGTCCCATGATGCAGGCATTGTTTATTACACTCGGCATTATCAATTTAAGCCCGGCATTGATGAACCCAAACGAGACGGGAAGACTCGCTCTGCCGGCGACTTAGGTTATTTGAAATACGGCGTTTTCCCAGGTTCTGGCGGGCACTTTGCCGTGATCCTGTGCGTGCCTTGTGACGATAATATTTTGCATGACGCTGTTAAGGACGATGCCACATTTGATCAAATTTGTTCAGCGATCCCAGGTTTGCAACCCTGGCTTGGGGCGGATCAAGCCGTTGCCACCACGCCGTCGTTTGGGATGGGCAATATTAAGGCGGTTTGGCACGATTTCAGTCATGACAATCAGCCCCTGTTATTAAATTATTACGCGGTGGGTGATTCGTCTGTGCGAACCAATCCGCTCTATGGTCGGGGCTGCAGTACCGGCGCCATTCATAGCAAGATTCTGACGGACGTTTTGTCCCAAGACCAAGACCCCGTGAGCGCAGCCACACAGTTCGCCGAGGAAACCCGCAAACAGTTACGGCCAATTTGGCAAGCCAGTCTTGATGAAGATCGAACCGGGATTAAGCGCGCCCAAACGATTCTCACCGCATCCAGCGCCCCGGCGGCCCTCACCTTAAAGAAACGTTTCGCCATTGCCTATGGCGATGCCCTCACGAGATCTACCCAGATCCATTTACGCGTGTTTCGCGGCGCATTTCGAACGTTCAACCTCATGGAGCTACCCGGCGCCTTTTTAAAAGACATTGGGACCCAAGCGTTGATCTTTTGGACACTCATCCGTTATGGCGCAGAAAATAAAAAAGCCCGTGTTGTACCTGGCCCGGATCGAGATGAAATGATTGCGTCCCTTGCGCCGGAGGCGGCACAACACGCCGCTTGATTCTGTTTCAAAGCAGACCGCAACTTGATCGACTTTTGATTCATAGCGGTTCGCAGGAACGCAATTGCCTTTAGTCGATCAACCGAAAGCCCGCCTCCCGAAAGGCCCTACTGGCGCCCCCTAACCGTCATGCCGAAGTGATTGGCACACTGGCCCGCGCAGAAACAACTCATCGCGGCACCCACTGCAATGGCTCTTACAAAACGGATTTAGTTAACGGCCCGCCGAAAAAGTCCAGCCGACGCGAAGAAGTAAACCATGGTGCCGACCTGCTCCCTCAAAAACCCGAGTCGCCTAAAGCGAGTGATCAATGCAGGCTACGAACCGATGCCGCAACAAATGACCACCACATCCGGTTTTTTACCCCTGCTGTGGGCCTCTAGTACAGACCTTAAAACACCTTTATCTTGGGGCTTAACCGCCGTGGACTAGGCCCGCGATAGACATTCCCCAATAATGAGTTTCCTCGTATCATCAGCCTTAAACGTTTCGTTTTAAGCTGAGGATTACGACAACCGATAGGACATGCCCATGCAAGGAACTGATATCCAAATCGCTCGAGAAGCGCGCTTAGATCCAATCACAACCATTGGCCAACGCTTGGGTATTCCGGAAGCCGCGCTTCTGCCCTATGGTCATGACAAGGCCAAGATCGACTACGCCTTTATTGCGACGCAACAAGACAAAACACCCGGGAAATTAATCTTGGTAACGGCGGTTTCACCGACCCCAGCAGGTGAAGGTAAAACCACAACGACCATCGGGCTCGGGGACGCGCTCAATCGAATCGGCAAAAAAGCGGTGATTTGCCTGCGCGAGCCGAGCCTTGGCCCTTGCTTCGGCATGAAGGGTGGCGCCGCTGGCGGCGGTTATTCTCAAGTGGTGCCGATGGAAGACATTAATCTGCATTTTACGGGCGACTTCCATGCCATTGGCGCCGCCCATAATCTTCTTTCAGCTTTAATCGATAATCATATTCATTGGGGTAATGCGCTCGGTATCGACCCGCGTCGGATCGAGTGGCGACGGGTCATGGACATGAACGAGCGAGCGCTGCGCAATATTAATATCGGCCTTGGGGGCGCAAGTAATGGCGTGCCGAGGGAGTCCGGGTTTGACATTACCGTCGCCTCAGAAATCATGGCCATCTTTTGTCTTTCGAACACGTTAGAGGAATTACAGAAGAATCTAGGGAATATCGTCATTGGTCAAAATTTTAAGGGCGAACCGGTTCACGCGAGTGACCTTGAAGCCAATGGCGCCATGTCGGTTCTACTCAAGGATGCCTTCAAGCCGAATCTCGTGCAAACCCTTGAGAACAATCCGGCTTTGATTCATGGCGGCCCATTCGCCAATATTGCCCACGGTTGCAATTCCGTCATTGCAACGAAAACCGCGTTAAGCTTAGGCGACTTCGTCGTAACCGAGGCCGGCTTTGGTGCAGAATTGGGCGCAGAAAAATTCTTTAATATTAAATGCAGGAAGGCCGGTCTTGAACCCTCTGCCGCAGTCATCGTTGCGACCGTTCGCGCATTGAAAATGCATGGCGGCATTAAAAAGAACAATCTGAAAGGCGAAAATGTTCAGGCAGTGGGCAAAGGTTGTGCAAACCTTGCACGTCATGTCCGCAACATGGGCCACTTTGGATTACCGGTTGTCGTAGCCATTAATCGATTTGACGATGACGAACAGTCAGAGATCGATGAGATCCGACGCCATTGTGACGCACTGAATGTCGAGGCGATCGATTGCCAGCACTGGTCTCAGGGCAGCGCGGGCGCTGAAGCACTCGCTCACGCGGTCGTTGGCTTAAGTGACGCCAGCCATTCGCAATTTCGAACGCTGTATGAAGACGGCTTACCGCTCTGGGATAAGATCGAAAGCATTGCCCAAAACCTCTATGGGGCGGACGAAATCATTGCCGATCAAAAAGTGCGCAACCAAATTAAAGCCTTACAGGCACGGTACGGCCATTTCCCAATTTGCATGGCGAAAACGCAATATAGTTTTTCAACCGATCCCAATTTACGGGGGGCACCCAACCATCACTCGGTGCCGATCCGAGAGGTTCGTTTGGCCAACGGCGCTGGTTTTATCGTGGTGATTTGTGGCGATGTTATGACCATGCCGGGCTTACCCAGTCGGCCCGCTGCGAACAATATCCGGCTGAATGACCTCGGCGACGTCGAAGGACTCTTTTAACGAGACTTCTTAAGGCTTGGCGGCCCCGGCCTAGCGCCCTTTTGTCGAGAGTCGTTCACACGGGTCCTAAGGACAATGGCAGGGCGCGTCCGATAAAATAAAAGCTTAAGCGTTTAGCACGTTTTGCCGAACAAAGACGTTAATTCCCCAGTCCATTCGATTGCCGCCCGCATTACGCTAATCGGCTTACAGCGTCCTTCGCGATATCGTCCAAGAGACTCCCGTCTTCGAGCAGGTAGCCCTTAATTTGAAACCTCATCGACGGCGCCCAAAATCGGGTTAGGTGATTTGCCGCACGGTCTGCGGCCACACTTGAAGGCTCGCCCGGCGCGCAATGCGCAGCAATTTGATTTGTCATCTTTATAAGGTGCGTTAGTTCTTGATCCATCAGTACTTCACTCAGAACACTTAGTTCGTTAATCGGTGAGCATGACTGTAAGCCAAATGGCGGCTTTCTCGTGCAAACCCAATCAATGTCATCCCCGCTGCAGCGGCCAAATCAATCGCCATCGAGGTTGGCGCTGATAAGGTTGCAACCACAGCAATGCCCGCCTTGGCGGCTTTCTGGACAATTTCATAACTGGCGCGGCTCGACATTAATAAAAACCCGGGACCCTGCAGACAATTCTCGCGCCAAAGGCTACCGATCAATTTATCCAAGGCATTGTGTCGTCCAACATCCTCGCAAACCCTCATGATGCTGCCATCCAAAGCGCACCAAGCGGCGCCATGCACTGCGCCGGTCAGCCCCTGGAGCGGCTGATGGCGAGCAAGGTTTGTTGTTGCACGCTGGATCGCGCTGTGTGTGACTGTAAAAGACCCCGATACTGGCGGCATCGCCAGACGAATTTGATCCAATGACTCCTTGCCGCACAAGCCACAACCCGACCGTCCCGTTAAGGTCCGCCGCATCTGTTTCAGTCGCTCAAACTGGCGTGTCGCAATCTCCAAGGCGACCTCAGCACTCGCCTCGCTAAGCGTTACATCGATGCCATATAGCTGCTCAGGACCATCAATGATGCCTTCAGATAAGGAAAACCCCAAACCAAACGCCGCCAGATTAACCGGACTGGCCATCATCACAGCCTGAGACAGACCGTTATAAATCAAAGCAACAGGCATCTCTTCGGCAATCGCATCGACCTGATCCGAACCATTCAGTGATGGCCACTCTAGGATCGGGCGATGAGCTGCACCCTGCTCAAGCAGTTTCATCAAAGGCCCGTTTTGCCGCTTGGGTCAACAAGCTGACTTGCGTTTCAGTAAAAGCGCGATGCTCAGTCTGCCAATCGGAGGGCCGTTCAACTTTTTTAAGGTGCACGGCCGTAACTTTATATTCTGGGCAATTCGTCGCCCAATCTGAGTTATCCGTGGTCACCACGTTGGCCCCACTTTCAGGATGATGAAAGGTGGTGTACACCACCCCAGGTTGGACGCGATCCGTAATCAACGCCGTTAGCACTGTCTCGCCAGCCCGACTCGCAACCTGAACCGCATCCAAATCATTGATCCCTAGATTTTCTGCATCGTGCGGATGAATTTCGAGCAGGTCTTGCTCATGCCATCCAATATTGGCAGTGCGCCGAGTCTGCGCACCTACATTGTATTGCGACAATATCCGGCCTGTGGTCAAGAGAAACGGGAATCGACGATTCACTTTTTCCTCGGTCTCAATAAACTCGGTTCGCTCAAAATAGCCTTTGCCTCGAACAAACTGATCGACATGCATGGTGGGCGTACCACTCGGCGCGGCGTCGTTGCAGGGCCACTGTAGCGAGCCTTCCTGATCGAGCCTTTGGTAACTCACACCGCTAAAGGTTGGCGTCAGTGAGGCAATTTCAGCCATGATCTCTGATGGGTGTTGATAAGCCATCGGATAACCCAGCGCATTCGAAAATGCCATCGTGGCTTCCCAATCCGCCTTGCCGCTGAGCGGCTGCATAACCCTTCGGACTGGTGAAATGCGACGCTCTGCATTGGTAAAGGTGCCATCTTTTTCCAAAAAGGATGCCCCTGGGAAGAACACGTGCGCATATTTTGCGGTCTCGTTCAGGAAAATATCTTGGACAATTAAACAATCAAGATTTCGCAGCGCCGCTTCCACGTGATGCGTATTCGGATCGGACTGCGCAATATCCTCCCCCTGACAGTAGAGCCCTTTGTAAGTACCAGAAATGGCGCCATCAAGCATGTTCGGGATCCGCAAGCCGGGCTCCGCTCCGATGCTGACCCCCCAACTCGCCTCAAACAC
>JABGTE010000165.1 GCA_018647445.1 Gammaproteobacteria bacterium
CGTGGCGGGTAGCGAAGCAGCGCCAGAATTTACATTAAGCCTGACGCCAGCAGACCCGATCGTTTCTTTGCGTTTTTGGAGTCCTGCGGCGGGTAAGACCGTGAAACTCAAGCTCGAAGTCGCCAATGACGGCTCTGTATTTGTTGAAGCGGATGCAACGACAACAGAGGCCGGGGCATGGCAAACGCTTTACTTCGATTTCAGTGCGCCAGCCGCAGGCGCAATCGACCCGTTTGCTGCTTACGGGAAGTTCGTTGTGTTTTATGACTTCGGCACGGCAGGAAGTGGTTCTGCCGTTAGTTTCTACTGGGATGACATAACGCATGGTGGCGTAACCGCCGCCGGTCCGACGGCTCCTACGACCGTTGCTGATGCGCCGACAGTCGCTGCGGAGTCCGTATTGTCGATTTTCAGTGACAGCTACACTGATGTCGCTGGAACAGATGTTAATCCAAATTGGGGGCAGCAAACCGTTGTTTCGGCGGAAACAGTTGCCGGTGAGAGTGTTCTTAAATACGCCGGGTTGAACTACCAAGGAACGATTCTAAGCCCTGCGCTAGATGTTTCTAGCTACGATACGCTGCACATAGATTTTTGGACAACGAATGCAGAAAGCGTAAGGTTCTTCTTGATCAACAGCGGCGCTGTTACTGGCGGTGATGCCGTTGAGGTGGCATACACCTTTGACACAAGCACGAAAGGGGCGTGGGTAAGTGTCGATATTCCTCTGACAACGTTTGATGGCGTTGATTTAACGCAGGTCGATCAGTTTAAAGTCGACGGTAGCGGCACGATCTTCTTTGATAATTGGTATTTCTGCAGCAATTGCGATGCGCCAGCATCAGCACCGACGACTGTTGCGGGTGCACCAAGTGCAGATGCAGCCTCCGTAGTTTCGATCTTCAGTGATAGTTACACCGACGTATCCGGCACAGATGTCAATCCGAATTGGGGCCAAGCAACTGTAGTATCGGTAGAATCCATTGCGGGTGAGAGTGTCCTTAAATATGCTGACCTTAATTACCAGGGCACGATTCTTACGCCAGCTTTGGATGTCTCAGGTTATGACATATTGCACATTGATTTTTGGACAGCGGATTCCGAATCGTTAAGATTCTTCTTGATCAACAGCAGCGCTGTCACTGGCGGCGATGGGGTTGAAGTGGCCTATACCTTCGACACCAGTACGAAAGGGGCGTGGGTCAGTGTCGATATTCCTTTGGCAACGTTCGACGGGGTCGACCTTACGCAGGTAGATCAGTTCAAGGTCGATGGTAGTGGTACGATCTATTTTGATAACTGGTACTTTACGTGCGATGGTGGTTGCGGAAGCAGTCCTGTAACAACCGCAAGTGCGCCGGCGGTTCCAGCCGAAAATGTAATCTCAGTGTTTAGTGATGCCTATGAGAATGTCTCTGGCACGGATACGAATCCGAACTGGGGCCAGGCAACCATCGTATCGGCAGAAACCATTGCGGGCGAAAGCGTTCTGAAGTACGCGGGTTTGAATTATCAAGGGACAATTTTGAGTCCAGCGCTTGATGTTTCTGAGTACGAGACGCTGCACATCGACTTTTGGACAGCCGATGCAGAAGCCTTGAGATTTTTCCTAATAAACAGTGGTGGTATTACTGGCGGCGATCCCATCGAAGTGCCATACACTTTCGACACGAGCACCAAAGGGCAGTGGGTTAGCGTGGATATTCCTTTGACAGCGTTCGATGGGGTTGATCTAACCCAGGTTGATCAGTTTAAAGTCGACGGTTCCGGTACGATCTTCTTTGATAATTGGTATTTTTGCAAAGCGTGTGCAACGGCACCGAGTGCAGTAGCCAGTGCGCCAACCGCTGAGGCTGGAAGCGTTTTGTCAATCTTCAGTGACAACTTTGAAGATGTGGCAGGAACAGACGTGAATCCTAATTGGGGTCAGGCGACCGCAGTTTCCGTCGAGACGATAGCTGGCGAGAGTGTTTTGAAATACGCCAATTTGAATTATCAAGGCACGATTCTGTCCCCTGCAATCGATGTTTCTGGATACACAAACCTGCATATCGACTTTTGGACGGCTGATTCAGATGCGTTACGATTCTTCTTGATTAACAGTGGCGCTGTCACAGGCGGTGATGCAGTCGAGGTTGCCTTTACCTTTGAGACGGATACGAAAAGGCAGTGGGTGAGCGTGGATATTCCTTTGACAACGTTCGATGGCGTCGACTTAACGCAGGTAGATCAGTTTAAAGTCGATGGTAGCGGCACGATCTATTTCGATAACTGGTATTTTGAATAAGGTCTCGTGAATAAAAAAACGGCTTCGGCCGTTTTTTTTTGTTCACTGGTTGGCTAGCGCAAAGACAATCAACTATCCGCCAATGAGGGTGAACCCGCAAGTTGATTGATCAGAGGCGGTTAGGTCCCATATTAGCTAGGGTGTTCTTGGTGCAGTAGGTATTTGTGGCTCAGCGACTTGAACAGTATTGCCGCAAAAATGTCTCGTGAGCGGGAAGGCTAGAAACAATTCGGTCAACTCGCTGTTGATGGTGTCGGAGAAAATCTGCCAACTCCGTATCATCCATCATGTCGACGATCGGGTGGTAAGCCGCAGGCATGATTCCTTGGCCGAGCATAACCTGACTCCAGCTGTTTTCGCCAAAGACATCGGCAACATTTTGAAAGATATTGCCGGTTTGCCTGAACAATTGGATTTTTTGCTTCAAGGTTTCAGGTATGGCCATACTTGAAACGTGCCGCCAGAAGGGGGTGTCGTCTCTTTCCGTTGCATGGTAGTGCAGGATGATAAAGTCTCTTACAAGCTCAAACTCCTCGCGCATTTGTCGATTAAATTCATCTCGCTCTGATTCCTGGTCGCCGTCATGCGGGAACAGCTGCATCAGTCGAATGATCGCCCGTTGGATGAGATGAATGCTGGTCGATTCCAGCGGCTCTAAGAAACCTGCTGAGAGTCCGATGGCAACGCAGTTGTGTCGCCAGTGTTGGTGCCTTTGCCCTGTTTTAAACCGAATGAGCCGCGGCTCAATTAGAGTTTCTCCAGACAGGTTGCTCATCAACGTTGCTAGGGCTTCGTCCTCGCTAACGTGCTTGCTGCTAAAAACAAGTCCATTGCCAACCCTTTCTTGCAGCGGAATCCGCCATTGCCACCCAAAGCCGTGGGCGATTGATCGGGTATAGGGTATCGGCGCTTCAGTGGCTGCTGTTTGTACGGCGATCGCTCGATCACAAGGTAGCCAGTGCTGCCAAGGCTCAAATTCAGTCTTGAGCGTTTTCTCAATCAGTAGGCCAGCAAAACCGGTGCAATCGACAAAAAAATCGCCTTCGATAACCTGGCCAGATTCGAGCCCGATGTTTTTGATCGCGCCATCCTCGCGCTGACGGACCTCTTGCACAACCCCCTCAATGCGGGTGACACCTTCGCGCTCAGCGAGCTGCCGTAAAAAAGTTGCATAGCGACCCGCATCGATATGATAGGCGTAGTGCAGGGGGGCTTCTTTCAAGAAGCCAAATTTGTTTTCCTTGGCAGCCTTAAGTTCGGGCGTGTAGTCGCCGTAATCTTCGCTCAGGCCCAACTGCTTGCCCTTAAGCCAAAAGTGCTGGAAGCCCGCAGCCCAACACCCTTGGCCAGTGAAGCCAAATGAATGTATGTATTGATGTCCTATCTGCCGCCAATTTTCGAAAGAAATACCCAGTTTGATGGTGCCTTGAACTTTGGATAAAAAATCGGCTTCATCGATCTTCAAAAGGCGATGAAGCGTTAAAAATGTGGGCACAGTTGCCTCACCAACGCCGATGGTCCCTATTTGCTCGGACTCAACGAGTGTGATGTTCAGTCGATTGCCGATAAGCTTGGACAACGCTGCAGCGCACATCCAGCCAGCTGTGCCGCCGCCGACAATGATTACATTCTGTTTTTTCATAAGGTTTCTTTCATTGGCCGATAGGGTTATTTTAAATGTGCTTGAATTGTCTTCCGCAGCTCGCTGGCCGTGGTTTCTGTTAAAGGTTTTAAAACACCCTGGCTGTTAGCAGGAATGTGCGAGTGTGCGGCGTCATCTTCATTAAAAACGTAGTACTCGATCAAATTGCGCCATACAGCTCTTTGATTCTGAGGAAGGTCTCTAAAACCCAGTAATGCATGCTGCAGAGCGCTGAGCGGAGATCCATGATAGCTCGGGCTATCCCGCCACCAATAATTGACTAAAACATTTAGCGCGGCTGTTGCCTCGATCTGATGCCACCACATTGACGGTATTACGATGGCGTCGCCAGGCTGTAATGTTGCGGTCAATGCCGCTTCTTCTGCAAGTTTAAACCGGGGGGATCGCTCGTAATCAGGCGCTAGGCTGTCAACCAGACTAATTGGCTGTCCAGCGGGCGTGAAATCCAAGGGACCGATGTAAAGGTTTTCAAGTTGTTCTGGTGGGTAAAGGGTGACGCGCCGTTCACCATGAATATTGCAGGCAAGGTTTGCTGGAAAATCAAAATGAGGGGCTATGCGGGTTTGATTTCCAATCCAAATGCTCTTGAGTTCGTCTCTGTGAATCGACAGATCATTGCTTTGGTCAAAACCTGGGAACCAGTGCTCCAAGTTGATGGAGCCAGCATACCAAGTGTTCCCACTCTCCGCAGCTTGTTCAAGTTCGGACCGGAAGGCATCAAAATTGATCCGCTCGTAGCTGAAATTAAGGGCAGTTAGGTCCTCATTATAAAAAACTCTTCCTCTTTGGGTTTTATCGAGCTTCATTGCCGTAAAGGCGTTGCCCGAATCAAAACCAGATAGATAGTTTAAAAAGGCGGTATCAGAATCCAAACCCGCTTGGACTGCAGGCCAAGCTTCGACGAGCCCCCTGACGACCAAAGGCGCTGTCGAATCCAAAGCTATCGATTCAAAGGCGGTTTTGTCGATTTGCGGTATCTGCCTAACGTCCATTTAACGAGATGATGCCAGGTCGCTAATTTGTCTGTTTTTGGCCTCAATGATCGTTCTCAGCCTAGACATAGAAGCGATTGCCATATATGCGGCTTGAAGAAATCCATTTTGGTTTAATTGCTCGAGCACTTTGC
>JABGTE010000230.1 GCA_018647445.1 Gammaproteobacteria bacterium
GGTGGCGGCGGTTTTGGTGGCGGCGGCGCGAGCGGAGGTTGGGGATGAGCGGATTATTGACGAAGACACAACTGGCGGCCATTGCGGATCAAATTACCGAGATCGAAAAGGCGACCGATGCGGAGATCGTGACGGTGCTAGCAAAGCAAGCCGATGACTACTACTACATACCAACGCTCTGGGCAGCAATGGCGGGCGTGATTGCACCCTCCGCGCTGCTGCTGTTACCGCATTGGTTGGTATTGTCCGAAATTCTCTTGATTCAAGTCAGTTTGTTTGGGGTGCTCGCGCTGCTCTTGCGCAGCCCGATCTTACTCCGGCGCTTGATTCCCAAGCGTGTGCGGCATTGGCGAGCGAGCAATCTTGCGCGCAGGCAATTCCTTGAGAACAATTTGCATCACACCGAAGGCGGGCTCGGGGTTTTGATTTTCGTATCGGAACTCGAGCGTTATGTCGAGATTCTCACCGACCGGGGCGTGGCGGCACAGATCCCAAACGAAACCTGGGCTTTGGTTGTGCAGCGGTTTACGCAAAAGGTCGGGCGAGGGGAAATCTACGACGGCTTTGATCAGTGCTTGCAAGCGGTGGGCACAGAGCTTGCTGTGACATTTCCGATCACCACTGCCAAAAATGAGTTGCCCAATCATCTCGTCCTGATCTAGGACGCAAACCTTTTTATGACAGATTCAGGCTTTAAGGCCTGTAGTCTGATTATTACGCCGAGGTTTGTTTTGGCGCAGTGGGCCCATAAATCATGAATTTGTCGATGGCCTCAGCGACTGCCTCGGGGGCGTGAACGGCAACTTCATGGCCGACGCGTGACAACACGGCAAGGTCCGCATTCGGTAAGCGCTGATAGTCCTGCAGGTTCGCATTCAGCAGGCCATCCCCAGAGCCAGCGATGACCAGCGTTGGGGTGGTGAGGGCGCCTAATTGTGCGGTGAGGTTTAGGCTCGACATGGTTTCAAGACCGCCGACAATATGGCCGTCGGATACGGTCATAAGATGGTTCACGCGATCCTCGAACCAGTCATCGTGTTCAAGCTCGGCAAGCGCACGTCCTTGATGATACCGATCTAGGAAGAAGGCCCGGTCGCCGCGCGCTCTGGCCGCGAGCTGCTTATCGAGCAGATCTCGGCTGTAGGGGCCGATGCCGCCGCTCGGAATCGCTGCTTTTAGGATGAGTTTGGTGAGTCGCGCGCTATGATGAACGCCTAATTGAAAGCCTATGCCGCCACCCATGCTGTGTCCGGCGAAGGCCACGCGCTCCAAGGCGAGGTGGTCCAATAATCCCACAACATCTAGCGCATATTGTGCAATGTCATAGCCTGATTGGGTGTGTTGGCTTTCGCCCGTGCCCCGACATTCCATCAAAATGATCTGGTAGCGATCTTGTAAGCGCTCGGCAACGGGCATCCAGTTCACTCTAGAGGCGGTATAGCCGTGGTGGAGCAGTAGAGGCTCGCCCTGACCCATAATGTCATACCACAGGTCGGCATCATTGATGTTTACGATGGGCATAATGGCCTCAAATTCTCAGTATGCCCTGATCCTGTGGTTTTTATTGATTCAGATCAAGCCTTATCGGGGAATTGATGCTGCATTGAATGGTTGCTTTGGTTCGTCGTCTCTTCTCATCTGGGATCTCTTATCTGTCTTGTGCGGCCAAAGCGCCGCAACCTCCACGACGGCTAGTACATGTTTAAAGCTGATTTTTAGCGCGCGCGGTTATGTCAGGCGGATAGGCGTCGGCAATAGGATTAAAGGGGGTCAAGTTTGGTTTTGAAGTACTACAAACCTTTCATAAACAATTAGTTAGGGCGTAAATTTAGATTTAAAAGTGTTTGAGTTCTGATGGTTCAGGTGCATAATGCGAACGTAGGGAGTGTTGTTTAGTGCCATTTTCTTCTAACGTTGGTAAATTTTTATTATTAATTTATCGCGATCGATGCCAAAGACGGGCGATTGAATCAGAGCAAGAGGTCAGTTTGAATTGGCTAAGACGGAAACGTCAAAAAAAACCGGGCGCCTTGGGGCTTGCTTTTTCTGAGCAAGGACTCGCAATGGTATGGGTTGACCCGTCCGCCGAAACCCAGAAATTAAAGCATTGGGAGCTTTTGGTCGAATCGCCTTCACAGATCGGCGCGCTGCTTGCTGAGCGCGTTGCCCAGTTAGAACTCGAACATATGCCCTGCTCCGTCGTGCTCAGCGCAGACCACTATGAACTGCAACTGGTGGAAGCGCCAAACGTCCCCATTTCAGAGCGCCTCGCCGCCGTTCGGTTTCTTTTGAAAGATAAAGTCAAAATGCCACTTGATGACCTGAATATCGATATCTTTACGGTCCCTGAAGGCGCCTATCCACGCCCCATGCTGTATGCAGTCGGTGCGTCCATGCAGCATCTGATTGAAATCCGAGATTTGGTTTTGGAATCGGGTTTGCGATTGGAGCGAATCGATATTCGAGAGATGGCGGTCCGGTCCTTGGCGTTGGCCTTAACGCAGGCCGATGATGGTCTCGCCGTCTTGGACGTGCGAGACGGACAGGCCCGCTTGAGTCTGATGCAAGGTGGCACGCTTTATTTGTGCCGAAGTCTGAATACGAAGATCGATCAGGCGTCCATGGCGAGCAGTGATTGGGCCTTCAACTTTGAGCGGTTTTTGGTTGAACTGCAGCGATCGCTTGATTTTTTCGAAAATCAAATGGGGCAAGGCCAGGTGATGCAGCTGTTGCTTGCGCCTGTACCGGGAGTCACCAATCAATTAATCGAGCAACTGAATCTGAACCTGGTTGCGCAAGCCTCCGCACTGAATCTCAACGAGCTCTGGAATACGGGGTCCTTGCTGTCGGCGCGCGATCAATAC
>JABGTE010000234.1 GCA_018647445.1 Gammaproteobacteria bacterium
ACCCCAACCTTCAAGGCATTAAAGCGCCTTACCTCTTCAACATCCTGAACCTAATGAGCTAAGGCTTATCGATCATAGTTGTTTCAAAGCAACGCGACCGACGTGCAGGTCAGCAACCTCTGTCTTACGACGCAGCAGACAGTAGCTTGCCTTTGAGTCCACGCAATCAAAGAAACGCCTCCACACTTGTTTGGATCTGGCATAAAATAGGGACCCAACCGCGAAGATTAGATCGTGAGGTCGCGTTCTTACGTTTTTTAAACGAATAAATGCGCGTCGGTCTCTAACCAGCAAGGAATCCTAAGGCCATGAAAGCCACGCAATTTACGCTCACGACGCTCAAGGAAATGCCCTCGGACGCAGAAATTATTTCGCACCAACTTCTGATAAAAGGCGGCTTTATTCGAAAACTGGCGTCGGGTATCTATTCTTGGATGCCACTCGGTCTACGGGTACTTCGCAAGGTAGAAAACATCGTCCGAGAAGAAATGGACCGATCGGGCGCTCAAGAATTATTAATGCCGGTCACGCAACCTGGTGAGCTTTGGGAAGAATCCGGGCGTTGGCAACTATATGACGAGGGCTTGTTGCTCAAATTTAAGGACCGGCATAATCGCGATTTTTGTCTCGGGCCTACTCACGAAGAGGTCATTACCGATATCGCCCGCGCTGAGTTGCGCAGTCACAAGCAACTGCCCGTTAATTACTACCAAATTCAAACCAAATTCAGGGATGAAACGAGGCCAAGATTTGGCGTTCTGCGGGCCCGCGAATTCATTATGAAAGATGCCTACTCATTCCACGCAAGCAGTGCTTGCCTTCAGGATACCTTCGAGGTCATGCACGCAACCTATGAACGCATTTTGAACCGCATGACGCTAGACTTCCGTGCCGTTGATGCCGACAGCGGCAGCATTGGCGGGTCGGCCTCTACTGAATTTCATGTTTTGGCTGACAGTGGCGAAGACCTCATCGCCTTTGGCGCCAAAGGCCACTATGCGGCAAACATTGAACTGGCCGAAGCGCTCATGCCAGCTGAGCAAAATGAACCGTTACAACCGCTGCGCGACGCTCCGACGCCGGATCAAAAAACGATTGCAGACGTTGTCTCTTTTCTCGACGTTGATATCACCAAAACCGTTAAAACCCTTATCGTGCGCGGTAAAGATACGCCTCTGGTCGCGCTCGTACTCCGGGGCGATCACACACTCAACCCATTAAAAGCAGCAAAAACAGGACTCATTGCTGAACCGGTGACGTTCGCGACTGAGGCAGACATCGTCTCAGAACTTGGCTGCAAACCAGGGTCCATTGGCCCCATTGAACTCAAATGCCCAATCATCGTCGACCGCGCTGCCAGTGTGATTAAAAACTTCACGTGTGGCGCAAATCAAGACCACCTGCACTTTGCCAACGTTAATTGGGTCCGAGATGCCGCACTTGGCACCGTTGCCGACCTCCGTAATATAGAAATTGGAGACCCAGCACCGAACGATGACGGCACCATAGAGATTCGCCGAGGCATTGAAGTCGGTCATATCTTTCAACTTGGCAATAAATACAGTGCGCCGATGAAAGCCACTGTCCTCGATGCTGAAGGCAAGGCCCTCGCGATGCTGATGGGCTGCTATGGCATTGGTGTATCACGCCTAGTTGGTGCAGCGATTGAGCAAAATCATGATGACAAAGGGATTATCTGGCCGGCCAGCATTGCCCCCTACCAAGTCATTCTGATTCCCATTAATGCCCACAAGTCTGAAGCTGTCCAAACAGCCGCTGACTCGCTCTATACCCAACTGACGGCAGCCGGTATTGAAGTGCTCTTAGACGATCGCGATCAGTTGCGACCCGGCGCAAAATTTGCCGATGCAGAACTTTTAGGATTTCCGCACAGAATCGTAATCGGCGACAGAGCCTTGGCCGAAGGCGCGGTTGAATACACAGCCCGGGCAACGGGCACGACAGAGGCTTGGCCACTCGAGGCGGTTGTACAACGCCTCTTAGACTTTTTGAAAGCCCCGACATAACAATCTGAAACAACAAACCCAGCAGCTATCCAGTGATTGGGGCCCCTGCGACGACCTGCATAACAGTGGTCTTCGTCTGAGGCCCAACCAACTGCGCGGCGATGCTGCCATCGGGCCTAACAATCACGGTTGTCGGCAGCACCGACGGCACCTCGTAGCCAAATCGCGAAGCCGGGTCTTGAATCACAACGGGAAATTCAATCTTCATCTTTTCAAGATCAGCCTGCTGCGTCGAGCGCTCAATGGGCGCGTCAAAATTAACTCCGAGCACAATGAGATCAGACCGCGGGTTATGGTGAATCTCGTTAAACTCAGGAATCTCAGTAATGCAAGGCCCGCACCAAGTAGCCCAATAATTAATCACCAGCCACCGATCTTTGAGATCTGCCTCAGAGAGCCCACTGCCGCCAACAACCTCAAAAACCGGACGCTCGCAACCGACTAATACAACACAGGCCAAAATCAAAAAACATCGTTTCATGTACGCGATTCCCATTCTTTTTATGCTGGAAATTTTCCTTCCAGCGAATTCATAATTTGCAGGCTGTTTCTTATCCAGCTTGGTATCAGCAAACTTAGTATCAGCAAAAAAAATGCTCAAGAAAAGACACTGTCCGCTCAGGCGTCTTGGACGCTTTATATTACCCTAAAACGTCTTACGACTGGCCCGCACAACAGACAGCAGTTACGTGCAACAGCCTCCTGTGCCCGACATCCGGGATCATCTAGATAAGACTTGCAACCCAAAGGCGCAACGCTCTTAAAGTAATCGCCCTGTGTTAAATCAACCGACGTCCCTAAACAGTATCAATGACGGCGACCGATTTCGGCGACCAACTCCGCGCCCGCTAAAATAATAAACCAAGAGATGTAGATCCAAAGCAGCAACCCAGGCAATACCGCGAATGCGCCGTAAACTACCGCCATATCCGAATAGGTCATCACAAGCGCAAAGCCAAACCGAGCGACCTCAAAGATCACCGCAACGCCAACCCCGCCGAGCAATGCGTGCCGCCAATTTACTAAGGCGTTAGGAATCACCCAATAAGCTAAGGTATACATTGCAGCACTGGTGACGAACGGCAATATCCAAAGCCCCCACTGAGAACCGGCAAGATTAGAAAGATACGGTAACGAAAAAACGTAAATTGTAATCGACAATCCCAAGACCAGCAGCAGTGGACCTAAGGTTAGCAGCGCGGTGTAGACCGCTAACCTTCGCAGGCCCGTTCGTGGCGCTTTAATTTTCCAAATTTCGTTGAAGGTCTGCTCGATCGTATTCAACATTAAAATGGCAGTCATCCCCAACAGGACCGCGCTCGGGATGCTCAAGGTTTGGGCTTGATCTGAGAACTGCCTTAGATATTCCTGAGCCGTTGCCACACTTTCAGGGACCACGTACGAGAAGATAACGTCCTCCATCGAACGACTCAGGGCAAGATATGCCTCGAATGTCGATAGCGAGAGATACGCGATCGTCAGTCCAGGCACCAGTGCAAACAACGTCTGCATAGTCAGCGCACCCGCAATCATCTGACAACGATCTGCCTGACAGTTATGCGCGAAACGGCGCACTTTTTGAACCGCGACCCGGACGCGAGCTATTAAAATCGCGCCCTTTTGGGCAAAATCATTGCCTGACTCGTCCAAGATTTGCTCGATACTTATGACCCAAACCGTACTGTACCACAATCCAAATTGCTCAAAATCTCGCGCGGCACTCGCACTGTTACAGGCATCCAATATTCCCTTTGCGGTTCGCGAATATCTTCACGACGCACTTACTCATGCTGAAATTTCGCAGCTTCTTGGCTTGCTCAACCTCGCACCGATGGCACTGATTCGGCGCAACGAGCCTATTTTAACAACGCAGGACATAACCCTTTCTAGCCTCAACGACGATGCCTTGATTGATCTCTGCGCGGCCTACCCGATTCTGATTGAACGCCCAATCCTTTTGCATCGAGGATTCGCCTGCATCGGTCGTCCCATAGAAAATATACAGCAACTTCTGGCGCCCGACATCGACCCTGCAGACACCAAAATTTAGAAACCTTCTATAAAATCGCGTTGCTGCCAGCACACCGCCGCTGGTTGTGCGCAACTGCTTTGTTCCTACTGATCGCGCCCAACGTCACGACGCCGTTTTATCCCAAAGCGTTGTGATGGCAAACTATAAACCGTTGTCCGAACACAATGGCCTGCGATTCAGAGCGTCAGACCGGAAGTTTGTTACCCTATGAGCTCACCTCTGCAGGGCCTTCCGCTCTAGCCTCAATGAATAATTTTCGGCACCGACCCCTCTGCCGCACTCGGGGATCGTTCAGCCTCGGTGTTGACCTCATCCGATGAAGGCGAGCGGCCTTGTTGTTGCCGCACTTCATACCGACGAGTCACAATCTCACCGTCTAAAATATCCGGCAATTGCTCAAGAAAGATTTCCATATGCGAGGTCTGAAAGTGATCTTGAAGCGCGTCAACCGAGTCCCATTCCTGAAACAATAAGAATTGACAGGGGTTGGTTAACGACGCGTAGAACTCATAGCTAACGCAACCCGCTTCAAGTCGGCTGGCCGTCGTCATTTCTTGCATCAAGACTAGCGCACGCGACCGCTGATCTTTAAAAACAAGCAAGACGCCATGAACAATAATCATCCACTTGCTCCATCTGAACGCTGCACCGAAAAGCCAGACCAGGCCTGAGAAACCGGCATTAGCTCTAACTGATTGACATTAACGTGGGGCGGGCACATAGCGACCCACAATATGACTTTTGCAACATCTTCCGCCGACAACGGTTGCATACCCTGATAAACCGCAGCTGCTTGCTCCTCATCACCACCAAACCGCACTTTGGAGAATTCCGTGTCGCACATTCCCGGTTCTATATTGGCCACTCGAATTCCTTTGCCCAAAAGGTCTGCTCGAAGGTTTCGACTAAACTGCTGAACAAACGCTTTTGTGCCCCCATAAACATTACCACCTGGGTAGGGCCAACTGGCCGCAACCGAGCCTAAATTAATGATCTGACCAACGCCTCGAGCAACCATGCCGGGCAAAATCGCCCGCGTACAATACATCAATCCTTTGATATTGGTATCCACCATGGCGTCCCAATCATCTAAGTCTGCCTCATCAGCACCGCCAAGCCCCAAGGCTAGACCAGCACTATTAATCAAGACTGAGACCTCGCCCAAACTACCCGGCAGCGCGGTCAGCGACGATAAAACATCGTCCTTGTGACGAACATCTAGCGCAATCGTTAGAACATCCACTTCGTTTGAAAGCGCGGCTTTCACCTCGGCAAGCCGGTCGGCTCGGCGCGCCACCAGCACCAAATCGAAGCCCGCCTCCGAAAAACATTTAGCCGCCGCGCGACCAAACCCTGAGCTTGCACCCGTAATCACAACACTACCCATCAGACTGCCTTGCTATTTCTCCAATGCCGGCAAGGATGAATCCCGCTGCAATTTCTCCCAAAATTTTGGGGTCATCAATGGTCGGCGGCGCCTCAACCGCTAGACCATCTGCAATTTGACGAAGCGTCTTGCGCAGAATCTTGCCGGATCGAGTCTTTGGCAATCGCGCCACCTCAATCACCAATTTGAAGTTTGCAAAGGCACCAATCTCTTTTCTGACCTGGTGGATAAGTTCTTTTTGGATCTCTAAAAATTCGGCAGCGCTGTTGTCTTTGAGCGTCACGAGGCCAACCGGAATTTGTCCTTTATCGAGGTCTTGAACACCAACCACCGCGCACTCGGCAACTGCGGGGTGCGCTGCTACGATGGCTTCCATCTCTCCCGTTGAAAGGCGGTGACCCGCAACATTGATCACATCATCGGTTCGGCCCATGATGAACAAATAACCCGCGTCATCAACGTACCCACCATCACCGGTGTGGTAATACCCTGGATACGCCTCTAAGTAGGCCGCAAGCAGTCGCGAATGATCATTCCAAACTGTCGGTAAACAGCCGGGCGGCAACGGTAATTTTAGCACCACGGCACCGGTTTCGTTCGCAGCGCAGGGCTGATTGCGCTCATCAACAATGACAACCTCAAACCCAGGCAAGACAACGCCGGCGGATCCTTCGATGATGGCCAGCTCATCGGCATAGCCCTGAGGCACGCCTGCTACCGGCCAGCCGGTTTCGGTCTGCCACCAATGATCGATAATAGGTCGCTTCAACAACCCGCTCAGCCATTGATACGTTGACGGATCCGTTCGCTCGCCCGCTACGAAAACTTGGCGCAAGCTGCTCATATCATAATTTTTAAGCTGATCTCCAGTTGGGTCCTCTTTGCGAATGGCTCGAAATGCGGTCGGTGCAGTAAAAAACACGTTCACGCCATGGGCCTCAATGACTCGCCAAAAGGTGCCCGCATCCGGTGTCCTAACGGGTTTGCCTTCAAACAAAATAGTCGTGCACCCCGCCATGAGGGGCGCATAAACGATATAAGAGTGCCCTACGACCCACCCCACATCCGAGGCGGCCCAAAAGACGTCACCGGCCGCCACGCCGTAGGTTTCCGCCATGCTTTGAAGTAAAGCAACCGCGTGACCGCCATGATCACGCACCACCCCTTTGGGTTTGCCAGTTGTACCAGAGGTGTAGAGAATATAGAGCGGGTGACGCGCAGGAACTTCAACAAAACCGACCGGCTCAGCGCGAGCAACGGCGGCCTGCCAATCAAGATCCTCGTCTTTTAACGTTGCGCGCAATTGCTTGCGCTGCAAAATGATCCGAGTGGCGACGGTGTGGCGCGCTAACTGACAAGCCTCATCGACCAAAGGCAGATACGGGATCACTTGATCAAATTCGAGGCCGCAACTGGCCGTCAGAAGCACCTTTGGCGTCGCATCATCAATTCGGGTTGCCAATTCTTTTGCTGCAAACCCACCAAAAACCACCGAATGGATTGCTCCGATTCTGGCGCAGGCCAACATCGCAAACACTGCCTCTGGCACCATCGGCAAATAAATAATCACGCGGTCACCCAACGAGACGCCTTCGCTCGTTAACAATCCTGCGAGTCTAGCAACCTCAGCGAGCAACTCAGAAAAAGTCCATTGTAGGATCTCACCGGAGGCGGGTGAGTCATAGATTAAGGCAACCTGATCCCCCCGACCCTGCTCGATGTGCAAATCTAAAGCAAGGTGACAGGTATTCAACGTGCCGCCTTCATACCAATCCGCCAAACCGTCGTCTCGGGCCTGCCGAGTTGTAACCGGCGGCTTAATCCAAGCCACTCGCTTGGCAGCTTCCGCCCAGAAATTCTCAGGGTTACTCACCGCCGACTCAAAAGCCGTCGCATAGCGCACTAAATTTGCCAAGTGTTACTCCGGAATACTCACGGCACCCGTGCGAATCATTTCAGCCACAGCCTCGACGTCGTAACCCGCATCAAGCAAGACCTGCTGGCTATCCTGTCCCGGTGCGCGTGAAGCATGGCTTAGACTGACCTCAGTTCGGCTAAATCGCGGCGCTGGTGCCGGTTGGGTTAAGCCGTCCAGAGCCTGAAAGGTGCCACGCGCTTTATTATGAGGATGATCAGCCACTTCACTGAGCGCAAGCACTGGCGCGAAACACACATCCGAGCCTTCCATGATTGCCGTCCATTCATCTCGGGTTTTGGTTTTAAACACGCGCGTTAACTTTTCTTGGTATTCAGGCCAACGACTTTGATCCATCTGAGCACTAAAATCTTCGGCATCCAATCCGGCCTTTTCAATCAAGAGGGCGTAGAACTGCGGCTCAATAGAGCCTAAGGCAATATGCTTTTCGTCTTTGGTTTCATAGGTGCCATAAAAGTGGGCGCCACCATCCAACATATTGCTGGCTCTTGATTCCTGAAACATACCGCCCGCTTTCATCGTAAAAAACATCGCCATGAGCGCCGCGGCACCATCGACCATCGCCGCATCAACGACTTGTCCCTCACCCGAACGGGCCGCTTCTAACAACGCGCAGACCAATCCATAGGCCAACAACATACCGCCGCCGCCAAAATCACCAACCAGATTCAACGGCGGAACTGGTTTACCACCCTTCGGTCCAATCGCGTGAAGCGCGCCCGTAAGCGCAATGTAATTGATATCGTGTCCAGCGGCCTGTGCCATTGGGCCATCTTGACCCCAACCCGTCATTCGTCCATAAACCAAGCGCTTATTGCGAGCCCGGCAATCATCGGGCCCTAGCCCTAACCGTTCGGTAACGCCTGGTCGAAACCCTTCAAAAATAGCATCTGCAGACTCACACAGCTTCAGCACCACCTCACGGCCAGCATCCGACTTCAAGTCAACTGCGACCGACTTCCGACCTCGGGCCAGCACGTCCTGCCCCCTAGCACGGCTACCCAACCGATCCACACGGATCACCTCAGCGCCCATGTCTGACAACATCATTCCACAAAAGGGGCCCGGGCCAATACCGGCCAATTCGATGATTTTAATTCCTGTTAATGGTCCCATTTGCATCTCCTATGTGTCTGCTGATATTTAGGCACAATCATTCGCCGTGAGCAAATCAGTCCAAGGCTGCATATAGAGCGCAGACCTGATCCGAGTTATGCTCTGTCCATTTGAGTCACGAGGAACCAACCATGCTTGAGCACATCACGATTGAACCGGAAACAACTGCTGATGCGTGCTTAATTTGGCTACATGGCCTGGGGGCCGACGGCCACGACTTCGAACCGATTGTGCCTGAACTTGGCCTATCTGATATGGCCATTCGCTACATCTTTCCCCATGCGCCAATTCGCCCAGTTTCCATTAACAATGGCGACGAGATGCGGGCTTGGTATGACTTTCAATTTCATTCTGAGCGCGGCAGCACGGATGATGTCCAAGCATCGGCCGATGAAATACGACTCATTATTGATCATCAACTTGATGCTGGGATCCAGAGTCATCGAATTATCCTAGCCGGATTTTCGCAAGGTGGCGTGATTGCTCTACACACGGCGCTCCGGCTTCATAATCGGCTTGCGGGCGTGATTGCGATCTCAACTTACCTGCACGACCCCCAATCTCTAGAGGCAGAGCTTCATGACGAGAATCTGGCGCTTCCGATCTTTATGGGGCATGGCCAGGGCGATCCAATGATCCCAATAATGAGAGCTGCTACCGCCAGAGAGAACCTGATCCGGTTGGGCTATGACGTTACCTGGCGTGATTACCCCATGGCACATCAGGTGTGCCTCGAGGAGATTGAGGACATTGGGGCCTTTATTCGGCGGATACTATGAAATTAAAAACCCAATCCTCCCAGGCTTGGTTGCAATGTGTACTCGCAGACTTCGAAACGTTTATTCAAGATCATGCCGCCAATGAGCGTAAAGCCTCTTCCATGGCTATGTCGATGGTGACTCATTACCCAGATCGCACGCAATTGACCCGGGCAATGATCGACTTAGCCCTCGAAGAGTTAAACCACTTCAGGCAAGTCTACCGACTTATCGAGGCGCGCGGATTTAAGCTGTCGGCAGACGTAAAAGACCTCTACGTCAACGCCCTTAGGCGACATTTGCGCAAATCTAGCCACGACTATTTCCTCGACCGGCTGCTTTCAGCTGCGGTCATAGAAGCCAGAGGCGCTGAGCGGTTCGAGATGATCGGCAATGCGCTTGATGACGCAAAACTCGCAAACTTTTACCAAACCCTTGCAGGCAGTGAATCTCAACATCATCAGTTGTTTCTAGATCTTGCCCGGATCTACTTTGATCCAAGCGAAGTTAATGCGCGATTGGAATTTTGGCTAACCGAAGAAGCCGCTGTGCTTGCCGCGCTTCCGATTAGACCGCGATTGCATTAGTCCTGCGTGTTCAGTCATCGACAACAAACAACTATTGACCAATACCTTGCGCAGTATTCAGAACCCGATGGGGTCGAGATCACGCTAAACCGGCAATTCTCGCAGGTGCTCGTGATTCCCGCCTATTCGGAACGACCCGCAAACCTTATTCGGCTCTGGGCTGAAATGCCAACCAATAGCCTAATGATTCTAGTGATTAATGCCCCAGCCTATGATCCCAAAACCCTTGCCCTGCTGGCGCATTTTGAGGCCTATTGCACGCGGAAAGACCCCCAAGCGCGCTGGCAAAGTAGTCTTCAAAAAAACAAAGCTGGCTTACTCATCATTAATCGATGCCATCACGGTGGGTACATCCCAGAACGACAGGGCGTTGGCTTAGCGCGCAAGATCGGCGCTGATATAGCCTTGAAACTGATCAATGAAGGCATCGTTCAAAGTCCGATCATTCACTCAACCGATGCCGATGCGCACTTACCAAAAGATTACTTTACGCAAACTAAGCCAGGTGACGCGGCCGGCTGGGTTTACGCCTACCGGCATCGGTTGCCCGCGCCCGAGCATCTCAAAATCGCGATGCGTTTGTACGAACTGAAATTGAGTCACTTCACGGGCGGGCTGAGATGGGCCGGTTCGCGTTTCGGTCACGCGAGCCTCGGCTCAGTCATTGCCGTTAACGCCGCCGCCTACGCCCAGGTACGGGGCTTTCCAAAGCGGCCAACGGGTGAAGATTTTTACTTACTCAATAAATTAGCGAAAATTGGACCAATTATCCGGCTCCAAGGGGCCCGAGTCGTGTTATCGCCCCGACTCTCTCAACGCGTACCCATCGGCACCGGTACAGGAGTTCGCGCGCTAATTGATCAAAATCTGGCAAAAACAGCGCTGTTTTATAATCCAGATGCGTTTTCTCATCTGCAATCACTGCTCACCACACTCGCCATTGCAGAAACAACGGACGCAATCGAGCGGATTCCGAATACCAAAATTCAAAGTTACTTTACCAACAGTAACTGCCTGCGCACCTTTCGGAAACTTGAAGCCAACACGGGACGGAAAGCCCACTTTCAACGCGCCTTGCTCAATTGGTTTGATGGATTTCAGCAACTCAAATTCATTCATCATCTAAGGGATCTTGACCTGCCCGATGTAACCCTAGCCCGCGTCTTACAAGCGCCTTGGCTTCAATCTTCTCAAACCCTGGACATGAGCCGCGATCGGCTAGAACGGATCCAGGACCTCGCTTAAC
>JABGTE010000265.1 GCA_018647445.1 Gammaproteobacteria bacterium
CGCGCATGAAATCTCTCCTGTTAAGAATCTATTGTCCGCCAGTTCGGCCCTGGCAACAACCCAAGGCGCCTGAATTGTCGGTTATTATGATCCGCTTTCAGCCACCGCCGCGGGATCATCATTGATCACCCATTCGAAATTGCTTTGGGCTTGCAGCTTGGCCATCGATTGCTGGTTTAACGTTTTAAAGCGGGCTTCCTCGGCCAGGGTTATTGCTTCGGCGAGCATGGCGGGCAAGACGGCGCGTTTAACGGCGTCATCTAAGCTGAGGCCTGGGCCCTTTTGCACTTCGGTGAGCCAAGGGTTGAGCGCCGCATTCAGAATAATATCGGCGCCGAACAGCGCAAAGCACGCCCCCTGTGGTGGCGCCTGCGTCAGCACGGTTTGGGTCGCCCGCAGAGTATGGCGCAGGATGGCCTTGAGCTTTGGGCGCAGTTGTTGCGCGATGAAATCAGGCGCGGCTTGGCCTGTTGCAACCAGATGCGCTTCAAGGTCAGAAAATCCCCATTTTAAAACGGCGTCGGGGTCGTAGTTGGGATGCTTCTTTTGCTGGTAAACGTTGGTGATGTGAATGAGCGGGTTATCCCATTGCCCCAACTCAAAGGGCAATGTATTGAGGCGCACCGTGCCCTCATTGCAGAGTAAGACCCGTAGAGGAAAAAGCGTCAGCACTAAAAAATAGATTCGGATTTCACTTTTTCGGTGGCTGAGCAATAACGGATTGGTGAGATAGCGCTGGGCGATGAAGGTTGAAGCCTTGCGGTCTTGCCGGCGCCGCGCCTTGTGCTGATCCAGCCAAGCGGTGACCGCCTCGGGCTGGTCAAAGATTTTAATGCCGCGCCCCTGCGATAAGTCCGCGGGTTTCATAATCCAAGGCACGCCTTTTGGTTCGGCATTCACGACTGCCCGAAACTGCTCGACCTCTGCCTCGGTCTCAAGGCAAAAGGTTTGCGGATAAAAATCGGCTAAGGGCAGTGCGGCGCCTGGTAGGGTATCTGGCCTGCTCTGCAGGCCACGGGCCAAATCGTTTTTATCGATCAGAGCGCGCTCGTTGGGGAGGTGATTGATAGCTTGATGAGGGGCTAGGTCTTGCAGGGCTTGGGTGTAGCCGCGGCGCATCCACAGCAAATTCGCATCCCGAGGGGCTGCCGCAAACTGGGTTTGCATCTTTTCGAACACGATTCTGGCATTGGCGGAGGCAGGGTCACAATACAAGGTGGTTGCTAGGGGGCGGCTGAGTACATATTGCAACGTGCAGGCCTTATGGCTTGATGAAGGGTGCTGGGCGCCAGTGCACCCGCGTTTGAATCAGTCAGTCAATCGGTTTGAAGGCGGCGCAGGCATCGTCAGCGATTTTGCGCGCTTTTTTTTCACACACCTGCCAGAGGTCATTACAGACTTGGGATTCCCGAGCCTTCGGTAATTCTGCCTCGAAACAGTTCTTGTACTTTCGGTCACAACTGACCAACAGGAACAAGACTGAGATGATGATTAGGGCTCGCGCCATAGATACTTTCCTCTTAGGGTTAAAAATTTAGTGGAATGTGCACTCGGTAGCAAGCCCTGAGAGCACACTTTTAGGCAAATCATGGCCTAAAAGTGTTTAGCGAAACCCTTGGAATCAACTGGGCGTTGATAGCAGGGCCGCGGCCGCGAGCGATGTAGGATTGTTCTGGCGAGGGCGGATCCGCGTCTGGCTGGCAAACCAAAGGCCCTTGTCACGGCATTGAAAACGTAACGTGCAACTGTTTCGACAACGCTATCGCAACCGTCAAGGATTGAGCAGCCCTTGATGGACCAGAAAAAGTGAGCGCACAAAAACTGGCGGGCCATTTGAGTCTGCTGAGAAAAGGCGATCGGTGCTAGGGTTCAAGATTTGGGTCGCTGGTAGGCTGTGATAACCTTGTTAGCGCCGCGGGGTGGGCCCAATAGTGGCCAGTAAAATTAAGTTAAAGGATGATCCAAACATGATTGCAATGTCGATTTTTGGGGGGCTGCTGATTGGTCTCGCGTCGGTCAGCTTAATGCTTTTTCAAGGCAGGATTGCCGGGATTAGTAGCATCGTTTATCGCGCGATCTTTCAGTTGAAATTCGAATCCTGGGCGCTGACCTTTGTCATTGGGCTAGTGCTGGGCCCGCTTCTGGTTGCCGCCTTAAATGGGCCGGCGGCACCGGTTTTTGATTTGGCTTGGTGGCAGGTTATTTTTGGCGGACTTCTGGTTGGCTTTGGCAGTCGGCTGGGGAGCGGCTGTACGAGCGGGCATGGCGTTTGCGGGATATCACGTGGCTCTGCTCGCTCGGTGGTCGCAACGCTTACCTTCATGGTTACGGGCGTGATGACCGTCTTCCTGATGGGGATGGTTTTATGATGATTTATCTAACAGCGCTGGCCACCGGGGCGATGTTTGGCGCGGGGTTAGTGGTTTCGGGGATGACGGACCCTGCCAATATCCACGGTTTTTTAGACGTAACTGGTGCCTGGCGCCCGCATTTGGCCTTGGTGATGATGGCCGCAATTGCGGTTGCGTTGCCGTTTTTCCAGTGGGTGCTACCGCGGTTGCGTAAACCAGTCTATGGCACTGCCTTCCTCGCGCCGTTATCAACGGTGATTGATAAAAGATTGTTGTTAGGCGCCGCCGTCTTTGGTGTGGGGTGGGGTGTTTCGGGATTGTGCCCGGGTCCAGCGATCGTCGGCATTGCCTTTTTAGAGCCGAAACTCTTTGGCTTTTTAGCGGCAATGCTAATTGGAATGACGCTCGCCGACAGACTGCCAAGCCCATCGGCGAAAGCGTAACCTCAGTCGTCTATACCACGCTTGCCAGCCTCTCGAATCAGCGGTGTGTATTCCACAAAATTAGGCGCGTTCGTGGTTGCGCCAATGGTGGTGCCGGCGTCGGTCGTTAGCGTGTGACCAGTTGTATAGCCGGATTCATCACTGGCCAACCAAAGGGCTGCATTGGCAACATCGCTGGCCATACCGGCCCGGCCCTTCAAGGGCGAGGCGGCCGCCAGACGCGCGATCGTCCCGTCGATATCGCTAGGATCACCCGATAGCCCAGCAACCATGGCAGTTGCCATGCCGGATGGTGCGATGGTGTTCACCCGAATGCCGTGATGCGCAAGTTCGGTCGCAGTGTTTTTAGTAATCCCGATTACGGCATGCTTGGCCGCGGCATAAGCGTGGGGCCCAAGCCCGCCCATAATGCCAGCGGTGCTGGCCATATTGATGATGGAACCGCTTTTTTGTGGAATCATTGCGCGCGCCGCGTGTTTAATTCCGTAAAACACGCCGTTTAATAAAATATCGAGGGTGAATTTCCACTCGTCGGCCGGGGTTGTGTGGATGGGGCCGGCGGCGCCCACAATACCGGCATTGTTATACATGATGTCGATTTTTCCGAAGGCGCTGACCGCGGTATCAACCAGATTGGCGACGTGATCCTCTTGCGTGACATCGCAGACACAAAATCGTGCTGCATCCCCTAATTGCGCCGCCAGGGCTAGACCGGCGTCACTTTGAATATCGCCCAACACCACGCGACCGCCTTCTTTCACAAATCGTTGCGCGGCAGCGGCCCCAAAGCCGCTGGCTGCGCCTGTTATGGCGGCCACTTTTCCTTCTAATCTGTTGGACATTTTGCGCTCCTATGTTTTGCGGACAATTTATTTTACGGAGCCATCAAACCACGCTTACGCTATTGCTTCAACACAAGCGCCGGCTTGACCAACGCCGCTCAGCTGTGCTCGGATACAGGCTCGTTTTAAAGTTCGGAGTTAAGGGTGGTTGGCGTAACCAAACGCGCTCTGCGCCAACAGCCGGATGCTGAAAAGGATTGTCTATGAGTGCTGCCCATCATTTTCTCGGTCATGCGGTTGTTCAGGTTGCGTATCACGTGCCGGATATTGAAGCAGCAGCGATTGCGATGGCCAATCAAACTGGTGCCGGCCCCTTTTTTGTGTCGCGAAATATTGTCCTCGCTCACGGTGAGCATCGCGGCGAGCCGTGCCCCTTCGTGCACAGCTCGGCGTACGGGCAATGGGGTGCTGTCATGGTTGAGTTTGTGCAACAAGATTCGCAAGGGCCCTCACCGTTTCGGGATCTCTACCAGGCCCATGAGCGCGGTTTGCATCACATGGCGGTGATGACCACAGATATAGAGGCGTCCTATCAACACTTCGAAGACCACGGTATGCCGCGCGTTACCCGAGCCGTTACTGATTCTGGCGTTGAGTTTGCGTTCTTGGACGCGCTGGATACGTTGGGGCACTTTATCGAAATTTACGAGGCCAGCCCGCAACTACTCGGGTTTTATGACTTCGTGCGCACGGCGGCCGTCGATTGGCAGGGCGAGGCGCCGATCCGGTCAGCGCGATAGGCCGCGTCACCCTGCCTGGCGCACAACACCTGCGCGCTGTAATGCCGTGATCTTGGTTAATTCGATCTGATTGATTCGCCATGATCACCTGCGGAGTGGCATTCTGAGTCCTTGCGCTGAATTGAGGGTGTGGAACGGATGGCGAATTGGCAGCCGAAGATGCTTAATTTCTGCCAAAAAAGGCCGAGCCTAAACCCAAGCTCAAGCTTCACCGAAGCCAAAAATTCAAGCGCTTAAAGCGCTGACACCACCGCGCTGAGCAACCGCAAAACGGCGTCATTATCACGAAAAAAGCGGTCAACGTTAGCAGCTGAAAATAGCGAGGCGACTGCTTTACGCTGGTGATTGGGCATCCAAATGTTAAATGGGCAACGTGCCACCTAAAATAGCGCGCGCTTAGCATGCGCCGCGCCGCACCTCGCCACCTGTGATGCTTGTTTCAACTTCGACCGTCGCGGTATTCGAGACTCTTACTGCGCCTCCTGTAGTTGTCTTGCCAGTCACTAAGGCTGCGCCGCATACATTGGCGTCCCCGCCAGTAGTGACATCAACCCGTGCCGCAGTTGCCCGCAATTTTGGTCCGCCGTAGAACCGACTGCCCGTTGTTAATTTTACAAATAATTGCCGAGCCTCGACCGTTTCAAGAATTTCGACGTCAGAGCCGGTCGTGGCGGTGACCGACAATTCGCCAAAGGTGCTGTTAAGCAGATCAAGGCGTGCGCCTGTGCTGGCATTGACCGCTAATAGGTCTTGAGCAGCAGAACAGGTTTGACCAGTGCCGCTGGTGCCCGTTGTAAGATCCAATTCCGGCAAGTCGCCGGCGAGCTGGATGTGTACATGGACCGCTTGGTCTCGGCTTTTACCGAAGGACACGAGGTTTCGAAAGCTTTTACGGGTGATGCTCAAGCGATCACCTTTTAGCACGGTCTTGAATGCGCGCGCGTCTGCACTGGTAATCGTGGCTGAATTCTCACCGCCGCAAGTTACCTCGAAAGTCAAACCGCCGGATAACTTTAACGTTTCGATCCCATCCAGGGTGTGAACTTGGGATTCCTCGGCTTGCAGAGGTGTCGTCCAAACAACAAGTCCTAAGGTAAAACTGAGTAACAATGATGTAATAGCCGGTTTGAACATTCTGTTGTCATCCTTTTTTGGGACTGTATTCAATTGGTCATGATAAATCAGAGACCTGACCGTTAGCTGAACGGGCCGTGCTGGCGCGCGCGTCCAGCGTTCAATCGGGCGCGTTAACCCCAGTCTTTGCATGAGGTTGTTTTTGATCGAAGTTGGGCGGGCGTACAAGGTAAATCAAAATGCCGGACAACATATTTAGGCCTGCAACAATGATGAAGGCCAGCACGTAGTTGCCGTAGAGGTCATAGTGATAACCCACGAGCCAGGGGGCCAAAGCGCTTAGCGTGAGCGCAAAGGGCAGCCCGGCGCCGCGAATGGCGCCGATGTGGGCGCGTCCGAAAAAACTGGCCCAGATTACTTCTTGCATGGGGATCATACCGCCCCAGCCGAGCCCCAAGAGCACAAAGGCGCCATAAGCCCAGAGCAGGGCATTGGCTTCAACCGCGGTAACGATGAGTAATAAAGCAACGCCGCAAAGACCAGCTGAGACCGCAGCCAAGGGTTTAACCGGCATTTTATCAATCAGCGAGCCCCACACTGGCTTGGATAACATGGCAGGAATCGATGCTATGACCATCGCCATGGCCGCCTCGGTTCGGCTAAAGCCATGGTCTGTGAGGTACGGTACGGTGTGTAATAAGAGCACCACGATGTTGATCGAAAAGAAGCCAAAGGCAATCACCAGTGCATAAAAACTAAAGGATCGGAGCGCTTCACTGCGCGTGAAAGCATTGGCCTCCTCGGCTCGGGCTTTGTCGCCCCGATCGCTAAGGTAGTCTGTCTCGGTCAACCCATCTGGGCGCAGGCCATAATCCTCTGGCCGCCTGCGCATCATCGCAGTAACCGGAATCATGATGATAAAGGTGATTCCAGCCAGCCAAATCCAAGCCTCCCGCCAGCCGACGATATCAATCAGCCAAGTGATAAATGGGGTGATGACAATCCCCCCCATGGAGACCCCCATCGCCGCAATCGCGATGGCTTTGCCGCGGTTCAGCACAAACCATTTAGATAAGGTGACATTGACCACAAGATTACCCACCATCGCGCAGCCGCAGGTGAGTGCGACGCCATTGAGTAGCCACCAGGCCAGCAATGAATCCACTTCGCTATGGAAATAAAGCGAGACGGAGAGCATAACTGCGCCAATCGCCATAATCGGCCGCGCGCCCACGGCATCGACCCGGGCGCCTACGACAAAGCCGACGAGCGCCATGACGATTTGGCCAATCGTACGCGTTAACGTGAAATCAGCGCGACTCCAGGCGAGGTCATCGGTCATCGGTCCCATAAAAGAGCCCAACACGTAGCTATAGATCCCGAGTGACACGAACTGCGCCACAAAGGCCGCCGCGAGCAGGGGGTAACCGTAATAACGCTCGGGTTTCAGAGCAGTATCCTTTGTTTATAAAGTCAGGGTTAGGGCCAGTGTTGGTTAGCCTAGGCCTGTTATGGATGCCCCACCGGGTTTGGGCTAACGTGTAAAGGCGGCAGTAAAGCCTGAAATGGGTGTTGATGCAATCACGTTTTAGGCCCTGCAAGCAGGGTCAATGCTGCTGGCACATAGGGTTTCTGATATAGTCTCGTTTGCAAGGCGTTGCCGGGCCTATAGTTAAATGGATATAACCAGTCCCTCCTAAGGATTAGTTCCAGGTTCGATTCCTGGTGGGCCCACCATCTATTTTCGTCAGGGCGGAATGCATGAAGACTTTGATGTCTCATAGCCGTCAATCGCGCTGCCCACTCACCCAAAGTAGTCTCGAATTTGGACGCAGATGCGTCCGACTTTTCAGGTGCCGCGTCGCTCCGACAGTGATTCAGCCGGTCACCCGAGCCGGGCGCCCCAGCTCTACGGATCAAGATGTTGCTTTAAATGTTGGTGAAAGTTGACGATGGCTTTTTCAAAGTAACCGAAGGTTAAGTGGTTGTTTGCGCCCGTGGTGACCGTCTCCTGAATCGAGCGGGCAGCCTCACGATCTTCGTCTTGTCCGGACTGCGTTACAAAAGCCGCATCCCGGCGCGCATCCTCAAGGGATATCGTTGCGTTCGCCTGATGCCGATTGACAACGTGATAGCGAACCAGTTGAGTCTGGGTGGGGCTCAGCGGCTCCATAATGGTTAGGCCGGTATGTTTTGATAAAACCGAAACGCTGGCGTTGGGAAATAGATGGTAAACCGACGTTAATGTGCCGTTGAGTCGGCGCGCTTCGGGCGCTATTGCTCTGAGTTTTTCAATCCGTCGGAACGGAAAGATAACCCGTGCGTTGGCGCCATAGGTCTCAACCACATTGATATTGTCGAGACCGAAGGGGTAAAACGAATTCCGATGCAGGGCCTTAATATGATAGCCCTCTAAGAGGGTCTCTGTGAGGAGCTTCCAGTTTGCCGCTTCCTCCATTTGTGTGTGTTGAAACATGGTTTGATCTGGCGTAAAAAAATCGAGGGCGTCCTCAAGCATTTCACGCTCGATTTGACCCTTTTGCAGGACATAAACGAGACCGCCTTTCTCGGCTGCGCTGACTTCAACTAAACCATTATCCTCGAGGGCTATGTTTGGGAAGCCCGCTTGCCCGGGAATGTGTTTTAAGTTCCCTTCAAGGCCATAGGTCCAGGCATGATACGGACACACAAACGCCTTGGCGCAACCGGAGCCCGACGCGACTTGCATGCCGCGATGCCGACAAGCGTTGATAAACGCCCGCACCACACCATCGTTGCCACGGACCACGAGCAGCGGCGTGCCGGCAGCGTTGCGCGCGACGTAACTGCCGGGTTCGGGTAGTGCAGCCGAGGGACAGAAGGGCACAGGTAGTGATCGTAAAAGGGCGATCTCAGCGTCAAACCTCGCCTGAGAATGGTAATGCGCAACCGGTTCGTGCCAGACCGTGTCCCCAAGATCGGTCGTGCCGTTATCAATATGTTGAAAGACGCGAGTGACCACCTGTTCGTCATTCAAGAGGGGTGTTTCCGGTGTCGAATGGGAAAGAGAGTGGATAAATGACATAAGCGGCTCAGCGTAATCGGTGATTAAGCTTATCAAAAAAAATGTTTTGGGCGGTGAAGGATTGCTCATCAAGAGCGGCCGAGGACGGTGGGCTGCGCTCAAAGCATTCACCGATCGCCTGTTTGCAATGATCTTTAGAGTTATGGTTATTGAGGCGTTAACGTAATAAACGAGCTGACATTACCGTTTTACTGTTATCCGGGTGATGGTTTTCAACTTTTAGAGGTTGAACAGTTTAATTGTTTCGCGATTTGTTAGACGTTCCCTCTGGGTTTATAAAGTCCGCTTGGGTCATGCTCGATAAAATCGATCTGCAAGAGTTGCACGTCTATTTGAGGAGATTTTAAAAGGCTTGCTTTAAAATCTTTAACCTAAACCAGGCGCTTCACCTCGGAATGCCCTTGCGGGTTTGCGAGCTGATCGGGCTGATTTCTTTGCATCGGGTTCTGTGGGGATCGCAGGCAAAGAAGATGCGCCGCCACTCTGGCGTAAATTATACCAAGGCCTCAACATCCTGACCTTCGACGTTCGGCAGTTGCGGTGTTTCGAGGTCAAAAATCACGCATTTGTACAAAATCAGGCACCCATAAATGGGTGCCTTGCTTAACGGTGATCATACTTAAGCCGCCTGAGCGTCCGCGCAAAAGCCGTGCGCGTCAGAAAGCGAACTGCGCAGGCAGTGTTATGCATCATCCGTTATGGTCAGTCTCGAGGTATCGACAACTATTGGTGCAGTATTTTGACGTTCGTGGCTTTCTAATAGTTCACCGTCAGATGGCTTGACGGTCAAATTCGATACATCTGGCATAGCGACTGGGTCTGGCAAACCAACGGTTTCAAGCAATGCACCAGGCGCATCCAGATCAAAGTCCGGGACAGCCACACTGGGCGCAACCTCGGGTGCTGCTGCCACCAGCGGACTGCCGTCGTTGTCTTTAACGCTCATGCTGGATAGGTCTAGCTCGGGAGCTGCGTGCGCTTTTGGCGCTTGTAAGGGTTCATCAAAATCGGTTAACGCTGATAGCCCTGATAAGTCTAGGTCCGGGACGGGCGCGGGCGCAGCTGGTGGCACAATAAAGCCGTCGTTCTCAGCAAGGCTCAAGCCGTTATTGGCTGAATGCGAGTCAGCATGGATCGGCTCACGGATGGTTAGGCTTGGTGCTTGGGTTGCCTCGTGGGATTTGGCAGCGGGTGGTTCAGTTGGCTGCACTGCTTTAGATGCAGCATCCGGTTTAGGCGCGATCCGAACGCTGACGTCTGCGCCCAATTTTTTGAGTTTTTGTGCTAGCGTTAGGGCTTCGGTTTTATCCTGAGTCCGTTTGATGACCACTGGCTTGCCTGAAAATAATTTTCCAGATTGGTCCTCAGTGAGGTGCAAAGCAGCTTCAACCTGAGCTTGAACCGCAAGCGGCTCAAAGCCGTCGAGGGCCGCGCCGCTAAAAACAACCAAGAAGTCAGGGGTGCTCATGGAGTCTTACTCGGATGAAGGCAGTAGGGCACGAGTTTAATCGTTTCTTGGCGCGATCCCTAACCACGCCGCATCTAACGCCGCGATAAATTCGGCTTCCAAAACATTGTTTTCGATTACAAGGTCCGCCCGTGCGGCTCGGTCGGCGTTGCTTAACTGGCTGCTGAGCCGCTTTTCAACGGCCTCACGCGTTAAGCCGTCGCGCGCCATAGCCCGCGCAATGGCAACTTCCGGCTCGGCAATCACGACCCAGGTGGCGTCTCCGATATCCTCCCAGCCTGCCTCAAACAAGACGGCGGCTTCTAGGATGACAATTGCGGATGGGTCTTCTTCAAGCAAGTTTTGCGTTTGAGTCTCCGCCAATAATCGAATCTCCGGCCAAACAATGTCGGTTAGCTGCTTCAAAGCTTCGGGTTTGCCAAAGACCATGCCCCCGAGCGCTTTACGATCAATGCCGCCGTTCTCCGCGCGAACAGCGGCGCCGAACGTCTCAACGAGACGGTCATTTGCGGCAGTGCCCGCCTCGTAGGTCGCATGACCCAATTGGTCGGCATCAATAATCTTAGCGCCGCGCGTCGCAAAGTAGCGGGCCGCGGTAGATTTGCCAGCAGCAATACCGCCAGTTAAACAGATGATCGGCATGAGACTCTCTTTGAAAGTAAACGGCTAATCTGCCATAGCCCGGTTGTGATATAAAGGGGCACCTGAGGATAAAAGTCATCAATAAGGGATGTGCGTCGGATTGGATCTGGCCTGCGCGGCGTTGCCAGGACGCAGGCGGGTGCATTAAAGTTTGGGTTAAAAGGGCCATGGTTGAATTGTAGCGATGGCGTTGAGAAGAAGGCCAAACCGCAGCTGTTGAGTAACAGATTGGTTAATAAGGATACACAATGAGTCAAGATCGAGACGCCGCCATTGTCGGTATACATGAGTACCCAAGCCGGGACGTAGAAGGCGAGGTCAGTCCGCTACAGATTAAAGCTGAGTCCGCAAGTCGGGCTTTGAAAGATGCGGGGCTGAATTGGTCAGATGTGGATGCCATTTATGATGCTGGAGAAGCCGGTGGTATGGCCGGGCTGACTATGGCGGAGTATTTCGGTCTGTCGCCGAATGTGATCGATACTACCAATGTGGGTGGCAGTAGCTACGAGTTTCACGCAGCCCATGCACGACGTGATATTCGCGCAGGCAAAGCCAAGGTTGCACTTTTAACCTATGGTTCAACCGCGCACAGCAATGCTCGTGCGATCGGAGTGGGCGGCCGAGGCGGAGCGTCCATGCACCCAGCAGAAAACATGGATGCCTATGCGGGGATGACCTTGATTGCGAACTACGCCATGGTTGCCCACCGGCATATGCACCAGTACGGCACGACCAGCGAGCAGTTGGCAGAGATATCAGTGGCCACGAGGATGCATGCCATGCGCAATCCTGAAGCGGTTCGTGCGATGGAAGATTTGGAATTTCTGGATATCCGGGAGACCACCATTTCTGATGTTGTGAACTCTCGCATGATTGCAGACCCCCTACATTTATTAGAATGCTGCATGATTTCAGATGGCGGTGGCGCGGTGGTGATCGCCTCGCCGGACGTCGCCCGGGATTGCCGAACAGATCCTGTGTGGATCTTAGGCTCGGGCGAGGCAACCAAGTACCCCATGAGCGGCGGGGACATCACGACAAGCGCTGCAGCGCAATCCGGTCCACAGGCATTTTTAGAAGCAGGGGTGTCACCTGGTGAGATGGACATCGCCATGATCTACGATTCGTTCAGTATTACGGTTCTGGCGCTTTTGGAAGATCTTGGCTTTTGTCCGAAGGGTGAGGGCGGCCGTTGGGTCGAAGGCGGCAGGCTTCGGTTTGATCGCCCGAACGATGGCCCGGCACTCAATACCGATGGCGGCGGATTATCCTCAAACCATCCTGGCATGCGCGGCATCTTTTTGTTGTTAGAAGCGACTCGGCAATTGCGCGGCGAGTCGACGTCTCAGGTTGCGGATGCGAAATTGGCGGTCGCTCATGGCAATGGCGGCATGCTGGGTAGTCGTCATGCGGCGGGCACCATCATTTTAGGGAGAGATTAAGATGAACGAACCAAAGAGACCGCTACCGAGGTCGGATGAGTTCGACACGCAAGCTTTTTGGGCTGGTACCAAAGAAAAAGAATTCCGCTATCAGCAGTGTAAACAGTGCGCAACGGTTGTGTTTTACGCCCGGAGACATTGCACGGGCTGCTTGGAGGGCGAGCTTGAATGGAAGGTGGCATCAGGCCGCGCGACGGTCTATACCTATAGTGTTGTTCGTCAGAGCTATCATCCGTTTTTTCGGAATCAGGTACCCTATGCGGTGGCCTGGGTGGATCTTGAAGAAGGGCCCAGGATTCTAAGCAATATTGTTGGGGTCGAAGACCCGCTCACCGAAGTCTCGATTGGTATGCCGCTTGAGATTGAATGGGAAGAGCACGACGACTTGTGTATCCCGTTGTTTAAACCCGCCTAGGCTGCGCGAGCGTTTGGCTCGCAGTATCGAGCGGCGTTTTGGGAAGGCGCCATCGTAGCCCGCCGACTCGCGATGTGGCGTCAAGAGTAGGGGCTCGGGCTGAACATGTGCCTGCTGAACGAGGTTAGTCAGCCCCGGCCTTGAGGCCAATGGTCGCAGTGCCAAAAACCCGGGTTTCTTGCTTGGTATTCGCGACCGTTAAGTCAATCTCTACCGTGCCCGCATCGGGGTCAATGTCCGTCACGACACCGCTAATAGTGTGGGATTCGTCCGCCATGACCGGCGCTCGAAACACGGTATCAATGTTGATGATGCTGGCACTCGGCGCCCAATGGTGAATCATCGCAACCAGAAAGCCTTGGCTCATCACCCCGGGAATCATTGCGCCGGGTAAACCCTCTTTACGGGCGCCTCGTGATCGTTAAAGCGCGGTCCATCCCAACCAATGAGCTTGGCAAATTGCGCGCCTTTGGCCAGCGAAGTATCCGGAATGAAGGCCGGCAGATCCGAGCCGAATTCTACGTCTTCAATGCAGTGGACCGTCATGCGCTCTTCTCCCGCATTACAATTCGACTATCTGAATTGGCCAGGTGATTGCCCGCTTCGTCAAAAAAAGCGAGGCGAGCCACGACAAAAATCATTCGGCCGCTGCGGCCAGTCTTGGTATAAATGTCGTGAAGGTGGGTTTTGCCAATGAGCGGTTGACCGGGACGCACCGGTTGCAGACACTCAATGCCTTTGCCCGCATCCATGCCGAGACCAAATCGTGGAAATCCAGCTGGCAGCGAACGTCCGCCGCTTAAACTCGCCACAAAGGTTGGTGATGCCTGAAAATCGGGATCTTCTGTGTCAGTAAACTTTGGCAGCGTCTCTCCGCAGAGTCGCGCGTACTCCGCGGTAACGTTGGGTTCGATCTCGAATTGCTTCTCATCGAATGCCTGACCGAGAAATTGATCTCTGATCGCCTGAATATCAGCATCCATAGGGGTCGTCCTGGTGTTCGGGTTATCGTGTTTTTAGGGTAATGGCCTCGAAATTACCGGCTTTTAGAGCTGCAACCAAGTCGTCCATGGTTGCAATGTCCTCCGTGAACCGGGTTGCACAACGACCAACGTGGGAGACGATATGCGAATCACTGCCGCCGATTCCGAAGTAGCCTTGCGCGGCGGCGCCGTCGAGGGCAATTTGATCTTCATCGTCGCGGCTGCCGCCGTTGTAGACCTCAACGATTTGCACGCCCTGTGGAATGCCAAGCGCCTCGGTATGCGCAAACATACCCACCTTCGGCCGGCCAGGATGACAAGGCACTGCGATGGCGCCGTGATCGTTCGCAGCTTGGATGACCTCCTCGAGGACATTATTGATACTGCCAAAATCGAATGCTTGGGTTAGGGCCTCAGTTACGCCATAAACCAGCACGTGACCATATTCAGTTTCAACCTCGCTGGCTTTTAAAATAACCAGATCATTTGTTTTGGCCAATTCAGAGTAGTCTGACTCAAAATCGAACTGTCGGTGTTCTGTTAACACGATGCCGTCGATTGGGAGTTCCCGCGCTCGAATCCATTGGCAGTAATTTTCGACCTTGGCGCGACCATCATCAGATTTGATGGAGTGGGTGTGTAAATCGAGTATCAAAATAGTTCAGCTTTTTCTGGTGACGGGTTGTAAACAGGCTTTGTAGCCTGCGAGCATTATACCGATATCGCAACGCTTGTGGAGGCTCGAGTCAGGGTTGCAATGGTCGGGTGCGGCACGACCTCACCGTCCTCAATTTGATACAACGCAAAATCGGCAAGACCCGCTTTAAGGGTGATCGAGCCAAGGGTGCCCGGCCTCAAGGTTTGATTGTGAGGCAGGGTGGGTGAGCCTGGATTGATTAGCACCATCGAGCCAACTTCGGTAATCGACTCAAAATGGGTGTGCCCAAAAACGAGGATGTCGGGCAGCGTCTTCATTCGTTTCAAGACCTGTTTTTTGATCACCGCTTCCGGTTTTCGTTCAGGGGACGGGCAGTGATGCATCATACCCACTTGGGTGTCGCCAAAGTCAAGGAGCCAATGTTCAGCAAGGCGCGGATCGGTCAGGCCTTCATCACCATTACCGAGTGCGACATAGGTTGGCGCAACATTACTGAGGGCATTAACAACGTCCAGTGTATGCAGGTCGCCCGCATGCAAAATGGCGTCACAGCCAGAAAAGAAATCGAACACCCCAGGCCATAACGTTTTTAGGGCGCCCGGCATGTGGGTGTCTGAAATTAGACCGATCCTGAACTCACTCGTCATGTTGAACCTCAAGGTTGGTAATCCCCATATTAAAGAGCGTAAAGCTCAAGCTGTCCGCCGTTTGAGCAATGCGTTTTTCGATGGAGGTGCCGGCGCCGTGACCGGCATCGGTTTCGATTCGAATCAATGTGGGTGCTGGGCCACTCTGAGCGCTCTGCAGCGTGGCGGCAAATTTGAAGGAGTGTGCGGGCACTACGCGATCGTCGTGATCACCGGTTGTAATCAATGTGGCTGGGTAACGCGTGCCGGGCGTTAGATTGTGCAAGGGCGAGTAACTGAGCAAGGTTTCGAACATCTCGCGGCTGTCATCACTTCGGCCGTAATCAAAAGACCAGCCAGCACCTGCGGTAAAGGTGTGATAGCGCAGCATGTCTAGGACGCCGACGCCGGGCAAGGCAACCTTTATAAGGTCCGGCCGCTGAGTCATGACGGCCCCAACTAAGAGGCCGCCATTGGAGCGACCACTTATGGCGAGGTAGTCGGCCTTGGTGTATTGCTCATCGATCAGGTATTCCGCGGCGGCAATGAAATCATCGAACACGTTTTGTTTTTGATGTTGGGTGCCTTGAATATGCCAGTTTTTGCCGTACTCGCCGCCGCCTCTGATATTGGGCACGGCATAGACACCGCCCAAACTCAGCCAAAGGGCGGTCGTTGTGCTAAAGCCAGGCGTGATACTGATGTCGAAGCCGCCGTATCCGTAGAGCAAAGTGGGATTGTTACCATCTCGCTTCAGACCCTTTTTGTAGGTAAGGGTCATGGGGACCTGGGTCCCATCGGGACTACTATAGAAAACCTGATGGGTTTCGTAATCATCGGGATTGAAGCGAATGTCCGGTTTGAAGTAGCGTCGCGCGTTACCAGATTCGGGATTATAGGCGTAAATCGTGCTCGGCTGCTTGTAGTTGCTGAACGTGTAGTAAACCGTTTCATCGGTGTCTTTTCCAAAAGGGAGGCTTGCGGAGCCCGGTTCGGGTAACGGAATTTCTCTTACCAGATCACCCGTGTAACGGTACTGATACAGTCGGGATCGGGCGTCCATCAGATAGTGTGCGAACAGGTATCCTGCGCCGGTTGAAACGCGGAGCGGGGACGTGTGTTCTGGGATGATGTCGGTCCAGGCAGCTGGTTCCGGTTGATCTAAACGCAGCGCAACCAGGCGGCCATTGGGCGCGCCATGGCTGGTGAACAGCAGAAGCGTCTCATTGATGCTTTCAATCACGCGAGTTTCGGCATGTTCCTCAGTCTTGAGTTCAATGAAGGGGCTGTCAGGCTGGCTCAGGTCTTTGATAAACAGGGTATTACCGGCAGTGGTTTGCGCCGTTTGGATGGATAAGTAACGTTGGTCCTCGGTTAAGTCGGCACTCACATAACGCCGTTTTTCATCTTTTGGGCCGCCATAGATGAGCTCATCATCGAGTTGAGAGGTGCCGAGACGATGGAAATACAATCGATGGTCGTCAACTTGCGCCGTCAGCGCACTGCCGTCTGGTTTTTGGTAGCTTGAATAGTAAAAACCCGTGTCTCCAAGCCAAGTGATACCTGAAAACTTTACGTTCTGCAGTGGTGGCTCGAGCGCTTGCTTTGTGGCCGTATCCAAAATGTGGATGCTGCGCCAGTCGCTACCGGCTTTGGATTGCGAGTAGGCACTCAATTGAGCCGACTTTGAAAAGGCAACCTGGCCAATCGAGATCGTGCCGTTTTCGCTTAGCGTATTGGCATCTAAAAACACTTCAGGCGCTTGATCTGGCTTCTGTCGCATTAAGACAGCATGATTCTGCAATCCCGTGTTTTGATAGAAGTAGACCCAGTCGCCTTCTTTGAAGGGCGCTGATATCCGAGGATAGTGCCAGAGCTCGGTGAGCGCTTTTTGAATAGGCTCGCGATAGCTAATCTGTGACAGATAGCGTTGGGTCACTTGGTTTTGATCGATCACCCAGGTGGCGGTCTCATTACTTTGATCATCTTCCAGCCATCGGTAAGGGTCTTGAATGGTTTGCCCAAAATAAGTGTCTTGATGATCACTCGTCCGGGTTATCGGATAACTGGGCGGCACAGGTAGGTCGGAAACGTTGGTTGCATCGGGTTGATCGGTTTCACCGCAACTACTGATGATTAAAACCATCAGGCCCAGCGCCGTGTGCCGGTGCAAGGTTCGCCAACGAGCCCGAAAAAGCGCCTGGATGATATGAGCGGTGTTGTGGTTGAAGGATTTCATATTTTTCGCCTCTAGGTGCCTGCTTTCGAGCTTCGCTTAAAGTGTGGGGCCGCCGTTAATGGCGGTGTTTCGGTTGGTCCTTCAAGGATTGTATAAAGCCGGAAAACGCCTCGATGGTTTGTTCGGTTCGGTTCGGGGCCACAATATCTCCGGCGAAGACGTGCGCAATGGCGTCGGGTTCGGTCAGTATGGGAAGTCGTGCTTTATCGTCGGTCTGCCATCGCTGGAAAACCTGTTTCGCCGCCTTGGCGGAGATAGTGGGATCGTTATCCATGACCATCATGGCCATGGGGGTGGTCCAGGCAGGTGTTGGTTGTGCCCTGAACCAATCCACCACTTTCTGCATTTCGATCACGGCTTGAATATCGTAGGTGCTGGTCCAATATCGCGCGGCGGCATCGTTTTCAGGGGTCCAGCTGTGGGTCCTGCCCAATAATCGTGGCACGATCGACTCTGCAAAGGGCATGGTGAGTAGGAAATCGAAGGGATTGTTGATTTTAAAGTTTGGGGCCATAAAGAGGTGGGCAAAGGGCGCTTTATAGCGTTGCTGCAGTTGACGATCCGCCCAGCAAGCCAAGGGCGCGCCCGTCGAGGTGCCGACTAAGATCACCTGCTCGCCCAATCGGCAAGCAAGATCATAGCTGTCCACCACGCTCGCTAACCAGTCTTCAGCAGGACAATCCATGCCGCTTTCAGTCAATCCATGACCTGCTAGCCGCACTTCGATCAAGTTCGCTTTGAAGTCTTCTGCTAACCGTTGGGTAACCGGCGCGGTTTCCTGACGACAAGCCGAGAAGCCATGGATTCCCAAAAAGGCAAGCGGGGTTTGGTCTGGGCTTTCAGGGTCTTGGTAGCGAATTCTCGCGGCGCCGCCGTCAACAACAAAAGGCTGTTGCGCCTCGTAATTTATGAGCCAGTCGCTGAGATCTTTGATCTGCAGATTTTCGGGCACTCGAGACTCTGGGGTCTGGGTCGAGAGTTTAGGGCGTTTCAACATAAGGAACCTATAGGGTTGAACGGGACAGGGCCGGCATCCGGTGGCGCGCCGAAGGTCAAATCAGCCGAAATTGATCGGCGGTCAATGGGTCAGTGCATGTTCGGTTTTGAAGGGTAAATAGTACCGCGTTTCGATCTTTTTGTTTCGCTTAATGGAGCATTGCAGTAAGATTCTAGGATGCGACTTCAAGCGATAAAACTGGCCGGATTCAAATCTTTTGTGGATGCCACAACCGTGCCATTCCCCAATAATCTATGCGCCGTTGTGGGCCCAAACGGGTGCGGTAAGTCAAATATTATTGATGCGATTCGTTGGGTCATGGGCGAGGGTTCCGCCAAGAATTTACGCGGCGAGTCGATGACCGATGTCATCTTCAACGGAGCCAGTAACCGTAAGCCGGTTGGCCAGGCCACCATCGAGCTCCTGTTTGACAATTCCGCTGGCCGATTAACCGGCGAGTATGCCGCGTATTCTGAAATCTCGATAAAACGGCAAGTGTCGCGGGATGGCCAGTCCAGCTATTTTTTGAATAGTGTTAAGTGTCGGCGCAAAGACATTACCGATATCTTCCTGGGGACCGGTTTGGGGCCCAGAAGCTACTCGATCATTGAGCAGGGCATGATTAGTCAATTGATCGAGGCTAAACCCGAGGAGTTGCGGGTTTATCTCGAAGAAGCGGCTGGCATTTCAAAATATAAAGAGCGCCGAAAAGAAACAGAACGTCGAATCGCACACACTCGAGACAACCTTGATCGCTTAACCGATCTACGCGAGGAACTCGAGCGGCAGATTCATCATTTAGAGCGCCAAGCTAAAAATGCCGAACGTTATACCGAGTTTAAAAAGGAAGAGCGCGAGGTCAGTGCACAGCTTTCGGCGCTGCGGTGGCAAAATCTCGATCAGAAGGCTGGCGTTCAGCAGCAACAGATCGATCAATTTGAAATTGAATTACAAGCCCGGATCAGTGACCAACGCCGTGTTGAGGCTGATATTGTGGCCTTACGGGATCAATTGATTGGCTCAAATGACACCCTCGCTGAGGTCCAGCAGCGCTTCTATGATGAAGGCACTGAGATCGCGCGCATAGAAGAAAGTATTCAGTACCAATCAGAGCGCGCTCGAACCCTTGCTGATAGCTTGCGCCAGACCGATCAGGAGCGGACAGAAACCGTTGCGAGCTTGGGGAGTGATGAAGCGCTGATTAGCGATTTGGCGGAGCAACTCGAGCGTCTGGCGCCGGAGCAAACTGCTCTGAGCGACTCCGAGATGGCCTCGAAAGAACAGCTGGAAATGGCCGAGCATCATTTGGCGGAATTGCAACAGCGCTGGGATCAATTTACCTCGGAGGCGGCCAAGGTGGCGCAGGCCGGTGAAATAGAGCAATCAAAAATTGCGTTGCTCGAAGATTCGCTGCAACGCTTAAATCAGCGGCTCAAAACGGTAGGTGATGATAAAACGCGGCTCAGTGAACAGGCGGTGGCGGAAGAAATTGGTCCGTTAGAAGCCATGATCGAAACCCAAGAGGAACAAGTTGGGCGCATTCAATCGGAATTTGACGGGTTGGCGAGCCAGCTGCAAAATCAGCGAGTCCAAAACGAACAATTGTCACGTACCCTGAACGAGCAGCGCAGCGAAATGCAGCATCTTGCCGGCCGACGTGCCGCCCTCGATGCATTACAGCAAGCGGCCCTGGGTCAGGCTGGCGATGATACGGCTTGGGTCAGCGAGCAGGGACTTGAATCAGCTCTTCGGGTCGGCGAGTCGCTAGAAGTTGAAGCGGGCTGGGAAGACGCGGTGGAAGCGGTCCTTGGGGATGCGTTACAAGGAATTCTTGTCAGTAATCTTCGAGAATTGTCCCCAGCGGTCGCGCGATTGACGCAAGGCGCCATAACCCTTCTGGGAATGTCGGACACACGCACGCTGGTTGCGGCAGGCGACGCGCGGGTCTCGCTTGCTGCGAAAATCCAGTCGAGCGCAGAACTGTCTGCTTGGCTAGGCCACGTCTATGTCGCTGAAGACTTAGAAGATGCCTTAAGTCTGGCTGAAAATCTTGCGCCAGAGGAATCAGTCGTCACGCGAGATGGCCTGTGGATGGGGGCGAGCTGGATTCGCGTGAGCGCCGATAAAGATGCCACGGCCGGCGTGCTTCAGCGACAAAAAGAGCTCACCAGTTTGATTGCGCAAATTGAAGCCTTAGAAACGCTCATTGACACAACCGATGAAGAATTAGCGGCTGGCGCGATTAACTTGACCGTCTTAGAACAAGATCGCGACGCCTTGCAGAGCCGTCTCGCCGAGCAGCAGCGAGCTTATGGCGAAACGAGAGCCCGGTTAACAGCTAAGCGCATCCAAGCAGAACAAATTGCGTCAGAACTCGAACGAGCCGATCGAGAAATCACAAATTCACAGGCGCAACTCGAGACCGATTCGGTCTTATTACAAGCTGCTCGGTCTCGATTGGGCGGTGCCATGGACGAGATGGAAGGCGTTGAGGCCACCCGTTCTGAGTTGGCTGAGCAACGGCACAGCGCTCAACAAGCCTTGGTGACGCTACGGCAGAAAGCGCAAGCGGATCGGGACGCAAATCATCAATTGGCGCTGCGAACGCAAAATCTCACGGCGCAGTTAGCCGCAACAGGTCAAGCGATTACGCGTTTAACCGCGCGGCAGACGAGCCTGGTTGAGCGCAAGCAAACGCTTGAAGCGGATATTGCAGCGCTTGCCGAGCCGACGACAGAGCTGCAAGCAAATTTGCAGCAGCGACTTCAGACTCGACAGGTCATTGAAGCCGAATTGCTGGCGGGTCGTCAGGTTGCGCAGAAGATTGAATTTGATATCCGCAGCAATGAAAGTCAGCGGGCGCAGTTTGAAGAGGGTGTCGATCAGGTGCGGGGGCAGCTCGAGAAGGCCCGATTAGAATTCCAAACCTTGGATGTTAAGCGCAGCACGATTGAAGACGTTCTTAAAGAGGCGGGCGCTGTGTTAGAGGATGTCGTAAACGCGATGCCGGAAGACGCGGACATCACAGTCTGGGAAACCGAGCTCACGAAAATAGAGAACCGCATTCAGCGACTGGGCGCCATTAATTTAGCGGCCATCGAGGAATACAAAGTACAAGCCGAGCGCAAAGCGTATTTGGATGCGCAAAATGATGATTTAGAGAAAGCCCTCGATACGCTGATGATGGCGATTCGAAAAATTGATATTGAAACTCGCACGCGATTTAAAGAGACTTTCGATCTGGTTAACACCAAGCTCCAGCAGCTTTTTCCGAAGCTATTCGGGGGTGGGCACGCCTATTTAGAAATGACGGGTGAAGACCTTCTCGACACGGGCGTCGCCTTGATGGCAAGACCGCCCGGTAAACGCAACAGCAGTATTCATCTGTTGTCTGGTGGGGAAAAAGCGCTGACCGCTATAGCTTTGGTATTTTCAATTTTCAGTTTGAATCCAGCACCCTTTTGTTTGCTGGATGAGGTGGATGCCCCATTGGACGATGCGAATGTCATGCGCTATTCCGAGCTGGTCAAAGAGATGTCGCGTACCGTTCAGTTTATCTATATCACGCACAACAAAGTGGCAATGGAAATGGCAGAGCAATTAATGGGCGTCACAATGCATGAGCCTGGGGTGTCGCGGTTGGTGTCTGTCGATGTTGAAGAAGCGGTTGCGATGTCGGCGGTCTAGAGTGGATCTGCTGCTTTCAAGAAAATCTGAGGTTGGACGCGATACTGTTTAGAAGTAGGTCCTTTAAAAGCGCGGTAGAGCAAAATTTGCTGTAAACAGATGTTGTAAATGAACGCTGTAAACGAGTGCTGTAAACGGGCGTTTTAAGCAGGTGTTTTAAGCAGGTGTTATAAGCAGGTGTTATAAGCTGGTGTTATAAACAGGTGTTATAAGCAGGTGTTATAAACAGGTGTTATAAACAGTTGATAAAAATACTGTTAGCAGAGCACCCATAAGAATTGTGCCGGCCGTTCGCGGTTAGCAGCCGGTATTGGTGTAGGGGAAGTCGGCCAACCCAAAAGGGGTCGCAGAACACATCGACCTGAACGCAAGCGAGTAGACTGCTGCGGGTTGAGCAAAACAGATAAGCGGCAAAGACGTCAAAAGAGAGGTCATTGTGGAACTGGAATTGCAAGAATGGCTGTTCTTAATATTAGGTCTCGTGATTGTGGCCGTGTTGGCCCATGGCTTTTGGGTGCAGTACTTCGGTAGCGATCGATTGCCACTGAAGCTGGATAAGCGGTTCGCCTCAACGGCATCAGAATCCGGTAGCGGTAAAGATGTGATCGATTTAAAGGCAGAGTTGCCCAATGGTGGCGCTCGGGTAGTAAAGGTCGGCTCGTCACAGATTCCTGTCTCTGATCCAGCACAGGCGCGAGTGCGTCAATCTGCGGCAAAAACGGCTGAAGAAAATTCAGCTGGAAAAGCCAGTGATGCGTCTCGCGACACAAATGAAGCCACGAAGACGGGCGAGCCCCTTGCTGATGCGTCAACGGCTGAGCAGTCTCCAGGGAGTGCTTCGGAAATGACATCGGAGTCGGCGCAGCAGGAAACGCTGTTTTTAGTACTAAATGTGTTGGGTGATCTATCCGGCCAACCATTACTCGAAAGCTTGATGGAGCAAGGTTTTGAATATGGTGACAAGTCTATTTTTCATCGTTTGGATGCTGCTGGGTACCCGAAGATCAGCTTGGCCAATGCGGTTGAGCCAGGGATTTTCGACATTGCATCGATGAATACACTTACGACTCCTGGTGTCATAATCTTTATGTGCGCCCATGAATGCGAGGAAGCACCGGCTGTGTTTGAGGAACTGTTGTTAGCCGCGGCCCATCTGGCGGAGGATTTAGGGGCGCAGCTGTGTGATGATCGCCGCAGTGCGGTCACTGAGCAAACCATCGCCCACTTAAGACAAACCGTTCAAGAATTTCAGTTTCGACGCGCCAAGGCACTATGACCCCCGATGTGCTCAGCCGCATAGAGGTGTTGAAAGCGGCGCTGCATCACCACAACTATCAGTACCATGCGTTAGACGCGCCGATTATTGCGGACTTTGAGTACGACCAACTGTTTCAGGCGCTCTTAGCACTCGAAAAAGCCCATCCAGACTTACTGACCCGAGACTCGCCGACCCAACGGGTGGGTTCGGCGCCCCTCGCCGGGTTTACGCAAATCCAGCATGAGTTGCCGATGCTGTCTTTGGATAATGCCTTCAACACAGTAGATATCGCTGACTTTCATGAGCGGGTGGCGGACCGCCTTGGGCAGGAGCACGTCCGCTATTGTGCAGAGCCTAAGATCGACGGCGTCGCCATCAGTTTATTGTATGAAGATGGAAGGTTTATCCGTGCGGCGACGCGAGGGGATGGCTTAATCGGCGAAGACGTCACGATGAATGCTCGAACCATCGAGGCGGTACCATTGGTTTTGCAGGGCGAGGACTTTCCCGATCGCCTAGAGGTCCGGGGTGAAGTCTATCTCGCCAAAGCAGTTTTCAATGACCTTAATCAAGCGCTGATCGAGCAAGGCGAAAAACCATTTGCCAATCCGCGCAATGCCGCAGCTGGCTCAATGCGGCAGCTCGACAGCCGATTAACCGCGAAGCGCCGATTGACGATGTTTGCTTACAGCGTGGGCCTTGTTGAGGGCGGCAACTTGCCGAGCGAGCATTTTGACCTGATGCAGCAGCTCAGGGTCTGGGGTTTTCGAATCAATCCGGATATCGAGCAGGTCAACGATGCCTTGGGCTGCCAAGCGTATTTTGACGCCCTGGCCCAACGCCGAGCCACACTTGCCTATGAAATAGACGGCGTCGTTTTTAAGGTAGACTCGCTTGCAAGCCAGGCAGCGCTCGGGTTTTTAACGCGCACTCCGCGCTGGGCAATTGCTGGGAAATTTCCCGCAGCGCAAGGTCGAACCCGAGTATTGGATGTTGAGTTTCAAGTCGGTCGAACCGGCGCGATAACGCCCGTTGCCCGGCTTGATCCGGTACAGGTCGGTGGAGTGGTCATCTCGAATGCCACACTGCATAACTTTGATGAAATCAAGCGGCTGGGTCTGCACCTGTTGGATGAAGTAATTATCGAGCGCGCGGGGGATGTCATTCCGAAGGTGATTCGGGTGGCGGCGAGTCCCCGGGGTTTGGACTCAAGCCCGATTGTGCGTCCGCTGCAATGCCCCGAGTGCCAAAGTGAACTCGTGCAGCGTGAGGATGAGGTGATTCTGCGGTGTACGAATGATCTGGGATGCCCCGCTCAGCAAAAAGAGCGGATCCGACATTTTGTGTCTCGCCTGGCCATGGATATTGATGGACTGGGCGGCAAAGTTGTTGAGCAGTTGATGAAGGCCGGTTTGATCCAAAATTCGGCAGATTTATATGCGCTCGAATACGAACAACTTTTATCCTTAGAGCGGTTCGCGCCGACTTCCGCTAAAAAATTGATTGCCGCCATCCACGCTTCAAAAACCACCAGCCTGAACCGGTTTATTTATGCGCTCGGAATTCCTGAAGTGGGTGAGGCGACGGCGGCTTCGCTCGCCCGAGCCTTCCCGCGTTTGACGGCCTTGATGGCGGCGGATGATGTAGCCCTTGTTGCAGTACCCGATGTGGGGCCGATAGTTGCCGCGCAAATATTCGCTTATTTCAGCAATGCCAATAATCAGCGCCTGATTGAGCGAATGGTTCAACTTGGCGTAGTTTGGCCTGAGTCGGATGTGCTTGACGATCAGCCGGCGCCGTTGGCTGGGCAGACTTGGGTGATCACCGGGACCTTCGATACGTTCACGCGATCGGCGCTTAAAACCCAATTACAGGATTTGGGCGCTAAAGTTGCCGGTTCTGTTTCTGCGAAAACGACGCGACTGGCCGCCGGGCGCGAAGCAGGCTCAAAATTAAGCAAGGCAGAATCCTTGGGTATCCCGATCATCGATGAAACGGGTCTGCGATCATTACTGGAGCCATTGCTATGAAACTAAACGTACGTCATTTCTCGAGTGTGATGTTGGTGGTTGTCGGGGTGTTGCTTGCAAGCTGTACGGCGAAGCAGCCGTCCAATATTGATAACATTTGCGACATATTCAGTGAGCAGCGCAGTTGGTATAAAGCCGCCAATAAGTCGGCGAAACGCTGGGGCACGACGGTCCCGGTGATGATGTCGGTAATTCACCAGGAATCGAGTTTCAAGGCAAAGGCCAAGCCACCTCGAACAAAGATCTTTTGGGTGTTTCCGGGTCCGAGGCCGGCATCTGCCAAAGGTTACGCCCAAGCCATTGATGGCACTTGGGACACGTATCGCCGCTCGACGGGTCGATGGTCGGCTGATCGAGCCGACTTTAAGGATGCCACCGATTTCATTGGTTGGTATATCGACCAATCAGCATCAAAAAATGGCATCGAAAAAACGGATGCTCAGAACCTGTATTTGTCCTATCACGAAGGCCAGGGTGGCTTTGCCAAGGGAACGCATCAAGGTAAACCTTGGCTTCTGAAAGTGGCCAAAAAAGTGGAGGCTCGGGCGAAAACCTTTGATCAGCAGCTCAAGGGCTGCGAGCGAAAATTCAAAAGACGGTTCTTCGGATTGTTTTAGGAACGAAACGAAAAAGCCTGAGGTGCGTAGCAAAGGCTTGCGATACGCTGGGGTTGGATATGGACGGACGTGGTCAAGTCATATCCTAGGCCGAAGGCGCAAGCGCTGGCTGGGTTACTGGATTTGAAGCCGCGCGTAACAATCGAGGTCGATAAAGGGTCGTAAATCATCTTTATCACCAAACAAATACCGCGCTTCAGCTAGTTTGGCACCTGCCGCTTCAAAGTCGCCTAGGGCCCGCGAGCGACACGTCCTCAATGCCTGGCGCGAGCAGGGGCAGGGTTAGAACAACGCCGCCCAGCCAAAAAAAGATCAGTTGGGGGGTAACCATCAGGGTCCGCGCTCGCGCCCACTGCCATAGCCCCAGCCCAATCAGGATTGACATCATCATCCAGGACATCTCTTTCGCATGGACGGAGATTATCAGACTCGTCAGGCAATCTCTTCCCCTGTGGCTTATTATCAGTTATTCGTGAAATTTTAACTGGAGTAATAGCGCTTACATTTCTATTTTGTTCATCAGGAATGAAATAAACTAAATTTCCATCATCAAGTGTGCAATTATTAACCAGTGTTTTAAACCTTTTATCAATATGTCCAAAATTCTTCTCATAATCCTTCAAAACATCATTGTATTGACTCTGTACTTTCCTAGATACCTCGTAAGGTTTTTTCCTACTATCCGGCGTAATAAACAATCTCTCACAACGCTTATCAATCTTATACTCTTTACCATCTCTCTTAAAACCTAAAAATGGTCTTGGGTATTCTTGCTTCTGACTATTTCTAAGACGCATACCATTAAGGGTTATGTTTAACGACCATATATCCCAATCTTCATCAAAAC
>JABGTE010000101.1 GCA_018647445.1 Gammaproteobacteria bacterium
AAACAGCATGGAGACCCAGCTAAGCAGGTGATATTTAGCGACGGCGGTTTGCCCGCCGATCCTGATTCGGCCTAAGGGCGATAGTGCAAGCGCCACGCAAAAAATTAAGAAACCGTTCATGCTGTACATGAAAAACCAATCAAGCTCTTTGGTGAGGTAAAAACGAAGCGCGCTGAAATGTTCTGCGGCTTGGTCCGGCAATAACAGCGTGATTAAAACGAATAAGGCAATGGTTACGCTGCTGATGAGGAAAACTGGATTGTGGATATCCAGTCCGAGGCCCTGGAGGTTGTCTTGTCCAACCTTGTAATCAGAGGTGTACAAGTCATCGGGCGTTGGTTCGTCGGCCGTTTCAATTTGGTTTGAAGACAAAGGAAATTTCTCTTAGGCAGTCACGCAACCGTAGCATGAGTCATCTTGGGTGTCACGGCAGCTGAGGATTATGGATCAATTAGACTGGTTTTTGCGCGTCGGGTTTAGCATTCCCGTGGCGCGACGTAAGGGTTTGGGGCTATTAGGCAAGCAAAACCACCTTGACTCGACCCAAAAACACACTCGTCAGGCGCGTTGATTGGGCAATCTAGCCAAGCAGCCCAAGGGCCAATGAAGGCCAAGCTGTGTGGCGACGTGAGGCGGTTAGCTGAGGCGGTTAGCTAATGTCATTTCCTAGGACGAGCCAGAGTTAGCAGTATCCCTGCGAAGGCTTAGGCCTCTGCTGTGATGTGAGCTTCAAATGCTTCAAGTTTGTCTTTGCCGAAAAACATTTCAGGACCGGCGAAAAAAGTGGGTGAGCCAAAATTACCTCGAGCGACGGAGGCTTCTGTGTTGGCGATCAAACGGGCCTTGATCTCAGGCTGCTGGATCCCGGTGAAGATTTCGTCAGCGGGCAAACCAGACTCGACCAGGGCTGCATAAAACGTGTCGGGGTCATCCAACTTTTTGGGCACATGCCACATATGGTGATAAACCTCGTTGATGTACTGTTCAAAGTAGTCCGTGTTCTCAGCAAAAACAGCGCCGCGCATAAGCATCAGTGTGTTAACTGGAAAGTGAGGGTTCTGTTGGAAACTGGTGATAGCGTGCGCTTTTAAGAAGCGTTGCGTTTCGCGCTGCGCATAGTCTGGTTTATTGAGAATGCCCCGCATGGACTCCGCAGGCGACACGTTGTTGGTCGCTTTGAAAATGCCGCCAAGCAAGACCGGCTGATAAGATATTTTTTGGCCAAGGCGGACCTCAATCTCGGGAATCACGAGATGGCTAAGGTAGGCGTTCGGGCTGCCAAAATCAAAATGAAATTCTAGGTCCATGTCTGGTTCCAATCGGTGCTAAGTTGGGCAAAAGCGATTTATCATTTCGCTGAGTTAAGACCAGTATGCTAGGGTTTTGTGGCACCTGCAATGCATTGGTCCGGCGTCATAGTCGGTCACCTTTAAACCGTGCTTTTGGTCTGTATGAACTACGAAATCATCGGAGAGATACTATGAGAAACCATCAATGACGCAAGATACTGTAACTTTGATCAAGGGCGGAACAGATATCGAGACCGGAACGACCGAGTTGCTCTGTGTTCTTGTCTTGGGCGTTGCGGTCGTCACGCTCAACAAACCCGAGAAGAAAAATGCCTTGGGTGATGTTCTGACCCCCGCGCTGAGAGCGCTGCTTCTGGCTCTGGAAGCGGATGAGCGGGTTCGCTGTATCCTACTGACTGGCGCTGGCAATGCGTTTTGCGCTGGTGGGGATGTTTCTCAAATGGGTGGTGCAGCAGAAGCAGTTGAAAGTGATCGAGTTGCGGCTTTAACTGAAAAACAAATGACGCTTACGCATCGCCTGTATCATTTGAAAAAAATTACGATCGCGGCGTTACCTGGTGCCGCGGCAGGTGCTGGACTGTCAATTGCGTTGGCCTGTGATTTGCGGGTCGCCGCCAGTGGCGCGTTTATCACCACAGCCTTTCGAAATATTGGGTTGTCTGGCGACTACGGTGCGAGTTGGTTTCTCACGCGGTTGGTTGGCCTTGGTCAGGCCAAAGCGCTATTTTATAACGCTGATCGAATGGATGCGACAACGTGTCAGAGGTTGGGTATTTTTAATGAAGTGTTTCCAAGCGAAACTTTCCGTGCCGATAGCCTTGCGTTTGCTCAGCGCATCGCCGATGGTCCCGTACAAGCTCTAGCGTTAATGAAAGTGAATTTGCAGGCTGGGCTCGAGCAGGGGTTGGCGTCGAGTTTGGCGCTGGAAGCGAAGCACTTGATTGCGTGTTCGGCAACCGATGAATCCCGCGAGGCAATTCAGGCCTTTATGCAAAAGCGACCGCCGGTTTTTCAGTCTGCCCCTGAGAACGACGGTTAGTGGCAGTCGTCAGTGGCGGTTGGCTGCTGAGTTTAAAACCCAGTGGAATTATGGATGCAAAGCGAAGGCCGCGGCCCCATGCTGAGCCATTAACGTAACGAAAAAAATGGAGGCGAAAATGGACGAAAACGTCGCGATCGTAAGAGCATTTATTCAGGCGTGGACGCGGCTGGACCCCGTTGAACTGGCGTCTTATTTCCACGAGTCAGGGTGCTACCACAATATCCCGTCTAAGCCTGTGACCGGTCGAGCTGCGGTTCAGCAATTTATTACCGGATTTATCAAGCCTTGGACAAAAACGGATTGGGAGATTTTGACGCTCATTGGGGAGGGTGATGTCGTGGTCTGCGAGCGAATTGATCGCACGCAGACACATAATGGGGATGTGGACCTGCCTTGCTGCGGTATCTTTCTGATGGAAGACGGAAAAATAAAGCTTTGGCGAGACTATTTCGATATGGGGACCTACATATCGGCAATGTCCGGCTAAGCGGGCGCAGGAAAACAGCGACAGCCGCCGAATTAGGCACGCTCGCTGGTTAAGGGTGCTCAGATAAGGTTGCGTAGATAAGGGGCGCAGAAACGGTGCGCAGAAACGGTGCGCAGACATCGGTTTGTTGTCAAAGCTTGGTCATTCTGCTCTTTGGATCTGTCGGTGTCCTCAGTCGCCAAGGGTTGGCAGAGATACTTTAAAACCCTGAAATTCGGCATGGGTTCCTACGCATTTTCGGTGCATAATGGCGGCCGCCCCGTAGTCAAAGGCAATGCTTGCCGGACCCCATCACTGGAAATCAACGCAATGAAGACTCTGTTTCGTATCCTTCGCTGGCCGCTCGGTCAAATTGTGATCCTGCTCGACTGGCTCACAAGGCCTTCAAAGCCGGCCCACTCCGCACCGCGTCAGGCGGAACTCGATCAGTTGACGGCGTCTTTAAAGCTGTATCAATTTGCACAATGTCCCTTTTGCGTCAAAACTCGGCGTACAATCCGGCGCCTGGGTTTAAATATCGAGTTGCGCGATGCACGGGGTGATGCGCACTGGCGGAGTGAATTAATTCAGCAAGGCGGGCGCCATCAAGTACCCTGCTTGCGGTTGCTTAAGGGTGACGGGTCTAGTCGATGGCTGTATGAGTCAAAGGATATTATCCGTTATCTCGAGCAGCATTACGGATAAAACAATCGGCAAAGCGCTCTGAAACGAGGCTAAAAGATGGCTGAGCAGCATTATCGCGTCGTAATTGCCTACAAGGGCAGCGACTACTATGGCTGGCAGTATCTTGGCGATGCCGGTGAGAAACCCACCGTCCAATTTGAAATCCTGAAAGCGCTTAGAAAAATCAGCAAATACGAGACCTGCCGTGTTGCCGGCGCAAGTCGAACCGATGCGGGTGTGCATGCCTTGGGCCAAGTCGCCAAATTGACGACACCTTTGCAGATTGCGCCAGACAAGCTCCAATGGGGCATGAATTCTCTGTTACCGCGAGATATTCGAATCATAGCGAGCGCCCGCTGTGCGCCTGATTTTAATCCCAATCGACAGGCATTGAGCAAAACGTATCGTTACTATTTTACGATCGATGCGCTATGCGCACCTTTGCTTGGGGACCTCGTTGCCCATGTGCCGTTATCGTCGTCAAGGCAAGCCGATGGCGTCGGGGAACCCGGTATTCAAAGTATGCGAGCGGCCTGTGATGTGTTCGTTGGCGAGCATGATTTTTCGGCCTTTTCAGTGCGTGATGTCAGTGGTAAATCGCCAATTCGCACGGTTGCAAGCCTTGAGTTATTCAAAACACCGGAGGCTGGGTTCGGCAGTGCGGTCTATTGTTTTGAAATCAAGGGAAATGGATTCTTAAAGTATATGGTTCGTTATATCGTTGGCAGCTTGTTTGAGGTGGGTCGGAAGAATCTTGATGCGGCAGGAATCCAAGCAGCGCTTGCCCTGCCACAGCCAGAAAAACTCAGCGCCAAAGCGAAGGCTAAAGGACTGCATTTGATTGAAATTGAGTACGAGGCGCTTTTGTTGCAGTGTTAAAGCGCATGGGCTTTAGCGAACCTCTGTAAGAGGTCGCTTTTATTGGCGCCAAACAACTTAGCTGCCAATAAAATTCGCTTGGCGTTTTTCTAAGAACGCATGCAGACCTTCTTGTCCATCTTGGGTCATCGAGCAATCGGCTATGGCGCGGGTTTCAAGTTCCATCTGAGTTTCTAAGCCATTATTAAAGCTGTCGTTCAATAGGGCTTTCACCGCACCAAAGGCCAAGGTCGGGCCTTGCTTAAAGGTTTTCATGAGTTGCTGAACGGTTTGGTCAAGGGTCTCAGCGGGAACGGCTTGATTGATAACGCCCCAGTCCGCGGCTTCTTGAGCGGTTAGAATTCGGTTTGTAAGCATGAGTTCTCGGGCACGCCGATCGCCAATCCTTCTCGGCAAAAAATAAGTGGAGCTACCATCTGGCGATAGTCCGCCATTGGTATAGGCCATTGTGAATTTGGCCGTGTCAGCGGCGATGCTAATATCGGCAGCAATGGCAAGGCTGAATCCTGCACCCGCGGCGGTGCCTTGAATGGCAGCAACGACTGGGGCTTTTAGTCGTGTGAGTCGACTAATTGCCAGATGTAAATCGCCGGCCATTTCTCGAATTAAAGCCCCGACTTGGCTTCCTGCAGCCGCAAACTCGCTAATGTCACCGCCGGCGCAAAAGAGTTTGCCTTCGGAGTTAATCAAGACAGCACGCAAATCTTGATGCTCTTCGCATTGAATGGCTGCCAGGTTGAGTTCTCTTGCCATGACCGGATTCATTGCATTAGCGGCATCTGGTCGTGACAAGGTGATGGTTGCGACGGCTTCAATGATCGTAAATTTAATAGTGGTGTAAGTTTGAGTCATCACGGTTTCAATTTAGAGTAGTGAACTCAACCATACAACAGATTCTGAAACTTCTCGAGTCATGCCGCTGGGGGTTGATTTTGTGGTACAAAGAGAAGACTTTAAAGCAAATTCAGAAGGAAAAATGTGATGAGCGAAGCCCTGAAATCGCCGTTAAGACCCGATCCTGATTCAGCTGCATTGAATGAGTTAGATCTGCAGCTGCCAGACCTATTTCATGATGATTATCATGTCAAAGTGTTCGAGCGTTTGCGGGCAGAAGATCCAGTTTATCGTCAGGAAGTTGAGGAGATTGGAACTGTTTGGAATGTCACCAAGTATCAGGACATTATGGCAGTTGATACGGACCACGATAGTTTCTCTTCAGAAGGCTCGATCGTGGTCACCGATCAAGAAGAAGATTTTCCGCTGCCGATGTTTATCGCAATGGACCCGCCAAGGCACGATCAGCAGCGTCGAGAAGTCAATGGGGCGGTTGCGCCGAGAAATCTTGCGGTCATGGAAGGTACCATTCGAGGTCGCGTCCAGAAAATTTTAGATGATTTGCCTGTAGGGGAAACGTTCAATTGGGTCGATTTGGTGTCGATCGAATTAACGACGCAAATGCTTGCGACGCTGTTCGATTTTCCGTTTGAGGATCGGCGCAAGTTAACCCGATGGAGTGATGTTGCAACGGCAGACGAGACCTCTGGCATTGTCGATAGTGAAGAGCAGCGTCGTGAGGAGCTAGGCGAATGCCTGGGTTATTTCACAGAGCTTTGGAATCAACGTGTGAACCAACCGCCGGCTGGGGATTTGGTCTCAATGCTTGCGCACGGCGAGTCCACGAAAAATATGGGCCCAATGGAATATCTTGGGAACTTGATTTTGTTGATTGTTGGTGGCAATGACACAACGCGAAATTCGATCTCAGGGGGGGTCCGGTTTTTGAATCAGTTTCCAGACGAATATCAAAAGCTCATGGCGAATCCAGGCCTGATTCCGAATATGGTGCCCGAGATTATTCGCTATCAAACACCACTGGCCTATATGCGGCGCACCACAACTCGGGATGTCAAGTTGGGCGATAAGTTGATCCCAGAAGGGGATCGCGTGTTGATGTGGTACGTCTCTGGAAATCGCGATAGCAGCATGATCGATGAGGCCGACCGGTTTTGGATTGACCGGCCGAAAGCGCGTCAACAGTTGAGTTTTGGGTTTGGTATTCATCGCTGCATGGGCAATCGATTGGCAGAAATGCAGCTTCGAGTGCTTTGGGAAGAAATCGTGAATCGTTTTGAGCGGGTGGAGGTCGTTGGGGAGCCTACCCATGTAAATTCTAACTTTGTAAAGGGTTACTCCGATTTGCCGGTTATTGTCCACCGAAAATAAGGCGAAGGTTTGCTTCGGTGCTCAAGGTAACCAGCTTTTCGTGCGGAGCGTCTCAAAGCAGTAAAGGCGGCAGGGGGCTATGACACACAACGGTAGTTATTGGTTTGATAGCCTCGATGCGCCCTATGTGCAGGAAGCGCCGACGCCGCTGCCGGCAGCGGTCGACGTCGCAATCATTGGCGGCGGCTATACCGGTCTTTGGACGGCGTATTATTTGAGTGAATTGAATCCCTCCTTGAAGATAGCGGTACTCGAAGCAGAAACTTTTGGCTTTGGTGCCAGTGGTCGCAATGGCGGCTGGTGCATGGGGACTGCGCATGGGGTTGAGACGCTCCTCGCACGACCCGAAAGCCGAGGTGCGGGGTTGGTGCTCGCTCGCGCCATGCAGGCGACGGTTGATGAAATCGGGCAGGTCATCAAAACCCTCGGCATTGATTGCCATTTCAAAAAAGGCGGCAACTTAACCGTTGCGACCCAAGCCTTTCACGTGCCGCAGTTACAAGCAGAACTTCAGCACCTTCGGGAACTTGGATTTTCAGAAGATGATTATGCTTGGTTACCGGCAGGCGAGGCTCAGCAGCGGGTTCAGACGCAGCAGAACTTTGGCGCACTGTTTACCCCTCACTGCGCGGCAATTCACCCCGCCCGACTGGTTCGGGGCCTTGCGGCATCCCTCGCAGCTCGGGGCGTTGAATGCGTGGCATCGACTCGGGTGACTGAAATCAAGTCGGGTCTTGTGAAGACCGATCGCGGGGAGGTTCGCGCAAAAAACATTTTAAGAGCGACAGAAGGTTATACCGGAACTATTAAAGGCCAGCAGCGCCGCGTACTACCGATCTACTCGATGATGGTCGCAACCGAGCCCCTACCGAGCGCGGTCTGGCAGCAGATTGGGCTTTCTAATCGAGAGACCTTTGGGGATCCTCGTCGCGTTGTGATCTATGGGCAGCGAACCCAAGATGACCGCTTGGCTTTCGGTGGCCGTGCCGGTTATTTCTATGGTTCAAAAATCAAACACCGGATTGCGCTGGATGATGCGGGTCCACGGGCGGTGGCGGCGACGCTTCGCCAACTGTTCCCGGTTCTCAATGACTATCAGATAACCCATGGCTGGGGCGGGCCACTGGGCGTCAACCGGCATTGGCGACCTTGCGTATCCTTTGATGCTAAAACGGGCATCGGTACTGCCGGTGGGTATGTTGGTGAAGGCGTTGCAGCCGCCAACTTGGCTGCTCGAATACTGGCTGATTTAGTGCTCAATCGAGCAACCGAGATCACGCAACTGCCTTGGGTCAATGACCATGCCCGAGGGTGGGAGATAGAGCCGATTCGGTATTTCGGCGCCAAGACGCTGCAGTTTTGTGCGGAACGAGCGGATGCGCAAGAAGCGCGCCTTGGCAAACCTGCAGGGCTTTGGGCGACAGTGTTTGATGCTGTTGTTGATTAGCGCCGCGGCAAAGCGGTTGCTGGCATCATCCATCAGTATCGTTTTAGGACTGTTAATAGACACGAATAAACTGGAGGGTAGCGCATGTTAGATCTACATTATTGGCCAACGCCAAATGGCAAGAAGGTCACCATTCAGCTCGAGGAATGCGGGCTCGACTACCAAGTCGTTCCTTGCAATATTGGTAAAGGCGATCAATTCACGGACGATTTTTTAGCGATAAATCCCAACAACCGCATGCCGACCTTGGTCGATCATGCGCCTGAGGATGGTTTAGGGCCGCTTAGTATTTTCGAGTCTGGCGCAATGATGCTCTATCTCGCGGAAAAAACGGGTCAGTTTATGCCGAAAGACCCTCGTGGCAAGTTTGCCGTTGTGCAGTGGGTGATGTGGCAAATGGCCAATCAAGGCCCTAAAACGGGTGAATGTGGTCACTTCAGGCGCTTGGGTGAAAGCGAGGGCGATCAAAGTTATGCCATCACGCGGTTTACGGATGAGGTGAATCGGTTCTACGGCGTTTTGAATAATCAGCTTTATCGGCAGCCCTACCTTTGCGGCGATGACTACACGATCGCGGATATGATTTGTTATCCCTGGTGCGTCAATTGGGCGGGTCAAGGTCAAGACATTAATGATTTTAAATACTTTAAACGATGGTTCGAGGCGCTCTCAGAGCGCCCCGCGGTGCAACGAGGAATGGCCGTGGGTGAGGCGCTGCGGAATGACCCGACGGCACTATCAAGCGATGAGCGCGCGGCGCTCAAGGCCATGCTGTATAACCAGCGCGCACGCCCCGCCCCAGAATCGGGTGGGTTGCTATAGGCCCTACTCGAAGGTCTGCTCGGTCCACCAGGGGAAGTATTCGGGCATGTCGCTTGAGACTTTTCCTGGAAACACAGGCGGTCGTTTTTCAAGGAAAGACTCTACACCTTCGATCGCATCGGCGGATTTGCCGCGGTGGTAGATGCCGCGCGAATCGATTTTATGCGCTTGCATGGGATGATCTGCTCCCAACATCTTCCACATCATGTGCCGGATCAACGCGACTGAGACCGGTGACGTTGACTCGGCAAATTCATGTGCTAGGTCAACGGCTGCTGGCAGCAAGTCTGCAGGTTTGTGAACACTTCTAACCAAGCCGCCATGCAGGGCTTCCTCAGCATTGAAGACACGACCAGAAAAAGTCCATTCTAGTGCTTGTTGGATCCCGACGATCTTGGGTAGAAACCAGCTGGAGCAGGCTTCTGGCACGACGGCGCGCTTAGAAAACACGAAACCGTAGCGCGCGTTTTCAGAAGCAAGCCGGACATCCATAGCGCATTGCATGGTGGCGCCAACCCCCACGGCGGGGCCGTTGCAGGCTGAAATAATCGGTTTTAGGGATTCGAAAATTCGCAAGGTTAGAACGCCGCCACCATCTCGCTTTAAACCGCCATCTCGGCCCGGCGCATCATTGTTAAAGGTGTTACCACCACCTGAGAGGTCAGCGCCGGCGCAGAAGCCTCGCCCTGCGCCCGTAAAGATAATTGCCCTGACATCATCATCGGCATCGGCCGCATCAAGGGCTTGAATGATTTCAGCTTGCATTAAGCCAGTATAGGCGTTGAGTTTATCGGGGCGGTTTAGTGTGATCGTTAAAACCGGACCATTTTTTTCATAGAGAATTTGTTCGAAATCCATGTTGTTTCCTAGCTGTAATGATGAATGAAGTCTTTAAAAAGTGCGCGCTGGGCATGCGAGCCACCAATGCGATGTAGTTCTGGCTCAAGACTGATCAGTTGATCCACGCCACGTTGCGCGGTGCCCTGAGTAAGGTCTATGAGGGCTTTGCCCGTCTCCAAGCCGACAGCGCGACAGACTCGACCCTGCTCCTCGGGTTGTTGCGCCCAGCGACTGAGATTGCTCAGGGCCTTTTCGATGATGTCCTGATCGCCATTTTTGACAGCGACCATAAAGTAGTGCAACGCAATAAAAACGAGTTCTTGATCCTGCGCGCGATGATAATAGGGCGTGAGCGATGACCATCTCTCGCCGAGATCGAGGCCTTTCATATCCAACCGCCAGAGTAAGCTTGCGGCATTGCAGACATCGAGATAAAAGTCGTCTGTCAAACAGTCTACAAGGGCCTCATCAAAAAGCTTTAAGGCTTGCTCGGCTTGATCAAGGTCGATCAACATCAGCGCTTTATGCCAAATCAAATGATTTGAGAAATTGTTAGTCTGAGCCCAACTTGGGAGGCAATCATCGATCCAGCCAATGCCTGCCTTAAAGTCACCTTGCATTTGATGGACATGTGCAACGGCATGGGCTGCCCACATATCAAGGGGTTCTGCGTCGACCGCCGCGTGCCCGCAAGCAAGGGCCTGATCATAGTCGCCGCACTCCTCGAACCCAAAGGCCTGCATGCCAACGATAAAGCTTCTCCAAGGATGGTCTTGCGGCCAATGCGGTAGGCTGTCTTGAATGGCGCGGAGCATGGCCTTGGCGTCGCCACGATAAAAGTGTAGGTGGTTAGACGCTTTAAGTGCGATAAGGTCCGTTGGGTCCGTGGTTAAGATTTCGCCTAATATGGCGCTGGTCTTGTCGGTGTCATTGCTATGCCAAGCTTTTAACGCGGCGACGTGTGCTTGCTCTCGAGCATTGCCTGCCGTTTGCTCGGCTGCTTGAAGGCTTTGCGCCAGCGGTTGCGAAAATCGCGGATCGCTGGCCATTTTTAGTTGGTAACCTCGAAACAAATGTCCCAAGGCAAAGTCTGGATCATTCCCTTGGATGACTTCCAGTGTTGACATGGTCTGCGTGCTGTATCGAAGGTATTGATCAATCACGCCATCAAAGGCGGCAAGCGTTGCATTGTCTTGGCTGGAGCAAGGCATGAATTGATTAATGATGGCCATGTGATTGTCCGTAACGTTGAGGTTGCTGTGTCAAATACTGTTTTTCTTGCGTGGTGTTGACTCGGTTAAGGATCTCATTGCGGTGCGGGAAGCGCCCGAATCGCTCAACGATTAAAGCGTGCTCTTGAAAGGACTTCAAGAAGTCTTGAAATAGGGGGCGCCAAGCTGGTGAAACTTGTTCGGTTAGGGATTCGACCTTAGAGATGCCGAGCTGTTGCGCCGCGCGATCCTCCGAATGGTGGAAGGGGTGCAGGGCAAAAAGTTGTTCGACCGGTTGGAGCGCATCCTCCGCCTTTGAATCAAACATTTGGTGGCTAAAAGCTACAGCAAGGGGGTCGAACGAAAAGGCTTTGGGTGTACCGCGAAACAGGTGCCTTGAAAACTGGTCAAGCAGTATGATTCGGGCAAGGGTTGCGCGCGGGTTGAGTCCGTCTCTTAGCCCTTGAGCCGCTACTGAGGCGTGGATCGTTTTAAACTGCGCTGCAATCGATCGATCAAGGGCTGCGCCACCTCGATACCAGCGCTGCTTGGCCTTCGGGATGGATTTAGGCTGATGAACGGCGTCGTCGAACCAAAACTGCAGGATGGCATCGCTATCAATCGATTTCGTAGCCAACCTCACCGTCCTTCAGGCCAAGATACGGCCTTAAGTAATGCACGCAAATATAAAGCGGAATGGTATCGAGTAGGGCAACCGTGAGTTTGAACAAATAGTTCCCTGCCATTAGGCTGAATAACGTGGCAAGTGTCATTGCCCCTGCGAGGAACTGAGCACCAAAAGTGACGGCCACAACCATGAAAGAGTCGACGCCTTGGCTAATCACCGTACTGCCATTGTTACGTAACCAAAGATGTTTGCCTTTCGTTAAGTTTTTCCAAAAATGGAATAGGAATACATCGCAATACTGTGCGGCAAAATAGGCCAGCATCGAGGCGAGCACTGCGCCTGAGGTGGTGGCATAGAGCAGGCTAAAAAGCTCTATTTGGCCGGTAACACTGTCGCCGTTGGGCAGCCCGACTGGTTCTGCGAGCATAAGCGTCTGCCAAGGCGCTTGGATCGCTGCGGCTGGTAGGGCATTACCTAACCACATGAAACCCAAAATAAAAAAGTTTAAGCAGAGCCCAAACGTCACCAAAAAATTTGCCCGACGCTTGCCGTAAAGCTCGCTCACTAAGTCGGTGCATAAAAAAGTGATGGGGTAGGGTAGGACACCAACCGCCAGCGTCCAAGGCCCAAGTTCTATAAAGCGCGTTATGCCAAGTAGGTTGAGCATAGTCATGGCGCATAAGAAAATGCCTGCCAAAATGAGAAAGACACGCTCTCGCCGAATCAGTAAGGTGGTCTTAGATGGCTGCATATTCAGGACCTCGTTGAAGGCACACGGTTCATTAGGATTCGATTTGACCCAAATTACCGTGCAGGACGGCGCCGTTAATAATTGGGTTTTCTGCCGAAAAAAATAATAGATCTGCAATTTCTGTCGGTTCAATCAGGCGACCGAACGCGCTGCCGCCCGCGATGCTTTGTAGAATGGCTGGGTCCTGACCAACATGAGCTCGAAGCATTTCAGTGTTGGTAAACCCAGGGCAAATGCAGGCAGTGTGAATTTTAAGGCCGGCAAGGTCTTGGCAGGTCGCGCGCATCATTCCAAGCATCGCATGCTTGCTGGTGACGTAGGTGAAGGAATTGGCGACCGCCTTTTCGGACAAAGTAGAGCCAACGTATAAAATGGCGCTGCCAGCAGGCATTACGGGTAGGAATATTCGATTGAGTCGTTGCGGCGCTGTGACATTGAGCGCCAAAATGTCGGCCATGGCCTCGCCGCTGGTTTCTTGTAGCGACCCAGAGGCGAGTTTGGCCGCATTGTGGATCAGGATTAATTTTTCGGGAGAGGCTATTTGAGGTAACAATTTGGTAGTAATTACGGCTTCAAAATCGGCGCTCGCTAGATCGATGGCGATGTCTGTAATGCCAGGCGTCGCGGCCGCAGATCTCGATAAATTGAAGACCCGATAGCCCGCAGCCAGGAATTTAAGTGCGGTCGCGTGGCCGATCCCTTTGCTTGCGCCGGTTATAATAACGGAATTCATTTAGCCCTCCATTGCGCACAACCATCTTGTCCCGGGCTGGATGAAACTTTAACGGTGATCTCCGTGACACCATGCACCATGATTTCTGGGAGTTGAAGAATTTTTTCCAAGAAATAGTGAGAGAATTCTTCAACCGTCGTATTGGCAACGGGCAGCACTAGGACGTCTCTTGGCAGAAAGGGAATACGCTCTCCGTTGAAGATTGCGATGGTGTAACCCGCATCTTCGGTGATCGTCAGATACGGGGAGTGTGCCGGCAGTAACATTTTTTCATCAATTTCATCACACAAGGCACGCATTGTCTTTTTGATGATGGCGTAGTCAAACATCAGTCCGGTGTCGTCAACCGGCGCCGTTACTGAGCAGGCAAGTTGGAAGTTATGCCCATGAAGGTCTTCCCGCTCGGTTGCACTAAAGATTGTAAAATGTGCAGCTGAAAAATTCATTGCTTGCTTTGCCACGTCAATCCGCGCAAGTCTTGCTGGTCTAGCCATATTGGTGCCCCTTATGCCATCCAAGAGTGTATCGCAGTCCCAGCGAGGGCGCGACCGCTCTGGTCAATACCGGGGGTTTCTGAGAGACTGAAGGCAGATTAGAAATCTTGGAGAAATCATGGCGCGACTCAGCCAGCTCAGCCGTTCAATCGAAGGAAAGATAGCCATTGTTACGGGTGCAGGGAGTGGCATGGGCCGTGCGACAGCGCATTTGTTAGCTGATGAAGGGGCGCAGGTCGCTCTTATAGATGTAAATGAGGCGGGTTTGCTCGCGGTGCAAGAGGAACTGAGCCAAGCAGGGTATGTGAGTCGAGCTTGGGTGCTTGATTTGTTGGATCGAGAAGCGATTCAGACGGTGGTGGCGGACATTGCAGCCCACTTTGGCGGGATTGACATTCTGATCAATAATGCCGGTATCTCGATTCCAGCGCCCTTGGATTCCGATCACTATGTCGCCGCGTGGGATAAGGTTGTTGGCGTATTACTGACGGCGCAGACCTTAATGGTTCGAGCCGCGCTACCGCATCTTCGTGCGTCGAATGGCGGCCGGGTCGTCAACATCGCATCGACCGAAGGACTCGGTGCAACCAAATATGGAAGCCCGTATACCGCTGCGAAAACCGGTGTTATCGGGTTAACGCGTTCCATGGCGATTGAATTTGGGCGTGAGGGGATCACGGTCAATTGTGTCTGTCCCGGGCCGATTAATACCGGTATGACCCAAGGGATCAATGAGGAGCATAAAGTCATTTTTGCCAAACGGCGGACGGCCATCGGCCGCTATGGTGAGCCGGAAGAAGTTGCCCATGCGACCTTAAGCCTAGTGCTGCCCGCGATGCGCTATGTCACTGGGGTAGTGCTGCCCGCGGATGGCGGCTTGACCATCAAGAACGCCTGACCGCGGTCAGGAAACGCGCATAGGTTCGCCCGCAAGCGTTGTGTTTGGCGCGGAGCCTTTGCGGTGCTGTCGGTCGGTTCTACTGGGCTAAGCCAGAAGGCGCTCGGGCACCTCGATGTGCTTCATTCGAAGGTACTCCCCAAAAGATTTTGCTTGGCCATCAATCCGGTTATTCGATGACACCCCATCTTTTAAAATACCTTTGATGTAAAAGT
>JABGTE010000179.1 GCA_018647445.1 Gammaproteobacteria bacterium
AGATTAATTACCGATTCCGGCCGAACGGCGACAACCATGAGGAATGTATCATGGAGTGCATGTACTTTACGCCGATTCCCGAAGAAGGTGATTACACGCCCGTTTCTGAAATTCATTGGCTGGGCCCCGATGATGATTACACCGAGGCGTCTGAGCTTGGGATGTTAACCAAGATTTTTAATCAGGACCTGCGGAACCTGCCCTATGTCTATCAAGGCATGAAGGCCACGGCGCGCGAGCACTTGAGATTCGGCGATTACAATGAGTTGAAGCTTCGCCACTGGCATGAACTGTATGCGAAGCTGATTCAGGATCCGATAACCGAAACGGGTTGATCAGAGCAGTTTTTGCCTTCAGCGCAGGGTAAAAAGCCTTGGCCTTCAAAAGGCACAGCGGTCAGCGCGGCTAAGTGCGTTTTCGCTGAGTTCTTTCGGCGCTGAGTCTCACGGCTAAAGGGTGCTGCACTTTCTGATACTGCGGCACTCTGAAATCTATTTATTAGCCAGGCGGCGGCTTGAATGATTTTAGGATAAAGCAGGTGCCTGCAGACGCCTGTTTGCAGGCTTCTGTTTGCAGGCTCCTGTTTGCAGGCTATGGTTTGGCTAAGGATTTTGAAAACGGTGGAGCAACAATGGATTTGATCGATAAACGAGTGGTGCTCACGGGCGGCGCCAGTGGGATTGGCGCAGCGGTTCTGCGGCGCCTTGCAGCAGAGGGCGCACGCAGCGTACACGTAGCGGATCAAAACCAGGCTGCACTGACAGCGCTTATCTCAGAGCTTTCGCCGCACTGCGATATTCAGGGCGCAACCCTTGACGTGACCGATCGCGTGGCGCTTACAAAATGGTTTAGCGCCGCCGATGCGGCAATGGGCGGCATCGATATTGTGATCAACAATGCGGGCATCATGTCTGGCGCGATTACGTTTCCAGAGACGCCAATTGCCGCAATGATGAAAGTTATCGATGTCAACCTCATCGCCATGATGTTAGGCACTCGGTTAGCCGTAGAATTGATGCAGGCTCGGGGTATTGAAGGCGTTGTGATTAATACAGCGTCGGTTGCTGCGTTCAACGCCATGCCGGCGGACCCAGCTTATGCCGCATCCAAAGCCGGGATTGTTAATTTCACCCAGTCTTGCGCGCCACTGGCGCAAAGCCATGGGGTTCGTGTGGTTGCAATTTGCCCTGGGGTGACCGATACCGCCATCGTGCCCCATGATGCAGAGTGGTTGAAGCCTGCATTGGCCAGCGTGCGATTTTTAACACCGGATGACATTGTCGATGCCATGGTGCAGGTGATCGGAGAGACTGAGTTGACGGCATCTTATATTCGGGTCGACAATCAGCGGTTGTAACAATCGTCGCCCATTCAATTTAACGAGCTTACTGGAGGCACTATGACCCCATCTTCGCCGATAACCTTCGGGATAATGTGTGCCGCAGATAGAATGACTCAGACCGGGCTGCAGCGTTTTGCGCAACAGGTTGAAGCGTCGGGCTTGGATCAGATTTGGGTGCCGGAACTCTTAGGTCGGGATCCTTTTTTGACGGCTTCTGCACTGCTGTCGGCAACGCAGAGGGTTCGAGTGGGAACCGCCATTGCCAACGTCTATGTGCGCGATGCGCGGGCTACAAAGTCAGCGGCCTATAGCCTCACGGATGCGTTTGGGGACCGATTTGACTTGGGTCTTGGGGTTTCGAATCCGCTCGGCAACGAGCCAAGGGGACATGCTTGGTTACCGCCGGTTACGAAGTTGCGGGATTTCGTTGATCGTTACGATGCGGCCGATCTGTATTTTCAGGCGCCAGAAGCGCGCATCCCCAGATATCTTGCGGCCCATGGTCCAAAACTGATGAAGCTGGCGGGCGAGCGGTTCGATGGTGCGTTTAGCTACCTGCAAACTCTTGCGTATTCGAAGATTGCGAAAGGCCTTTTGGGCGAGGGTCGCCTTAATTTAATGCAGCCCACCGTATTTTTAGAAGACCCAGAGGCCGCCCGGTCGTTAGCTAGAAAGGCGATTAAAATTTATATGCCACTCGAAAACTATCATCGTGCTTGGCGCGAACGGGGATTTGAAGACACTGATTTTAATAACGGCGGGTCCGATACGTTTATCGATGCGCTGATCCCTTGGGGCAACTTGGCGACGATCAATGCAGCCTACCGTCAGCAA
>JABGTE010000163.1 GCA_018647445.1 Gammaproteobacteria bacterium
CTAAAAGCGGAAGACCGAGTCGTGCAAGTCGAGTTTGGTATGCGAGCACCCTTCGCCAGTCATGCCCGCGATTATCCACTCGCCCAGGATGGCAGCAACAGCAGTGATGCCTTTAATTGGCCAAAAGTCGTCGATGATCGCAACATCCACGGCGCCCTGGCGGTTGCAACACCCGGCTACCTCAAAGGCATTGAACTCGCAGCCCGGCATTTTGGCACCTTGCCTTTAAAGGCACTGATCGAGCCGGCGCGGCAACAAGCCATGCTTGGCTTACCCATTGACTGGTTCGCCAGTCAAAAAATCAATCAATTTGCCAGAGGGTTGCGAACTTATGACGGCACCCGATCGGTCTATCTCAAGGATGGCTTACCGCCTGCGGCTGACCTCGAAGGCCTTTTAACCCACCTACCCCTACCCAACCTCGCGGAGACGCTCGGAGCCGTTCAAGACGAAGGCAGCAACGCCTTCTACCAAGGCGCGCTGACACAGCAGGTTCTACAGGACCTCAGGGAGGCCGGCAGCAAGATCACCGCGAAAGACCTTGCGCAGTATGACGCCACCTTAAGTGCACCCTTGCACGGTCAATATCGAGGCCATGATATTTTTAGTGCAGGACCGCTTACGGCTGGGCCCAGTTTAATCCAAGCCCTAAAGACCTTTGAGAAGATGCACCCGGCGCCTGCCGAATCGCCAGATGCCGCCGCCTACCTCGCGATGGCACAAGCGCTGCAAACAACCTATGCAGATCGGCTCGAGAACCTGGGCGAGGGCAACTTAAGCGGGAGCACCACGCACATTTGTACAGCTGACTCAGAGGGCAACCTGGTTAGTTTTACGCAGACGATTATGTCGGCTTTTGGTGCTCGGATCTTACTGCCTAACTCCGGCATCCTAATGAACAATGGCATGATGTGGTTTGATCCAAGACCCGGCGGTGGCAACAGCGTTGAAGGCGGCCGCAGGCCATTGTGCAATATGTGCCCAACCCTCGGGCGGAGCCGGGATGGAAACTGGTTTGCGATTGGGGCATGTGGTGGACGAAAAATTTTTCCCAGCGTTTTTCAGCTGGCTATTTTTTTATCCGATTACGGCCTAACGGTTCAAGACGCAGCCCACCTCGGGCGAATCGATGTCTCTGGCACCGAGCTCGTAACCTTAATGGCAGAGCTGCCCGATTCGGTTCGAGAACATTTACAACAGAATCTAAGCCAGACTCGCGTTCGCCTAAACGGCGTTTCACCGAATCACTTTGCTTTACCGCAAATGATTCAAAGGTCCCCTAACGGCGAACTCGAGGGCGCCTGTTTTATCCCGTCGCCCCATGCCAAGGTCTCGGCGTTCTGAAGCGCAACGAGCCATTCAGCAAACGCCAGGCTCAATCGATTCAAAGCCGCGGGCTCGGAGTTCGTTAGAAATACAAGCCCCGACTTCGAGCCACGATGGAAAATCATCTCGCTGCGCATTCCGCGGACGTAACCGCCGTGATGAGTGAATCCATCGACCCCCGAGAAGGCAAAAACACGCCAACCCAAGCCGTAACCCGCTTTGCTGATTCGGTCATCATTGGGATAGTGATTATCAGCCGGGTCATTGGCAATGTAACGACTTTGTAACTCAGCGATGGGCGCGTGGGGAACACCATCAATCAAGCCCAAATGAGCCAATAACCACTGCTGCATATCGGCAATACTGGCATTCACGCCCGCCGCCGGCGCGACCTTATAATACCGCTGGTTTCGGGGGACGACCGCCCAACGATCCTCACGCAGGACATGAGCACTTGCCAATTGATCAATCCGGTCGGTAGCTCGACCGACCGAAGCAGCCTGCATATTCAGCGGCGCAAAGAGCCTCTGTTCGACAAACTGGGCATAGGGCATACCAGTGGCTTGCATCAAGACATCGCCAAGAAGGCTAAACGCCACATTCTGGTAGCTGTAGCAGGCCCCTGGGTCACAGACAAAGGGAACCTGCTGTAACCGATTCAACATGTTGTTATAACTCACGACATCCTCAACTAGGTTTGTGTAAGCATGGGGCATCAACCCGGAGGACTGATTGGCAAGATGAAATAGTTTTAGCTTTTTGGCACGGCGCGCATCACTCCAGTTGAGCTCGGGTAAAAGCGACACGAGCGGCGCGCCCCATTGCAAACGCCCATCATTCACGGCAAGTGCAATAGCGGTCGCGGCGAATGACTTCGACAAGCTGGCCAACTGGAAGATGGTTGACTTGGTTATCGGACGAATGTCCGTCATCGATTGAAAGCCAGACAGCATGAGCGGCCTGACGTTACCATCAATGATCAACACTGCCGCCGCCCCCGGAAGATCCTGAGCCTGCGCCTGGATCCTGGCTTCAAACCCCTGAATAGCGGCTTCAAGAGATGGCTCCAGCACTTGAGTCGTTTCTGCTCGACCCCCTTGGGCGCTATCACTTTGAGCACCCGCAGTTTGAATAAAAGCACTCTGCATCAAGGCCAGCGACAATCCCAACCTGATCCACCCAAATCGTCTTTGATGGCCAACGCGCATGTCTCGCAGTCTTCTTCTTGCGAGGGGTCGCGCCAAAGCTGGCGATCGGATGCGCTTTCCCGCTACTATCATCTCCAGCAACAAACGCATAGCGAGGACGGTTAACGTGGCACTGATTATTTTCGGGGTAGGATTTGGATTGATCATGGGTACCGGCTTGTTCTTTTTAGTCATCCTACCGCTGCGCCGTGAGCGGCAAGCCTCGCGAGCCGCCGATTCTAAGCCCACGCAGTCCCTCGAAAAAAAAGATCCGACCGACCCAAAACATTAAGGACGACGCGCCTAGCGCAGCACCAACGCAACCCCAACCTCGCTTTGATCGAGTTGGATCGCGGCCGATTCGACTGATCGATCCTCCAAGCTAGGCGTTGCAAGTCCCGTCTCTGAAATCCTTGCGGTCACGATAATTTGATCAAAGTCCGCGATCGAGAAACCCGCCATCATTGCCATTGACTCATCTAAAACCACTTGCAACGGCAAGTCGGCTACCTTGCGCTTGACCACCGCGAGGGGCATCGGTGGGCCCGATACAGCTTTGGCAAAAATATAGACGGTTAAAGCCGGGTTTACATCGAGTGCAGGATCCTTCGAAACCGTGACCCGGACCCGTCGGGGGCCCAACATAGGCTTGTCATCTTGGCTTGCACCCGCCAGCTGATCTGTTTCAACCGACACAGATGCCGCCGGCAATCCTTCTAGGACGGTTGCAATCAGCTTTGCTCGCTCCCCATCTGCGAAGGTGAGCGCGCGTTCAAAAAACCGTTTCGCGCGCACCGTATCACCCCGTTTAAAAGCTTCCATGCCTAATATTTCAAGCAAGGATACGCTGTTCGGCTTGAGATTAACTGCGCGCTCAAACAAAACGTTTAGATCTTGGGTTAGTTGACGGCCCTGCTGCAGATAACGCGACTCTGCCAGTGCAACCGCCAAATCGCCATCTTCAGGGTAACGCTCAGCGAGCGGTGTAAAGATTTCAACCGCTCGATCAAAATCGCCGAGCGTGAGTTGTAATTGGCCTAGGTAAAACCCGACCTGTTCATTGTCAGGCGATAAAGCTCGGATCGCCTCAAGACCACTGGCCATTTCCTCTAATTCCGCCTTCGACCTCGGTACATCGCGGTTCTGCTGTAGGCTCTCGGTAAAGGTAAGCTCCGTGAGCGCGCCTTGTGACCAACCGGCGTCACTGAACCAAACCGTACTGGCTAATGCTAGAAAGATTAAGCCCATGACGAATACCGGCTTTGACCCGCGCGATGCGCCTTGGACCCCTCGCGCTGCTTCATCCCCCGCTAGCAGCGGACCGGCGTCTTCCAGAAGCACCAAAGATTGATCTTCGACCTGCCCCGAATATTCCGCCTCGGTAATCTCACCGGCCGACAACGCTTGCCCTAATTCTTGCAGCCGTTCTTCGTGCAGCTGCAGATTGCCTTCGGCCTGCGCCAGAACGCCTTCGCCCTCGCGTTTGACTGACCACCAAAGCGGCAATACAACAAAGATCGATGCTATGAGCAGAAGCCCAACGGCTGATAGCCAAAAAAGCGAGATCATCGATCGATCAACCGCTTGAGGCTTGCTCGATCTGACTCGGACAATCCATGCCTTGACTTGCGGGACGAGGCGCTCATAGACCACCAAACACTCAGACCAATCAGTGCCAAGCCAAGTGGACCAAGCCACAACAGCCAGGTTTTTGCAGTCCAACGCGGCTCGTAAAGGATGAAATCGCCATAACGCTCGAACATAAAGCGTTCTACTTCGGCATCGGATTTGCCTTCAATGAGTAGGCGCAACACCGTTGCGCGCAAATTTTGGGCGATCATTGCATCCGATCCCGCAAGATTCGTGTTTAGACACTGTGGACACCGCAATGTCGCGATCAAGTCGTAATAACGCGCCTTGACCGTCTCATCTGGAAACGTCTGCGCTTCAATCGCGGCCAAACCTGGGGCACTCAAGCACCACAGCAAGGACAAAGCCAAAACCCACCGCCCGCTCATGATGCGTCCTTTAAATTTTGAATCAACGGCGTCAAGGTTTCTTCAAAAACTTTTTGGGTGACAACCCCAACATGCCGATAACGGATGACGCCGCCTGCATCCACAACGAAGGTTTCAGGCGCGCCATATACACCCAGATCGATAGCAAGCGTTCCGGATTCGTCCACAATATGGAAAGCGTAAGGGTCGCCCCAGCGCTTTAACCATGCGCGCGCCGCCTCTGAATCGTCATTGTAGTTGACTCCGATAATGCGCAGACCGGTTGTTTCAAAAATCCGAGTGAGCTCCCCATGTTCCGCAATACAACTCGGGCACCAAGTTGCCCAAACATTGAGCAGAGAGACTTCACCGGTTAGATCCGCCGCCGTGAGAGTTTGATCCACCTGCATTAGGTTCGGCAGCTCGAACTCGGGCACCGGGTCATTGAGTTTTTGTGAGGGCAAAAGATGCGGATCTGACAATTGAAAGCCGAACCACAGCAGCACTACGATCCCTGCGAACACGAAGACGGGAATCAACACGCTTTGTTTAGCCATGCGCTGCCTCCACGCTCGGGGCAAGCGGCCCTTGTTTTGATGACCGTACCATCGGTACCCGATACCGGCGATCAAAGATTGAAAGCACGCCTCCGAGCGCGATCAACACGCCCCCAAACCAAATAAACCGCACCAAAGGCTTGATGTGCACGCGCACCGCCCAAGCACCGTCTTCTAGCGGCTCACCTAGCGCAACGTAGATATCCCCCAACGAGCGCACATGAATATCCGCTTCGGTCATAATCGATTGACTGGCAAGGTAACGCCGCTTTTCGGGAAACAAGGTGGCGATGACCTCTCCTTCACGCAATACCTCAACGCGCCCTCTATCCGCCACATAATTCGGGCCATCAACATTCTTGGTCCCATAAAACCGCACGTCGAAAGCACCCACCTCGGCCCGATCGCCCGGCGCCATGTACAGATCCGCCTCTTCGCTCATCATCACCGTTGTCACGATACCGAGGGCCGTGACCGCAATACCAGCATGCCCTAAAACCATGGCATAGACGGCCAGAGGTTGGCTAAACAATCGCCTGACTGGATTCGATTTAAGCCTCACGCGCCGATAAAGCTCAAACCCTAAATTCAGAACGATCATCACTGCGAGCCAAGCAACTCCCACGATCCAAAGCTTGATGGGCCCCATGGCAAAGGAGAGCCCAATCGCGGCGACCCCAGCAATCACTGAGAAGACGCCCTGACCAGCAGTCAACAGCGAACGCTCTGTGGCCCACCAACGACTGCGATGGCTCAAAATCATCAGCGCCATGAGCACCAGCATCAGGGGCACAAACACCGCGTTGAAATACGGTGGGCCGATCGATATTTTGTCCCCGCCGGTCAGGGCCTCATAACCCAGGGGGTACAGCGTGCCGAGCAAGACCACCGCCGCACTGACCGTCAGCAACACATTATTTCCCAGAATAAAACTCTCTCGCCCCGAGCGTTTGAAGGACACCCGACTGCGCAGGTCCCAGGCGCGCGCACTGTAGAGCAGTAAAGACCCACCAATGACTGGCACCAAAAACATCAAAATCGCAGCGCCCCGCTCTGGGTCGACCGCGAAGGCATGAACTGACGTCAAAACGCCAGAACGCACCAGAAATGCGCCCAACAAACTAAACGAAAACCCGAAGATTGCGAGCAACACCGTCCAAGATTTGAACACGCCCCGTTTTTCGGTGGCCGCCAGAGAATGAATCAGAGCGGTTGCGATCAGCCAAGGTACAAATGAGGCATTCTCAACCGCATCCCAGAACCACCAGCCGCCCCATCCCAATTCATAATAAGCCCACCAGCTCCCAAGCGTAATGCCCATCGTTAGAAACGCCCACGCCAAATTCGTCCAGGGGCGTGACCAACGCGCCCAACTCACGTCCAAGGTGTTACCCCACAGGCTGGCAATAGCGAACGCAAAGGGCACCGACAGGCCGACATATCCCATGTAGAGCAGTGGTGGATGCACGATGAGCCCAAAATCTTGAAGAAGTGGATTCAAATCCGCGCCCTCGGCAGGATAAAATGGTAACGCGCGTTCAAAGGGATTCGAGGTCAGCAATAAAAAGAGATAGAAACCAACCCCTAATGCGGCCATGCAGATCAAAACCCGCGCTCGCATATCGGTGGTTAACGGCGCTGAGAACCGAGCGACCATCATCGTCCAAATCGACATCACCAGCGTCCAGAGCAGGAATGAACCTTCGTGCGCACTCCAGAGCGCCGACACTTTAAATTGCAGCGGCAATCGCGTGTTGGAGTGACTCGCAACATACGCAACTGAAAAATCGTCCATCAAGAAAGCATAGATCAATGCTAAAAACCCGAGTAGCGTAAAAACAAAAACGCCGTAAGCAAGGCTCGACGCGGACGCCATAAGCTGCAGACTATTCTGTTTTAACCCAATGCTTGGCAGCACAACTTGCAAAAACGCCAGGAGGCATGCGATCACAACGCAAAAGTGGCCTAACTCAACAATCATGGTTGCAATGAATCCTGTCTAGTTGTGTCCAACGCCATCGCAACTTCTGGCGGCATATACTTTTCATCATGCTTTGCAAGAATTTCTTCGGCAAAAAAAACCCCGTCCTGGCTCAGCGTGCCGGTTGCGACAACGCCTTGTCCTTCCCGAAATAGATCCGGCAGAATTCCGGTATAGCGAATCTCGAAAGCTGCGCCTGCCAAATCTGAGACGGTGAAGGCCACCTCGAGCGACGCATCGGAACGCCGAATCGATCCAGCTTCAACCATACCACCCGCCCTGATGCGAGCCCCTATGGGCACCTCGCCCTCAGTGACCTGTACTGGTGTATAAAACAAATTAATATTGCTGTTCAACGCCTTTAAAACAAACATAAGGGCCAAACCTAAGCCCCCTACTAAACCCAAAATTAGCAGTAGTCGGTTCCGCCGTTGCGGTTTCATTGCACCCAGTTTCACCGCTTTAAGCCTCCTCTAAGCGCCGCAACGCAGCCTGCCGACGCAACCAGACTCGGTGTCGACGGGACTCAGCCAAAAGCAAACCACCGAGCGTCAACGCCGTAAGGCCATAGGAGGCGAAGACGTAAGTTGCGTACCCGCCCATAGCTAAAAAGGTCGTTATCGTTTCAAAATTCATTGTTTCATCATCTGCTGGACCCAATCCGAACGGACTTCTCGTTTTACGAGCTCATGACGCAAACGAATCAACCAAGCCAAAAAAAACCAGGCATAAAAACCGACGACCATCATCAGAAGGGGCCCCCACATCGAAAAAGGCATTGCGGGGCGCTCGGTCAGCGTGAAACTTGCTGGCTGGTGCAGCGTGAACCACCAATCAACACTATATTTTATAATCGGCAAATTAAGCAGCCCAATCACGGCTAAAACCGATGCTGCCCGGCCGGCTGTCTGGCTTTGACCCGCCGCATTTCTCAGCGCGAGCACCCCAGCGAACAAAAAGAACAAGATTAGGGTCGACGTTAAACGTGCATCCCACACCCAAAAGGTTCCCCACATGGGCTTGCCCCACAGCGATCCGGTTGCCAAGGCTAAGAGGGTAATACAAGCCCCGATGGGCGCCACGGTCTGCACGGCTGCATCTGCGATCTTGAGCCGCCAGATGAGAGAAATAAGCGCCATGACCGCCATCATGGCATAGCTTGATTGCGCCAAAATTGCAGCCGGCACATGGACATACATAATTCGAACGCTTTCGCCCTGTTGATAGTCTGCTGGCGCAATCAACAACCCCCAGAACACGCCACCGCCCAAAATCAAACCGCTCGCCAACGCCAAAACAGGTATCAGCGCCCCGCTGCGATGGTAAAAAAATTTGGGGCTACCCCATTGATGAAACCAGCGCCACACGATCGATCTACCTTTGATGCTTCAAAAACAATTGTAACAGGTCTGTCGCCACAGACTTAACGGCTAACCGCTATTTTTGCGACCACCGCCATTGCAAAGGGCAGGGTCACAAGCGATAGACAGAGCAAGGCGGCCAACATATAGCCATAAAAGGCCTCCCCGCCCGTCGTCGCCCACTGGGTCCCGAGTATCAACGTAGGTACCAGGAACGGGGCAATCAAGATTGGCAACAACGCACTGCTTTGATTCAACCCAACCGTCAGCATGGCCCCCAAGGTACAAAACAAACTCAAAATCGGGGACCCCAGAATAAGTGAGGCCATCAGCCAAACAACGCGCTCGGAGGGCATCGCGAGCATCGCGGCCAGCAAGGGGGCCATCAGCAACAGCGGCAACCCGCAACTAACCCAATGCGCTATGCTCTTGACCAAGCACACCCACCACAAAGGGTAGTCGCTGAGTACCATTTGTTCCAAACTGCCATCTGCGTAATCGCTCAGTAAGCTTTTATCTGCCGCCAGCAAGCATGCCAACAGCGTCACTACCCAGATCAAGCCAACCCCTAGAGGTTCCAGCTGGCTCGGGTCTGGGGTAATCGCCAACGGAAACAACGCAATAACCAATACGGCAAACATCAGCGACTGGATGGCCCCAGCCGGTGATCTGAGCATGATTTTAAGCTCTCTGCGCAACAGCATCATGATCCTGCCTCGAGGCGCAATTGCGCCGCAGAAGCGAACTCTGGGATTGCCTGATGACTACTGAAAATCAGGATCCCGCCGCACGCCATATGGGCCTGACAGACCTCAGACAAAACAGCACGTCCCGGTGCATCTAAAGCGCTGAAGGCCTCATCCAACAGCCATATGCGGGCAGACGTTAAAATCAACCGTGCCAACGCGACCCGCTTCTTTTGGCCTTCAGAGAGCGACGCGCAGGGCTCATCCAGTTCCGCTCGCAGCTGAAACCGGACTAAAGCAGCCTCCAGCGCGTCTGGCGCCAACTGGTTTTCGTTGAGCTGGAGCAAAAATTTTAAATTTTCAATCGGCGTTAACTGATCATTCACGCCATACCGGTGACCGAGGTAAAGCACCTGGGCGGCGTCCGAGGTGATCACCCGCCCCTCATACTCTTCAAATAATCCAGCCAAAATTTTAAATAAAGTCGTTTTACCAGAGCCATTTTCTCCCACGATTTGCAATGCCTGACCAGGCAGGACCTTGGCATTTAAGTCTTTGAAAAGATGACGATCTTGCCGAAAGCAGCTTAAGGATTCTATCTGCAGCATTTGGCTTTCTCTTGGCTCATCGGTGAAGTATACGATGCGACGCCCTAAATGTGATCCATGATCCGATGGAAGTTTAGCGTATACTGGCTTTTCATTTTTTGAGTAACCTCCATGTTGTTTTCCAGCGCGACCATTTTAAGTTTCTCAGACACCCTACCAGAGCACTTTGACGAATTGCTGGCCAATGAAGCCTTCGAGCCCTGCAGCTCCTTCAGTCAAAGTACTTTTGGCTGGGTTTCACCGCTACCCGACGGTTTTACTGATCTCACCCGTCAATTTGGCAATCGGGTGTTATTTTGCGGTAAACGCGAAGAAAAAGTGATTCCAACCAGCGCCCTTCAAGAGCTCATCTCTGAGAAATCGAGTCAGTGGACAAACCTTGAAGGCCAAAAACCCTCCTCAAAACAGCGACTACAGTTTAAAGAAGCCGCCCTAAGCGAACTGTTACCTAGAGCGCTGAGCAAACATCGACGGATACTCGGTTACATCGATCCCGCGGCCGGGCTCCTGGTCATCAATAGCGCATCCGCCACCGACGTCGACACATTTTTAAATTACCTTCGAATGACCCTTGGCACGCTCGCCGTTACTCGCATCGAATCCAAGCAGTCAGCCGGTCAATTGTTTACCCAATGGCTGAAGAGAAATCAGCCGCCAACCGGTTTCGACCTTGGCAATGCTTGCGATCTTTTTGACCCCGAAGACGGATCAAGCATTACGTGTCGAAAGGTCGCGCTGCAGAGCAAAGAGATTCTGGCGCACATCGATACCGGCAAACTTTGCAGCAAACTCAGACTGACATGGGATCAAAGCCTGTCGTTTACCTTGGATAAAGACCTGGTTCTAAGTCAGATCAAATACGAGGTCCTCTCCGAGCAAGCTGACGACTTAGATGGGCTTGAACCAGAAATTGCAGCGCTTGCTGAACTTGATGCGCAGTTTGCATTGCTTAGCCAGGAACTCGCCCAACTTTATCCAAAGTTAATTTCGGTTTTCAAGTAGTCTAGGCCACGCCGGACATCTACCTCACACTTTGAGGCCTTTCTGCGTCAATTGTTTGTAGCTCACTAGCGTCAGAGGCACAATCAGCAGGCAGGCGCTCAGGTAGACCAGCCAAACCCATCCGAAACTGAACAAGAAAAACCCGGAAGACAGTGCTGCAACGGCCTGCATTGCGAAAACAACAAAATCATTGCAGGCCTGAACCTTGAACCGCTCATTGGCTTCATAGGTTCGGGTTAGTAAGGCGGTGCCACCTAAATACATAAAGTTCCAGCCAATCCCCAGCAGCACCAACGCCCACCAGTAGTGCATCAGGTGCCGCCCCGCAAATGCAACGCCCAAACACAAGATCAAGATCCCCGCACCCGCCGTAATCATGCGAAAAGGCCCATAGCGGTCCAATAGGAAACCGCTGACCAACGAGGGTAAAAACATCGCCATAATATGGCTTTGAATGACCCAGGCAGTCTCAATCAAACTGAATTGATCCAAGTGATGCATTGCAACCGGCGTCGCCGTCATTAAAAGGCTCATGATGCTCCATGCGGACACCGAGGCCACAATCGCAATTTTGAAATCCAGTTGTTGCGCAATTTGCCACAAAGACCGACCGCCCTGACCACCGACTTCCGTCTCACGTTGATCCGGCACATAAAAAGACAAAACCGTTCCAGCACCCGCCATTAGGACTGATAAGCCTAAAAAGGATCCCACATAAACCGCGCCGGGTACGAGGCCCTGCAGCAGCGTTGCGGTTTTTGGCCCAAGATACGCAGCCACCACACCAGCCAACATTAAAACAGATAGCGACCTGCCGAGACGCGCCGCCGGAACGGATTCGGCAACCGCAAAGCGGTATTGCTGAACAAAGGCATTATGGCTTCCGATCAGAAAAGTCGCGATACAAAGCAGCCAAAATGCCGCAGTCTGAATGGCAAAGGCCCCCAGTAAACCCGCGACCACCGCATAACTAGCCGCGAACAGGAATCCTTTGCGACGGCCAAATCGGCGCATAATAAAAGAAGCCGGGATCGTCGAGGCTGCCGTTCCGAGAATCATCAAGGCAACGGGTAGGGTTGCGAGACCCGGCGAGGGCGCAAGTTCAGCACCAATAATGCCGCCAAGCAACACAACAATTGGTGCGCCAGTCTGCGCCATACAGGCAGCTAGCGTTAAAACCAGCAAAGTCCGGTTCATCACGTTTCCTTAATATAGAACCCTTTGAGGCAAGGTTTTGCACAAGGGCCATAGGACCCTTGCGGGTTCCCCGAGTATGTCCGGATTGGTGGTTTGAGTAAATGTGTCCGACGTGGTTCAATTTCCAACGTACTAGGAGATCGATGAATATGCCACTTTTAAACCACCCAACCTCATCAGAAACCAACCCTCTAGACCTGATCATTGTTGGCGCTGGTTTCGCCGGTCTCTATGCTCTGCAACGTGCCTTAAATAGCAACCGGTCCGCCGTGGTCCTAGAGCGGGGCGGTGATGTTGGCGGCACTTGGTATTGGAACCGGTATCCAGGCGCGCGATGTGATGTCCAAAGCATGGAGTACTCCTATTCCTTTGACGAGGCGCTACAGCAAAACTGGTCTTGGACTGAGCGCTACGCCGCCCAGCCAGAAATCTTAGATTATGCAAACCATGTCGCAGATCGATTCGCGCTAAGACCCCACATTCGGTTCGACACGCTCGCCGACAGCATGACCTTTTTAGAAGATTGTAGTCTCTGGCGCACCAAGACAGCCAAAGGAGACGTTTTCTATAGCCGTTTTTGCATCATGGCAACCGGCTGCTTGTCCTCAACCAACTTGCCTGACTTTGAGGGGCGAGATGACTTTAAAGGCGAGGCATACCACACGGGTAATTGGCCTCATGAGCCCGTAGACTTTACCGGCAAGCGCGTTGGCATTATCGGTACCGGCTCCTCATCAATTCAATCCATCCCCATCATTGCAGCCTCCTGCGCGCATTTAACCGTATTTCAGAGAACACCAAATTATTCCATTCCTGCGCACAATGGCCCAATAGACGAAGACTATGTCCAAGCAATTAAACAGCAGTACGGCGACTTCAGAGCACTGAATCAACAAATGTTTGCAGGGTTCGGCGCCCATCAGTCCCGCTGGGATGCGTCTGTTTTTGATCTTGACGAGTCTGGGCGAACGCAGCGGTTTGAAGCAAGGTGGCAAGAAGGCGGACTCGGTTTCAGCAGCAGCTTTAGTGATACTGGGAGCAATCTCGAAGCCAATCAAATTGCGGCAGAATTTGTCCGGAACAAGATTCGAGGCACCGTAACCGACCCCGAGACCGCTGAGCAGCTTTGTCCAGATCAAGTGCTCGGTTGCAAACGCGTTTGTGTTGATACCGATTACTATGAAACGTACAACCGCGCCAACGTTGACCTGGTGAGTGTCAAAGATCACCCGATCGAGCGCATCACGCCAAAAGGTTTAATCACCAACGGCACACAGTATGACTTTGATCTTTTGATTTTTGCCACCGGATTTGATGCGATGACGGGAACGCTTCTCAAGATTGACATCCAAGGTCGAGGCGGGATCACACTTGCCGAAAAGTGGTCTGCAGGACCCGTAACCTATTTAGGCCTTGCAATTGACGGGTTTCCGAACTTTTTTACCGTTTCAGGGCCCGGTAGTCCTTCGGTGCTTTCGAACATGATCGTTACCATTGAGCAGCACGTCAATTGGATTATGGATTGTCTGGACACGATGCAGGCGCGACAAACGGCAACCATTGAAGCCACCGAGACGGCTTCATCAGACTGGGTCAAAGCAGGCAACGCCATCGCTGCTGGCACCCTATTTCCGACTTGCAATTCATGGTATCTAGGGGCGAACGTCCCCGGCAAACCCAGAATTTTTATGCCGTATGTTGGCGGCTTTCCGAGTTATGTCGAGATTTGCGAGAACGTTAAACGTGAGGGGTATCCAGGCTTTGTCTTTTCAAACTAGCTTCTATGCCCCTCAATCTAGATGCGTCGCGACAACCTTTTGGATGAACACACTGTGATGGGCGCCTTTGATGCCGTCGTCATGCTAGCTGGCGACCCTGACCGGACTGCGACGGGTCTTGTCCAACTCGCTGATCAGGCTGCTGAGACGTTTCACGCAGGCTTGACCAGCAGCCTCATCACCACAGGGTGCTGCCACCATACCCTTGATTTGTTCCCTGGCAGAACCGAAGCCCAGTGCTTGCGTGATCTACTCATCGAGCGGGATGTGCCCAGCAGCAACCTTTTCACCGAAGAGCGATCGGCGGACCTCTTGGGCCGAATCCATTACGTCCAGCAACAGCTTCTTCTGCCCTGTGCTTGGCATCACGTGCTGCTGCTTTGCCCAGGCGCTCATTCCCAAACGCTGCAAGGCATCATCGAAAGCTGCTTCGACAAGGCCTTTTCGATTTATTGGCCGGATACCTGTCTTGAGCCGTCGCAAAATCAACAATTGGATCTTGATGCATTGGCTCAGCTGCCGGGCAATCGCGTCTTCGATTC
>JABGTE010000186.1 GCA_018647445.1 Gammaproteobacteria bacterium
CAAGATTAAGCCGGGTGTGATCGCAATGCATCACTGTTGGGGTTTGTCGCCCGATAAGCAGGGTTCGGTGCGAGAAAACGGTGCCAATACCAATTTATTGGTCAGTAGCGAGACCGATACCCAACGGTACACCGGAATGACCCGCTCAAGCAGCATTCCGGTTCGGATCAAGAAGTCTGCTTAGCATCTGAAAGCGCTGAGTGCTGAGTGTAAGCGTGGGTGAGAAATCGCGCCACGCCCAGTTTAGTGTGTTCACTTCGGGGCGAGGCGAAGATATCAAAAGCGTGCTGTGCGCCCGGGATCTCAAGATAAACGACTGGGTTCTCGGATGTGGCCGCTAAGTCTGCTGCGAAAACTCGGCCCAAGCCAATCGGGACCAACGAATCTTTGTCGCCGTGAACCACCATGAAGGGCGGCGCGCTGGCGGTTATGCGCAGCAGGGGCGAGGCATTGCTGAACAGAGATGGGGCATCGGCAAGGGTTTGTTTCACGATGCGGTCTTCCAAAATGCTCTGCAATCCAGCGTTGTGTTGCAGCCGGTCCCGGTCCGTCCAATCGAAAACCCCATAAAAGGGCACGGCGGCTTGAACCTCGGTATCGCTGGTTTCGAATCCGGGTTGAAACGCCGGATCATTGGGGGTTAGGGCGAGTAGTGCCGTGAGATGCCCACCTGCGGATCCGCCTGTGACCGCTATGAAATCGGGATTGCCGCCATAATCCCCGATGTTGGATTTGATCCAGCGAAGCGCCGCTTTGCAATCGATTATGTGATCTGGGTAAGTGGCTTTCGGACTCAGGCGGTAAGAGACCGAGCAGCAGATCCAACCCAGTCGCGCCATGTGGTGCATTAGAGGTTCTGCTTGGCCGGCCTTGTCCCCGTACATCCAGGCTCCACCATGGATGTGCATCAAGACCGGTGCCGAGGCTGGCCTTGTGTCTGCCGCATAGATATCGAGTTTTAAACCATGGTGGTCATACTGGATATCTCTGATGATGGTGAGTCCGGTTTTATCGCGTTTAAAAGGCTGCAGTTGGGTTACAAAGTCGGGCGAAAGCTGGAGTGCGCTCCGGACATCCGGGTTGATGGCGGCGCGATAATCCGCCCCCAAGCCCTTCTGAAGGGCGCTTTCAACCAAAGGCCCGAGGGCTTGGCCGCGATAGTGATGGTGCAGCAGCGCCAGCCAATTCACGAAGAGCGCGAGAATGGCTAAAAAACCAATCAAGCCCGAAAAGCTCCCATTGATGAGCAATATCGCGGCAAGTAGCATTTCGACGAGAGTGATTTGCAGCGCTAGTTCGCCAGATAGCCACCCGGTGGCAAAGCTATAGACCATAAAGCGCGCATTGCGTAACACGGGAAAGTAAAGGTTCAGCGTGAGTGCAAGGCTCAATATGAGTAGGATAAAAGCAGTGAGAGTCATAGGCACCTTTTGTTTAATTTTAAACCATTGGCAGAGTCAGATGGCAAGCGGTCCTCATGGGCATCGCGGCGTCTGGATCGAGTCCCGACTAAGGATTACAGGGCCGGCGATAAATTACCATCAACGTTAATGGCGGTCCCGCTGATATAGCCGCCTGCATCCGAGCACAAAAGGCAGGCCAAGCTTGCGCATTCATCGGCGTAGCCCAGGCGTCCCATAGGCAATGATTTGCCAGCCGCTTTTATAAAAGTCTCTAATGAATCGTTCGACCCGCTCGCCTTGTGCGCTCGGACCATCTGATCGGACTCAATCCGCCCAATGTTTAAGGCATTCACCAGAACATTGTGGGCGGCGCCTTCGCCGGCCAAGACCTTGGTCAGCGCCATGCCTGCGGCGCGCGTGACCGAGGTCGGGGCCGAGCCTTTGGCCGGCGTCTTCGCGAGGGTATTAAGCATGTTAATAATCCTGCCCCAGCGGTTGGCTTTCATCGACGGCAGGACCAAGCGGCTTAAGCGAACCGCAGCCATGAGCTTTAGATCTAAATCGTACTGCCACTCATCATCGGTGACGCTTTCAAAGGCGCCAGCTTTCGCAAACCCAGCATTATTCACCAGGATATCAATGCGCTCGAAATCAGTTGTAACCGCTTGGTGGAGTTGTTTAATGTCATCGGCATTGGCGACATCGTAAGCGTAACCAACGGCCTTTTGGCCTGTGGTTTGGGTAATGCTCAAAGCGGCTTGCCTTACCTCGGCTTCTGTTCGAGCGGCGAGCGCGACCTGCGCGCCGGATTTTGCAAACTTTAATCCCATTGCATAACCCAAGCCTTTACTACCACCGGTAATGAGGGCAACCCGGCCGTCCATCCTAATTTCCATTGAGCGTCCTTAAAACTGGTTGAGATTGACTCGAGGTGGGGTGCGACCACGAAGCTCGCGTTCGAATAAGTGTTCCTCAACGAGGGCCACCATCAGTGCAACATGATCTTGGGTGGCATTGAGGGCTTTAACATATTGAAAAGCTTCGCCCCCTGCTGCAAAGAAGGCGTCTTGGTTTTCAACTTTAATCTCTTCAATGGTCTCTAGACAGTCGACCGAAAATCCAGGGCAGATCACCACGAGATCTTTTTTGCCGGCCGTTGGGAAGGCGCGCATTTGATCAATCGTGGCGGG
>JABGTE010000097.1 GCA_018647445.1 Gammaproteobacteria bacterium
TGATGCAGCCAATTTTCCCGGCGCCAATCAGGGCGGTCCAGAGGTTGCCGGCAGAATCAACGGTTGCGCCGTCGCAAGCGGTGCCTCTTGATTTAGCATCGAAGAAAGGCCTTGGCGCGCTTAAACCCTGGCTAGGGTCATAATCGAATTGCAATATCACACCGCGGCCGTCGCTAAAATACAGTGTATCGCCGCTCGGTGAAAAGCACGGCCCATTGCCGACGATCACGTTATCAAGCAGACGCTCAACGACACCATCATGGCGCAGCCGATATAGAGCGCCCCAGCCGTGAGTCCGGTCAGTAATGCCCATGGACGCAAAAAGAAATTGACCGGTTCTGTCGGTCTTGCCATCGTTGAGTCGAGTTGTCGGCAAATCCGGTTCAGGGTCATGGATAATCTGTAAGTCGCTTGTGCTCAGGTTAAACCGGTGAAGCCCGGTCTGCAGCGCAACGAGAATCTCATCGACATTGATAACGGCCAAACTGCCAATCATGCTGGGCATTTGCCATGTCTTGATTGCACCAACCAAATCTCGACAGAAAAGGTGGCCCGCATAGCTGTCGACCCAAAACAATCGTTGATGTTCCGCATCCCAAAGCGGGCCCTCGCCCAGTGCGCAGGGGGTCGTTGTAATCGGTCTGATCTTGATCATGGATTTTTCCAAAACAATGGGTGGGGTGTATGCTGACAAAAACAGGCAATTAAGGAACGACCATGCAAAGCACTGCTGACATTCTGCCAGAAATACGAACCGAGATGGTCGCCGCCAACGGCCTTGATTTTGAGGTCGACATGATTGGGGATGGTGATCACTTGGTCATTTGTTTGCATGGTTTTCCCGAGCACAGCATTTCTTGGCGATTTCAGCTGCCTTATTTGGCGCGCCTCGGTTATCGCGTCTGGGCGCCGAATTTAAGAGGGTATGGCAACTCCTCTGCTCCGCGCGGAATAGCTGCCTACAGTCTTGAAAACCTGATGGATGATGTAGGGGGGCTGATTGATGCCGCGGGTTGCTCCGAGGTCACCCTTATGGCGCACGATTGGGGCGCTGTCATTGCCTGGCACTTCGCGATGCATAAAATCCGCAAAATCGATCGGCTGGTGATTTGCAATGTCCCTCATCCGGGGCCGGCTGCGGCCGCCATGAGTTGGAGGCAGCTCAAAAAGTCTTGGTACATCCTGTTCTTCCAATTGCCTAGGCTGCCAGAACGTATGTTGCTCAAGAGCCCTGGTATGGGGGCCATGATTCAATCAACGGCGGCAGCTCCGGAAAATTTCTCTGAGGCAGTCGTTGCGCTGTATGACGAGAATGCGCGCCGCAATGACAACGTCTCAGCTATGATTAATTATTATAGAGGTCTGGTTCGCGGCGGCGGAATGCGGCGACAAAAACGCTTGGGGCTACCTATTATTACAGTGCCTACCTTAATGCTGTGGGGTGAAGATGATATGGCGTTGTCTATCGAGACAACGTATGGCACTGAAAACCACGTCGAAGACCTCACGTTGCGGTACCTAGCAGGAATCTCGCATTGGGTTCAACAGGACGCGCCTGAGGCGGTCAATACCATGCTTGAGGCTTTTTTAGCGGGTGAGCCAGTTCCTGAATATCAAACTCTCTTGGATGCGGCATCAACGTCCGAATTAGGCTGAGGTAGATCAAAGGCTTGTGTGGGGCGGGTGCAAAGGCATTGTCAGGGCGGCCCGCTTGCGAGCTGCCGCCCCGAATTAGTTATCGCAGTATCGGTCCCGCGTCGGATCGTCCCAAGGCGTCGTCGAATAGGATCTTAAGGCTGCCATCGCTGAGGATCGTCTGTAGCCAAGCATCGATATGTTGTTTCAAGGCGTCGTCTTTATGTAACCATATGGCTTTTTCTTGATGGGTTAATCGCTGACCTGGGAGCAGGGCGCACAAAAGGCTATGTTGCTGTGTTTTGAGCGCGACCTCGATCTCATCGGTAAACATCACGTCCGCCCGACCCGCCAAGAGCTCTTGAAAGATGAATCGGTTGTCGGGGAAGGTAATGAGCTCGGCGTGTTTCAAATATTGCCGTGCAAACCGTTCATTGGTTCCGCCCGGGTTGAACACCGCTCGGGTATCTGGCTGGTCGATGGCCGCAAAATCTTTGAATTGGTCTTGGTCTAGACAGCGGCCGATCGGTGTTTTGCCGCCGACGTGGTAAGGCGTTGAAAATAAACCCAGCGCTGCCCGGCTTGATGTGATCGAAACGCCGCTGATGGCAAGGTCAAAGGCTCGATCCGTGAAATCCTGGGTGAGGCTTGGCCAGCTGGTCTGCACAAACACAACGTCGACCCCGAGCGTGTCGCCGAGGTTTTTGGCCAAGGTGATATCAATGCCGCTAGGATTATCCAATGTGCCCCTAGAGAAAGGTGGGTAATCCAAAGTTGTGCCCACTTTGAGCACCCCTGCGGCCTTGATTCGCTGGAGATTCTTGCCAAAAGTGCTGAGGCTGTAAAGCTCATCGAATAATTGGTTTTGAAGTGCCTCGGGTAAGCCTTCGGTTTGGGTTCGATTCAAAAATGATTGCCGGGCCCGGTGGTCAACGGGGCTTGTTAAAGTCCTCATGATTTCGTCGCCCAAGCGGAGAAGTTTCGGTCGTATATCCTCGGTTAAGCTGGGTGGGTTCGGCGGGGGCGGGTTGGCCAGCCATTGCTCAAACCAGTAGTGCTGAATAGCTTTAGCCGCCGTAATTTGGGTTGCAAAGAACTGCCGGGTGGGCGCTGCGGGCAGGCCTTTCGCGCGTCCTGCACGTTCGGCGTTTGCAATCACAATGGCCTCGCGCGATAAATCCTCAATGGGGCGCTGATGGATAAATTTATAATGAGCGACAGCTTTCATGTGACCTAAGCGCGCCCCCATTGCTTCAAAAAGGGTATCGCTCGAGTGCGCCGTCACTGGGTGCAGCAACGACATTAGAAGAATCAGTCCGGTGATTAAAGGGGTTCGCATGACGCGATGGTAACATCGTTTGTTGCATGTTACCGTCCGCTTGAACAGATTGGAGGCAACTATGAGTGATGTCGTTTTATATGAGCAGAAAGGGGCCGTTGTAACCCTGACTTTGAACAAGCATGAAACGCGAAATGCAATTTCAGAAGATGTCATGGTGAACGCAATCGTTGCCGCTTGTGATCGAATCAATGCAGATGCCAGTGTGCGGGTGGTGATTCTCACTGGCGCGGGTTCTGCTTTTAGCAGCGGTGGCAACGTCAAAGATATGAAAGATAAAGTCGGGATGTTTGGCGGCACTGCTGCTGAAATTCGCGACGGCTATCGCCAAGGCATCCAGCGTATTCCCTTGGCGGTCGATGCCTTGGAAGTGCCGATTATTGCTGCGGTCAACGGTGCGGCGATCGGGGCGGGGTGCGATCTTGCGATGATGTGTGACCTGCGGGTGGCGTCCGAGAAGGCCATTTTTGCCGAGAGTTTTGTCAAAGTAGGATTGATTCCCGGGGATGGCGGTGCTTGGTTTTTGCCGCGAGTGATCGGTCAGGCCAGAGCCAATGAGATGTCGTTTACGGGCGAGCCGGTAAATGCCGAGACAGCACTCTCCTGGGGAATGGTTTCAAGTGTTGTTGCGCCGGAAGATTTGATGGCGGCGGCTCAGAAATTGGCTGAACGAGTCGCAGCCAATCCTCCGCATGCGTTGCGCATGACGAAAAAATTGTTGAAAGAATCTCGTAAAGCGGATTTACCTAGCATTCTCGAAATGTCAGCGGGACTGCAGGCGTTGGCGCATCAGATGGAAGATCATGTCGAGGCGGTCGATGCGATTCTTGAAAAGCGAACTCCAGAGTTCAAAGGGAAATAATCGGTTCGATGATCGCTTTGTTAACCTCAAAGCTGTTTTTTTCGCCGGCATAGTCGGTAAAGGTTTGTCGCGCAATGTTGCTCTGAATATTGGGTAACTTGCCCGACTTTCGGATCAATACTAACCCTTTCCGCAGGTCGGTTGCGGCAGCAGATCCCAGCACAAAACCCAAGGATTCCGGGCAAGCGAGCTTGTTGAAATCGTCGTGACGAAAAGGTTTGATCAGATCCAGTAATAACGCTCTAAAGACTCCGGGGTCCCTCGAAACAGAGTGGTAAAATCCAGTTTCGTGGTGGCTTGAAAGTCAATGTGCTCAAGGTAATATTCCGGGTTCATGGCAAGCACGCTCGTTTGGCAACACTGTAAGGGGTGTGGTTGAGTCCGGGAAAATTAGCAGGCTCGGTCAACGATTTGCGCACCGTTCTATACGGCGCAGTAACTATGTTTGGAGCCCGCGTTCTGGGTAATCACAAAATACCGCATCAACGCCAAGCGCGCGCATGGCGGCCAAGTCGCTGGGCTCGTTGACCGTATAAACCGCGACCTTTAAACCGGCTTGCTGCGCGGCTGTTACCCGCTCCTCGGTCGCTGCTTTGAGGGCGATATTCATCCATTGGCCACCCATTGCTAGGCTGCGCGCAATCATGTCATCGGCGGGACGGCCCCAGAGCACACCGCGGGGGAAAATTGGGTCGGCTCGCTGCAACTCTCTATGATCGAATGCGCTCAATAGGAACTGATCGGGCCGCCAAATGCCGGCGTCACAAGCCGCCAAAAGCAGTTGTGAGGTTGGCTCTGCCGTGCCCGAGCCTTTCAATTCAACATTGATGGCAACATTGCCATTGAGTGTGGCGAGGACTTCAGACAGTAATGGCACCTGTTCGCCATTGCCTGCGTCCAGTGCCCGGACACCCGCCAAACCTGCTGTGGTAAGGTGGCCGTTGCCATTGGTTGTCCGGTTAAGCTGTTCGTCGTGGATGACCACGAGCTCTCCCTCTAAAACGTGTACATCAAGTTCGACCCAGGCGCAGCCAAGTTCGGCGGCGGCTCGAAACGCTGCAAGCGTATTCTCTGGAAAATTACCGCTCGCGCCGCGATGGCCAATGATGATCATGAGAGGTCCTTGTAAAGGTCAACTGCCGCACTTAAAAGTCGGTGTTAAGTTCGCCCAAGCCCCACTGCATGGGCTACAATAAGGCGGTTCACAGGCGCACACTATGTCATACCAGGTTCTTGCAAGAAAGTATCGACCAGGCCATTTCAAGGCGATGGAAGGCCAGGGGCATGTGCTCCAAGCCCTGATCAATGCCTTGGATCAAAACCGGTTGCACCACGCCTATTTGTTTACTGGAACCCGGGGGGTGGGTAAGACCACCATCGCTAGAATTTTTGCGAAATGTTTAAATTGTGAGCAGGGCGTAACCTCTGAGCCGTGTGGCACGTGTTCTTCTTGTGTTGAGATTAGTGAAGGCCGGAGTGTCGATTTGATCGAAGTCGATGCCGCCTCTCGAACGGGTGTTGACGATATGCGGGATCTGCTCGACAACGTGCAGTATCTACCGACGGCTTCGCGGTTCAAAGTGTACCTGATCGACGAAGTTCATATGCTGTCCAAAAGCAGCTTCAACGCTATGTTAAAAACGCTCGAAGAACCACCAGAGCACGTCAAGTTTTTGTTCGCAACAACCGACCCTAAAAAACTGCCCGTAACGGTTTTGTCACGGTGCTTACAGTTTAATTTGAAGAACATGACCCCAGAGCGGGTGGTCAATCATCTGAAAGTGGTTTTGGCCGAAGAAAGCATCGAGGCTGAAGACAGTGCGCTCTGGCAACTTGGGCGCGCAGCCGATGGCAGCATGCGCGATGCATTAAGTTTGACGGATCAGGCCATTGCATTTGGTTCTGGCAAACTGCTGGGCGTAGAAGTGGCAACCATGCTGGGCACTGTAGATCGGCAAGAGGTGTATCGACTGATCGATGCGGTGGCGGCAGGCAACGGCGCAAAGGTTTATGAAGTGATTGATCAAGTTGCTGAATTTGCGCCAGATTTTTCAGCTTTGCTCGACGAAGTGTTAACGGTGCTGCACAAGGTCGCTGTTTTTCAAGTGGTGCCCGAGGGTGTGGACAATAGTTTCGGTGACCGCGAAAAAATAGGTCAGTTAGCGACCAATATTTCCGCAGAGCAGGTTCAGTTGTTTTATCAGATAGCGTTGATGGGGAAGCGCGATCTGAACCTTGCCCCGGACCTTAAAATGGGCTTCGAGATGACCATGATCCGAATGTTGGCGTTTGAATTAGACGATGACTCGCCCCCCGAGGCAACGGTGGCAGTCCCAAAGCCGCCGGCTGCTGATAGCAGCACGCCTAAACCGGCCATGGGCTCTCCCTTGGCGGGCCTCCGGGACGCTTTAACAAGTGTTCAAAAGCCGCAAGCCGCACAGTTAACACCAGCGGTTGCGGTAGCAGCTGAGGCAGTAACAATCATGTCGTCTGATGCAACTGCGGCCGCTACGCGCCAAGCGCCGAGCCCGGAGGGCAATGATCCGGCGATCAGTTCTCTTGATCGCTCGCCGGCTGTGAGCAAGCAAAGCCCTAGTGCGTCAGGTGCCGTTGGCAGTCAAATCAATCCGGGGACTGACAAATTGCCCGTTAGCCAGCAGGGGGTTGCGTCCGAAAGCGTTGGTCAACCTCAGGATGAGGTCTCGGAAGTGGGTGCCGTGGATGACGCGGCGATTCAAAAGCCGAGCAATGTCATCGATCTGCCAACCGACGCAGTTGCCGCGCAGGCGGTAAGACCCGCCGAGCCGGGTCAACCCGGGCGGGACGATCGATGGCGCGCGTTATTAACGCAAACGAATTTAGGCGGCATTGCGTATGCAATGGCCAGCAATTGTGTCTTGACTGATGAAGCCGAAGGCAACTTCCATCTTAGTCTGGATCCCGCCCATTCGAGTTTGTTTAACGAAGGGCAAATTCCTCGGTTGTCCGAACTACTCGGTAACGTTCTAGGCCGAGAGACGTCAGTTTTCGTGACCATTGCATTGGTTGAGGGTAAAACGCCAGCGGCTTTGATCGATGCTGCACGAGCGGCCGCGCTCGAAGCCGCGGAGCAGGAAGTCACGACAGATCCTGGCGTGCAGCATCTGATTGCAGGGTTCGATGCAAAGATTGTTGAGGGTAGCGTTATGCCTAAAGTCGCCAAAGGAGAAGGGTAGCCATGTTGAAGGGTGGAATGGAAGGCTTAATGAAGCAGGCTCAAGAGATGCAGGGGAAGTTCCAAGAGATGCAGGACAAAATGGCATCCATGGAAGTTCAGGGCGAATCGGGCGCTGGGATGGTCACGGTGCGCATGACGGGCCGATATGATGTTAAGCGCGTACACATTGATGCAGCTGTGCTGACCGAAGAAAAAACATTGCTGGAAGATTTATTGGCCGCGGCGGTAAACGACGCTGTTCGCAAGGTAGAGGCGCAACAAAAAGACTCGATGTCGAGTTTGACCGGAGGGATGCCGTTGCCGCCAGGCTTTAAGTTTCCTTTTGGCAGCTAGAGTATGAAGCGAAGGGCGAGCAAGCGGTTATGAATGATGCGTTGATTGAACAATTGATTGATGCCTTTCGGTGTCTGCCCGGTGTTGGGCGAAAGTCGGCCCAGCGCATGGTGTGGCATCTTCTTGAGCGGGATCGATCTGGTGGTGAAGCGCTTTCAAAAGTCTTACACGAGACCCTGACCCGGGTCGGTGAATGCCAGGGTTGTCGAAATTTTTGTGAAACCCAAATCTGCCGTATCTGTGCTGACCCCAAACGCGATAAGTCGCAGCTTTGCGTTGTTGAAAGCCCGGCGGATGTTATGGCCCTTGAGCAATCTGGCAGCTTTCAGGGGCATTATTTTTTGACCAAAGGGAACCTGTCGCCGATCGATGGCATTGGCCCGAAAGAGATTGGCGCGGAGGCGTTAGTCGCTCGATGTCAGTCTGAGGTGCAAGAGGTGGTCATCGCCCTAGATTCAACGGTTGAAGGCGAGGCTACGAGCCATTACCTCTCCGACCGATTGCTGCCCCTCGGTGTGGTAGTCAGCCGAATTGCCCATGGTATTCCAATGGGCGGTGAACTTGAGTTTGTTGATGGCGGTACTTTGGCGCACGCAATGCTGGGAAGAAAGCCAATCTAATGAATTATCACTATATTGACGATGATGCTGGGCTCGAGGCGCTGTTGACGGCTTGTGCCGCGGCGCCCGTGATCGCGCTCGACACTGAGTTTGCGCGGTTCAACACGTATTACCCGATGATTGGTCTGCTTCAGATCGGACTGGGTCATGACAATTACCTGCTCGACCCTTTGCCCATCAAAGACCTCAGCGGCTTGCAGGCGCTCATGAAATGCCCAGACACCTTAAAAGTCGTGCATTCGGGTTCAGAGGACATGGAAGTCTTTCAATACTGGCTCGATTGCGTGCCGACGCCAATTTTTGATTCCCAGATTGCGGCTGCAATGCTGGGGATCGGGCACGCCTTAAGTTATCAAAAGTTGGTTGCACATTTTCTGAGCATTGATATCCCAAAGGGAGAAACTCGATCGGATTGGTTGGCGAGACCCTTGCGGCAATCTCAATTAGATTATGCAGCTCAGGACGTTATTCATTTGTTCGAAATTTATCCGATGCTGGCCGAATTGCTCGCAGAGAAAGGTCGTGTTGAATGGGTGTTATCAGAGTCGCTTAAGTTAACCCAAGACCTGCCGACTAAAATTGATCCCGACGCGGCATATTTAAAGCTTAAGGGCATCTCGTTTTTGACTGCGCGGCAATTGCAGTATCTGCGTGCATTCTGCGCGTTCAGAGAGCGTGAGTCTCAGGCGCTAAATGTACCGCGAAATCGTGTGTTAGATAATGATGAGCTGATCGCGCTGGCCTTGAATGAAGTCCAAAGCGTCGCTGAGATGAGGGGCGTTGAGTGGATATCGAGACGTGCAGTGAGTCGGTTTGGTGAAGCGCTTGCCGAGCTTGGTTCTGAAGCAGGCAGTGTCACCGAGGCTGTACTGCCGGCACGCATAGCGAAGGACGCAACGCCGGTTAATAAAAACAAGCTAGATCGTTTGCGCCGAGTCGTTGCTGATCAAGCGAAGCAATACGGTATTTCACCTGAGCTTCTTTGCAGACGACGTGATCTAGAGGCGATTATTAAGTCAGATATTCAGGGTAGGGCGATGCTCCCTAGTCACCTGTCGGGTTGGCGTGAAGCCGTGGTGGGGATCCCGCTGCTGGCGGCGATAGGGCAGTCATGAAAGTAACCGTTTATAAGGCCTCGTCGCGCGAATACCTCTATGTGTATGTGGCTGAAGCGGTCGGCCTCGAAAAAGTACCGTCAGCGCTGCTTGCGCAGTTCGGTGACCCGACGCCGGTCATGACCCTCGATTTAAAGGCGGGGCAGCAATTGGCCCGAGTATGCGCGACAGACGTGATATCGGCAGTTGAAGATAAAGGTTATTACCTACAAATGCCGCCGGTGGTTGGGTGATGCGGTTTTGGGAGACCAAACGGCTTGAGGAAATGAATCGGGGTGAGTGGGAGTCGTTGTGCGACGGTTGCGCGCGGTGTTGCCTGCACAAGCTCGAGGATGAAGATACCGATGAGGTGTTTTATACCGACGTGGTGTGCCGCTACTTAGATCAGGATGCGTGTCGGTGTACGGAGTACCAAGAGCGGAACCGTTTGGTGCCGAATTGTGTTTGGCTGACACCCAACGATGTCGCTGAGTTTCATTGGTTGCCCACTACCTGCGCTTATCGCTTAGTTGCCGAAGGTAAGCCGCTGCAAGATTGGCATCCCCTGATATCTGGGCGAGCGGAATCGGTGATAGAGGCCGGAATTGCGGTGACCGGGCGGTGTGTTTCTGAGGAATTTGTTCACGAGGAAGAACTTGAAGAACGCATTATTCATTGGGTTGAGCAGTAATGGATAGCAGTTTTGAGTATGTCCTTGCTTGGGCCGTTTATCTTGGATTCGGGGTCTTGTTTGCGACCCAGTTGTTTGCCCTCACGGCGGCGCGATCATTCTTTACCAAAGCCATGGTTCGAGGCCATTTTATCGTTTTGGCGTTTACGCCGGCCGAAATTGCGGAGTTTCCAGGTCATTATGCTCCGGCGGTGCTCACGCTGGTGATGGACCTACTGCTGCGCGGCGCCGCGACAACGCTTCAAGGTGGCGTGATCTTGCTGGTGTTTTACGTCGCTATGCTGGTAAGTGTCGGCGTTTTCGGGATCGTTCGCCCGAGAGATAAAGGGGCGACAACGGATGCGCCAGAACAGGTAGGCGGGTAAAAAGGTTGCTCCGGGCCGAGGCTTGCTATGCTTGCGCAGTCAAATTAAAGTACGGGGCGGGAAAAATTTAAATATTGATCAGGATGTAAGGGACGTTATGAAATTCTCAAGTACCAAAACCTATATCGCCACAGATGAACTCCAGATGGCGGTTAACGCTGCGGTCACGCTTGAACGACCGCTTCTGATTAAGGGGGAGCCCGGCACCGGTAAAACGATGCTTGCAGAAGAAATCGCGGAGTCTCTAGGCTTGCCAATTATTGCCTGGAACGTCAAATCCACCACGAAGGCGCAGCAAGGGCTGTATGAGTATGATGCGGTCTCGCGCTTGCGCGATTCGCAGTTGGGTGATGATCGGGTTCATGATATTAAAAACTACATTGAGAAGGGCAAGTTGTGGGAGGCCTTTGAGGCGGATCACAAAGTTGTGCTGCTGATCGATGAAATCGACAAGGCCGATATCGAATTCCCGAACGATTTGCTGCAGGAACTCGATAAAATGGAGTTCTATGTCTATGAAACGGGCGAGATGGTGAAAGCCAAGGTGCGGCCGATTGTTGTGATTACGTCGAATAATGAAAAAGAATTGCCGGATGCGTTTCTCAGGCGTTGTTTCTTCCACTACATCCAGTTTCCGGACCGCGAGACGATGCAGCAAATCGTTGATGTCCATTATCCAAGCATTAAGCAGGACTTGGTGAAGGAAGCGCTTGAGATATTCTTTGATGTCCGAAAAGTACCGGGCCTGAAGAAAAAGCCCTCAACCTCTGAGTTGATCGATTGGTTGAAATTGCTGATGGCGGATGACATTCCAGAAGAAATCCTAACCAACCGCGACACCACCAAAGCGATTCCGCCGCTGTATGGCGCCTTGGTTAAAAACGAGCAAGACGTGCAGCTGCTAGAGCGACTGGCCTTTATGAACCGGCGTCAGTCAGGTGGTAATAGCTCTGGAGGACAAGGCTAGGCTTAGGCCGGCCTTAAACCCATCGTAACGGTCAACGCGAGAGCAGTGACTGGCGGCTATAACCACTGGCCGCAGAGTGCGGTCATCAAGGCTGCCAAAATGGCCTGAAAGGTGTTTGTAAGAGTGCACTGAACCGCGGCGTTGAAAGACGCTTGGGAACGGTGCATGGATAAGGTGGACTTGAAGTGTTTAATAAGGCGGTCTTGGGGGTTGAATGGGCCCGATAGAGGGCGTTATGAAAGACCTTCTGGCTGACCTCATGAATGACCTCGTGTAGCACCAAGAGATGTTGCTGATGAGGCAAGCGGTAGACGCAGAAGCCAAGCAGCTTCAAGCGCGTAAGTAAAAAGGAAGTATTGAGCATGCTGATCAATTTTTTCATGGAACTCAAGAAAGCCAGAATCCCGGTTTCAATCACCGAGTTGATGCATCTTTTAGAAGTCCTCAAGGCGCGTCTCGTCTACGCCGACATCGATGAGTTTTATTATCTAAGTCGTATGACCCTAGTCAAAGACGAACGTCACTACGACAAATTTGACCGGGCTTTTAGTACCTATTTCAAAGGTTTAGAGGATCTTGCTAGCTTGCTGTCTAGTTTAATTCCTGATGAATATCTGCGTCGAGAATTCGAAAAATCTCTCTCTAAAGAAGAGCTCGAGAAAATCGAGGGTTTGGGCGGGCTTGAGAAATTGATTGAAGCGTTCAAGCGCGAGGTTGAGAAAGAGGCCCGCGGTGAAGGTGATAAGAAAGACAAAGAAGGTAAAGGTAAAAACGGGCGGGGCGAAGAGGGTGATGATAAGCGCGGTAAGAAGCGACGCGGTAAGCGGCAGTGGGACAAACGCGACTACAAAGCCTACGACGATAATATTGAGCTTGGGACTCGCGGCTTAAAGATTTCCTTGCGTCGGCTCAGAAAGCTTGCCCGCACCGGAGCAGATGACGAATTTGATATCAACAACACGATTGATAAAACGGCCAAAAATGGCGGACTGCTGGATATCGTAATGCGTCCTGAGCGCCGCAATACGGTTAAAGTTTTGCTGTTTTTGGACAACGGCGGCTCGATGGACGCCCATGTTCGAGTGTGTGAAGAGTTGTTTTCGGCGGCGCGTAGCGAGTTCAAGCACCTAGAGACCTATTATTTTCATAACTTTATCTATGATGGCGTGTGGAAAGAGCACCGTCGGCGTATGAACGAGCGCATCGATACCTTTGATATTCTGCACAAATACAGTCACGACTATAAAGTAATCTTTGTTGGGGATGCGACCATGGCGCCTTACGAGATTACGCATTCCGGCGGCAGCGTTGAGCACTGGAATGAAGAGGCGGGCGCAATTTGGATGCAGCGGCTACAAGACA
>JABGTE010000232.1 GCA_018647445.1 Gammaproteobacteria bacterium
AACGATAAAATCGATTCCGCAACGGTCTCAGCCGTACAGGTTACTTGCAGGGGTGTCTTCTGGCGTAAGTATGCCCGAGTCTGGTCGTAAACTGCTTGACCCATGCCCTCAGCTAGCCATTCCCCCTCAATAAAACCGGGGCAGACTGCATTGACCCGAATTTCGGGCCCGAGGACGCGGGCCAACGACTTGGTCATTGTAATTAAAGCTCCTTTGGACGCAGCATAGGCGATTGATGACCCAACGCCTTTAACACCCGCGATAGAAGCCACATTCACTACAGCTGCACGGCCTGAGGCGGTCAGAGCCGATCGCGCCGCACGCACCATTTGAAATGCCCCTATTACGTTCACCCCGTATATATTTTGGAAATCCGCTTCATCAAGACCATCAAGGTCACCATGGGCGACAAATTTTGTTGTGCCCGCATTGTTAACCAAGACATCAATCCGCCCCCACTGGGCGAGTGTTTGAGCAACCAGTGAGCGGCAATCGGCATCTTGGCTAACGTCAGCTCGGCAGACCAAGGCCTCGCCACCCAAAACGCGACAATTTGCCGCAACTTCCTCTGCGGCCTCTGCACTGCGCGCATAATTAATGACGACGCGGGCGCCTCGACTGGCCAGTAACCGAGCCGTCGCCGCCCCCACCCCAGATGATGAACCGGTAACAATACAAACTACTTGACTCAAATCCACAACAACACTCCTTTTTAACATCGTTCTTTTCGGCATGAAGAACACCAGTTGGGCTCAACCAACAGCACCAATGCCCGGTCAAAATCGGCAACGGCTCGTTAACCGCGACTTGCGCGAATCAACCATATCGCACCCGACATCACGACCCCGTTAGGCGTACAAAAAGGCGCTAGTGCTGCGCGCATCGCAGCACTAGCCTCGTCGACAACGGCTTCAGGCAGCGACTTGAACGCACTTGCAGCCGGTCCAATCTGATTCTGGAAGGCCATGGCTTCATCAAGCGTCGGCGCCACGGTGAGCGGCCTCACTACTGATTTAAATTCAATGTTTTCGTAACCTGCATTCGTTAACAATTCGGTCACATAGGCTTGCTCACTAAAGGCAAAGGGGCCCGGGGCCTTTGGGTCGCGCACCTCGTTTGATGACGGCAAAAACGGTGCAATTGCACGACCGCCAACCGACATCCAGGGATTGTGAATCGGCGCCTGCCAACACGCAAGCAGCAGCTCACCAGCAGGCCTCAAGACGCTTCGAAGATGGTGCAGCGCCTGCTCTGGATCGTTGAAAAACATCGCCCCAAACCGCGACACGATTAAGTCAAAAGGATCATTACCCACAAAAACAGCACCGTCGGCTTGGAGGAATTGAGGATTCAATTTCGCGCCGCGACGCTGCATTGCGCGCGCCAACATGTTACTAGACAAGTCAATACCCGTGACTTGGCCGCCATGTTCAGCAAGCCACAAAGTGGTTTCGCCGCAGCCGCAACCAAGATCTAAGATCACTTTACCAGACACGCGTCCGGCGCCGGCCATCAGGGCTTCGGTAAAAGGACTTAGCAGTTGATCGAGATGGGTTTGATTTCGAACCCAAGTCGCCCCAGCATCGCCATCCCAGTAAGCCAGTTGTTCGGCATTCAAAACGTCCATTGTTGTCCTTAATTAAACTTGGGGCCTTAACGGGGTCACGCCGGCCATGACGGCTCCAGAGACACAATGCAGCAGACCGTCTGGCGTTGCATCCTGCTGCAGATTAACCTGCAAGCCGAAACAGATCCAACCCAGGCCGCATTACTTGCCCGAGAACCGGCGCACCCTAGAGCCTGGTTGCTTGCCCCAGTCAAAACAGATCACCGATCGTTTTCGGCCTAGCCTAATTTCTGTCTGGTTGTACCTGCGAGGGGACGAATGTCTGGTCGCTGGCCTCAGGGTTCGGCGTTGTGAGACGGTGTATCACGCTGACCAAATTCAATACCAAACCGGTTCGGTTACAGCGGGCTCGTCCTGCGTGACCGGGCATTTAGTATCGGTGGCCCGAGTGAGAGTCGCCCTCCACCACCGCCCATTGGTCTTGGCCCATGCCGATCATAATCTGAAGACCTTAATCGGCTTTAGGAGAATCAGCTTTTATCCTAATCCAGCTAACGGAATTGGTTCAGATCACCCGGATCAACAAATTCACCCAGATCGTTCTTAGGCAGCACACCAATAAATCCCACCGCAATGGCCGGGATACCACCGTAAATATGAGGAAACAATACCGCATCGCTGCCTTCAAAATGATCGTCCCGGGCTCCAACTGGTGCAGCCGGCTCAAACTTAACTAAAATATTTTGGGCTTCAAGGGCCGCAACCAGCACTTCGATCATCAACCAAGGTCCCGGAAGATCACGATAAAATTGATTCGCCACTTTGACCAATGTCGCAATATCCGAGGCTGCATGGGTCATTTGGTCTTGGGCAAAGGTCGGCGGGAAGTAGATTTGATGCTCGGCCTCAGCCTGCTCCCAATCGCGCTGCGCCGCTAAGTGAAAGATTGTTCTAGTCATCATGCACCTGCTGTCAACGCCCTTTAATTTTTACCCGACACCCGCTCAGGCCTCAAAATATCTGCCGACGGAGGCCGCCCCAAAGTTAAGAAACATCGAACTGGGTCGCCTCTTTATAGACCGAAAAGCACATCTTCAGCAAACCAGCACAAGACCTCAGTGCGATCGTACCAAACTGTTATCGGTATGCGGACGATTACGGTGTATAGCGTATTAAATCTTGGGTTTAATTTTCTTTTCTTTTGTTTTGTTGACGTTTCGTTGCTGGTTGTTGACGTCCCCAAGAGCAATCTCGCTTGACGCCTCAGTTAATGATCCTCTAAAAAGCGATGTAGCAGACCTTTGTTTAGAGCGTCACAGCGGCCGACCTTCCATGTGCGGACATGGTCTGACCGCAACATCTTGAAAGGCTTAAGGCAATGGGTTTTACTGCTCTTTCTACCGAGGATTCGTCTATGAAAAGTTTCGCTCAAAAAGTTGCTGTGATTACCGGCGCAGGGTCTGGTATGGGCCGATACCTTGCCATTTTACTTGCTCGAGCCGGCGCCGATGTTGTGATCTGTGATGTCAACACCGAGACCTTAGCTGAAACCGAGAAGCTGTTGCAGCGTTACAACGTGGCAGTATCCTCAATTCCCCTAGATATGGCCGACAAAGAGGCTGTGGAGGCTCTCCCTGAACAGGTAATCGCTCGCCACGGCAAGGTCGACCTTTTGTTTAATAATGCTGGTGTGACAGTAGGCTCAGATTTCGAAACCATGACCGAAGCGGATTGGGATTGGGTCATGAACATCAATCTCAATGGCGTCGTGAATGCCACTCGAGCATTTTTACCTTACCTAAAAAATCAGCCGGAAGCCGTCCTCGTCAACACCTCATCGATCTTCGGCATGATTGCGGTCGCCAAACAGTCGGTTTACCACACGACTAAATTTGCAGTCCGGGGCTTTACAGAAGGTCTCGTACGGGAATTTAAAGGATCAAACCTTTCTGTACATTGTGTACATCCCGGTCACATCGGCACCAACATCATTAAGAATTCACGCTTTACTGAAACCGAAGATGGCGAAGACCAACAGAAGAGTCTCCTCGGTATCAATGGCAGTCAAACCGAAATGAGTGATTTATTCCGGGATAATGGCATGCACCCCAGTCGGGCAGCACAAGTCATATTGGACGGTGTTACGCGTCGCCGCAGCAGAATTTTTATCGGCTTAGATGCAAAACTCATGGACCTCGCTCAACGCATTTCGCCCATGCATTATGACAAGCTCATGCCATTGTTCATGCTTCCCATCACTCTATTACGCAACAAAAAACCCCTCAAGGATCTGCCTACTTCATAGTCTGCCGACAAAGCTTTGCAGCATGATCACAAAGATTGGCGTCGAAGCCGACGCATGCCATTCAGCCAACGGTCAATATCATCGCCCTTACGCCGCACATAGTCCTCAACTTCGGCATGGGGCAGGACATGGAACCGTTCCTCAGCGAGCGCGTCAATCACGCACTGCGCCAAAACCTCGGGCTCGATGATGCCATCGGTTTGCCCATCCCCCAACTGCTTCGGTGCCATCGCCGTGTTCACACCCTGCGGGCAAAGCACGGACACACCGATACCATCATCGCCATGGGTAATCGCCAAAAATTCAGCCAACTTTACCGCTGCGGCTTTGGTAACGGAGTACGGGCCAGACCCGAGCGCCGCCAACAACCCTGCCGCCGAGGCGGTGTTCAGCAGATATCCTGAGCCCTGCGCCAACATACCCGGCAGGACCGCTCTGGCCGCGTAAACATGACTCATCACATGTAATTCCCACTGATTCTGCCAAACCGCATTATCCGCATCGGTCAAGACGCCTGCACCACCGGCCCCCGCGTTCGAGCAAAACAAATCAACGCGGCCATACCGATCAATCACCCAGTCGACGAGCGCTATGATGTCGTCTTCATCGGTGACATTGCAGACTCGGCCATCACATTCCAAGGTGGTGGCCGCCCGTTCAACCGCCGCTGAATCAAGGTCTGCCAATACGATCGCCGCTGCGCCCTGAGCCTTGAAGGCGAGCGCCATAGCTTGACCAATCCCCCCGCTACCACCAGTGATGACGACGACCTTATCTTGTAGTTCCATCTTCTGCGACTCCTCAATTCCAAAATTGCCCTGATCCCTTTTATAGCACGCTTTAGGGATGGCAAAGATAGGCGACCCGATCCGTTTCAATTTATAATCACAATGACCCCCTAAAAAAGGCGCGCGTGATGCATCAGCAAGACTCAAGCACCGAGGTCCTAACTCAAGCTATTCTGCGTTACGCCGTTGAACGGATCAGAATGAACCCGCCGACCCTCGATGGCCCTAAACCAGAGGAAACCTTACGCGCCATGGTTGGTCATACTATTGGCAAGGAGGGCCTAGG
>JABGTE010000233.1 GCA_018647445.1 Gammaproteobacteria bacterium
CCTTGCCGTCGATAATGCAAGGGCGGCTCGCGCAGGATGCTGCCTGGCCGGCCTTATTTAATCGCGGTAAACGCTCTTATCATGACCTGCAAAAAAAGGTGGTGCGCGGCAAGGATGGGTCTCGGTATTTAAATCGTGCGGTACGTCTGATGCTCCGGTTGGTGCTGGTTGGTTTTTGTGTTGGTGGTACTGCCTTGGCCCGCGCCGACAATGAACTCTCGCCGGGTATGCTGGCGCCGGGATTTGAGTTAGCAAACTTAGTCGACGACACACAAAGGCGCGCCTTGAAGGATTATTCTGGGCAAGTCGTGTACTTGGATTTTTGGGCTTCCTGGTGCGGACCTTGCCTAGTTGCGATGCCCAAAATTGAGGCCTTGCGGCAATCTGTTAATTCCGATGAGTTTGTTGTCTTGGCCATTAACGTGGATCGCGACCTTAAAAAGGCCCGGAAGTTTCTGACTAAGATTGGCGTTGGCTATGACAGTTTGGTTGATGAGCAAGGGCGGGTGTCAGCATCCTATGGCTTAAACGCGATGCCAAGCTCCTTCGTGATTAATCGATCCGGCGTTGTTACCAAAGTTCACGAAGGATTTCGCGAGGGTGATGAGGACGAATTGCGAGCCCATATTCAAGGGGTGATCGACAGTGGTGCCTAAAGCTTTAAAAATAGTTACGGGGCTTATTGTTTTATTGCTAGCGAGTTGCCAAACGGTCGAGCCTTGGGAGCGCGACCGGCTTGCTAAACAAGACATGCAGTTGACGCCGAACGTTCTAGATGCGCGACTTGCAGATCAGGTCTTTTTCAGTAAAGAAGCCGCCAGTGGCGGTGGCGCCAGCGCCGGTGGCGGTTGTGGGTGCAATTGATGGGGCCTAAAAATCAACTCACTCCGTTGGCCCTGTTGTCAGCCGCCGCCTTGTCTTTGCCCGCTTTTTCTGCGAGCCAACCCACTGAGCGAGTGGTGTCTGTAAATACCTCGGTTTACCAAGAAGGCGATACCAACGCCGCAGAGGTCGTGTTTGGCGATCTGCAGCGGTTTCGGGTCAAAACCAATCAATTTAATTTGAGCGCGCCAATAGGGCGTGATTGGTCGATGTCTTTGGGGTACGACAACGAAGCGATGAGTGGTGCATCGCCCTGGGGAACGGTAGCCGCAAGCGATGGCAGTGGCGATTTAATTATGTCTGGAGCAAGTATCGATGATTCGCGCAACGGGGTCGATGTGAACCTAACTCGACATTGGCGCGGGCAGTCTCTTGGAGTTTCAGTGGGTTATTCTGGCGAGCACGATTATCATTCCCGCTCGGTGGGACTGAACTACGAGCGGGATTTCTTCAAGCAAAATACAACGCTTGCTTTGTCGCTTAGTTATGCAAGTGATGAATTAACGCCTACAGACGCGCAATTATTTCAGCGATTGGAAAAAGGCTCGAAACACACACGGTCATTTTACGCCTCGGTGAACCAGCTCTTGAGCCCGGTTTCGATGCTCAATCTGGGATTTGGCATCACCAAACGGACGGGCGAGTTATCAGATCCCTATAAGCTGCGGGATGTTCGGCCGGGGAAACGGGTTGAGAGGACTCTAACAGCGAATTACCGGCGTTATTTCGATTGGCAGACCAGTAGCCTTGCCGTCGACTATCGGTATTTCTGGGATTCCTACTCGGTGGGGGCGCACACTCTTGCGATGAGCTGGATGCTGGGCGATGAGGCGGGCGTGCAATGGGGCCCGATGCTGCGATATTACAGTCAGAGGGCAGCAGCCTTCTATACACCTTGGGACCGCTATGATCAGCTTGAGACAATAGCGCAGTCGAGTGATTTCAGACTCTCGACTTTTGGGGCGGTTAGCTACGGGTTGAAGGCGCGGTATCGCATAGGCGCCGTGCAAATATCAATGCAGTATGAGCGTTACGACAGCGGCTCGGGTTACGCGTTATCCAGCGCTAAAACAGAGCATCCGGGATTGGTAGATTTTGAGGTGCTGTCGCTTGGCGCGGAGTACCGATTCTGACAAGCCTACAGGTCTTTCGATTTACCGCTATGGGGAGCCCCTGCGAGCTGAAACTATCCGGCGACCCCGCGCTCTGTCAGCAAGTTGCCGCGGATTGCCAGCACGAGGCGATGCGTTTTGAGACGCAATATTCAAGATTCACCACCAACAGTATTACCGCAAAAATCAATGCGGCTGCTGGCGAATCAGTTGTGCCGATTGATGTCGAATGCCGCGCCATTCTGGAATACGCTGGGGTTTGTTGGACGTTGAGTGATGGGTTGTTCGATATCACCTCGGGGGTGCTGCGCAGGGTATGGACAAAAGACCGAACACAATTGCCAACGTCAGCTGAGCTGCGCCCTATCTTGGCCTTGATTGATTGGCGTAAGGTAGAGATCAGCGATGCGGGCGTACGGCTTGGCGTGTCTGGCATGGAGATCGACCTCGGCGGCGTCGTAAAAGAGTACGCAGCGGATGCTTTGGCGCAGCGCATCCGTTTGGCGGGCATCGAATCTGGCGTCGTTAATTTAGGGGGTGACATTTTCTGCGTTGGGAAAAACCCTGAGGGGATGCCCTGGCGTATCGGCATCAAAGACCCAGATGGCAGTGGCGCCATCGCGCAGGTTGGCATTGCCAACGCAGGTTTAGCAACCAGTGGCGGTTATGAGCGTTACATTGATATTGAAGGCGAGCGCTTCAGTCATTTGCTCAACCCGGCGACGGGAATGCCCGTAAAGAGTCTTGCAAGCGTCAGCGTGATCGCTGAACAAAGCGTTGTTGCGGGCTCGATCGCAACCATTGCATTGCTTAAGGGACAAGCGGCCGGACTGCGCTGGCTTAGGGCCCTGGAGTGCCCCTTTCTGGCAATTGATGCGAGCGGGAAGTTTTGTACGCGTTCAGGTCAGGAGGGTGATGCAGGACCAGGAAGTGACCTGGATCAAAAATTTACACGTTTAACCTCTATTAAGCCAAATTAAGGACGCATCTCAATGAGTCGACGCCTGCTACCGCTACTGCTCGTTTTTGCATCCCTTAGCGCATTGGGCGACGATGCGGCGCTCTTTTCACTTTATAAAACCGGCGTGGCGCCGATCATTCAAGGCACCTGTATTGGGTGTCATGCTAGCGGCGGCGCGGCCAGGTCAACCAGGCTTGTTTATGCCTCCGGCTCGTCAACCTCGGTTCAGGAAGCAAACTTCAACCTGGTCCGGTCTTACATTGAAGCTAATATCAAAAATGGTTCGCAGTACACGTTTTTAAACAAAGGGCAGGGGCAGGGCCACGGTGGCGGTAACCAGCTGCGTCGAGCGGAAGATGTCCAAGCGATCAGGGAGTTTATCGACGCCATTGCATTGACATTAAGCGATGCGGACGAGGATGGCGTCACAAACGATTTAGACAATTGCCAGGACGTGTCCAATGCGGACCAAGCAGATCTCGACCAAGACGGCAAAGGCGACGTCTGTGATGCGGATATCGATGGGGACCAAATATCGAACACCGATGAAACTGCGCAAGGCACGTCGCCAGATAAGGCTGATTCCGACGGCGATGGCGTTTTAGATGGCATCGACGCATTGCCTTTGGACGCCAGTGAAAGCAGTGATCGCGACGGCGATGGCACGGGCGATAATGCCGATGCTTTTCCGGATGATTCTGCCGAGACCCAGGACAGCGATAACGATGGAGTGGGCGACGTTCGGGATGCCTTTGATGATGATCCCAACGAGTTTGAAGATACGGATGGCGATGGGGTGGGGAACAATGCTGATGTCTTTCCCGATAATTCTGCCGAGACGCAAGATAGCGATAATGATGGGGTAGGAGACGTTCGAGATGTCTTTGATGACGATCCCACTGAATTTGAGGATACGGATGGCGACGGGGTGGGCGATGTCGCGGACCTTGATGATGACGGCGATGGATTTAGCGATGCGCAGGAAATTGCCGACGGCACCAATCCTAAAAGTCGTTTTTCATGCGGATCATGCCCGTTCAGTTTTGATGTGGATGAGAGCCAAGCGGCGCAACCGTTGACGGATGGCTTATTAGTTATACGACACTTGTTCGGGTTCAGTGGTGATGCCCTGACATCGGGCGCGGTCGCAGGTTTGGCTGACAGAGCGTCCTCAGAGGGTATTACAAGCTATCTAACGGACGCTGATGCTGAACTCGACATTGACGGCGATGGTGAGTCTAAGCCGCTTACAGATGGCCTATTATTGATCCGGTATTTGTTCGGGTTTCGGGGTGATGCTTTGATCTCTGGCGCGATTGGTTCTGACGCCGAGCGGGATACGGCGGAGGCCGTCGAGGCGTATATCAAGGCGCGGGTGCCCGCGTTTTAAAGGCGGATAGCGGGGAGCTTAGTGAATTAAATAACCTCGGTCCGCTAAGTTCTTAGCGGACGTTTAGCGGTAGGTGTTTGCCTGCCACCGCTTTTAGCTAGCAGTAAAATTTCTTCATAAAAATTGCTTTCCATACAGTGATCGGGGGCGGTTAGCTACACTACTTGGGTCCAGGTCCCGGTGGGAGCCC
>JABGTE010000082.1 GCA_018647445.1 Gammaproteobacteria bacterium
AAAACAGAAGCAGAGTAGTTGCGTTGTTCTATTGATTGGTGAGTCTATTTTTTTGGGTCTATAGTAGGGCGTTAGATTTATCGTGTGAGTGTGAGCGCGGGTCTGCGCAAGTCTTACCAGCACCAATGCGCGCATTAAAAACGCTTTTTTCAAAGGTATCTTGCAATTGCGCCTAGTAATAGCGCCTTGTAATAGCACCTTGTAGTAGCATCTTTTAAAACCGCCTTGTAATAGTCCGTTTAGAAGACTTCTGTTAAAGGTTCTTGGTAAAAGCCAGCATTGATGGAGAGGTTATGCAAAAGCAGCGTTGCCAATGGTGCGGGGAGGATCCGCTCTATGTGCGCTATCACGATGAAGAGTGGGGCGTGCCCACGTACGACGATGCAACCTTGTTCGAGTTTTTAATCCTAGAAGGCGCGCAAGCGGGTTTGGCGTGGATCACCGTTTTGAGAAAGCGTGAAGGCTACCGCGCTTTATTCGACCAATTCGACCCGCACAAAATTGCGTACTACAGCGATGCTAAACTGGCCGCGCTGAGACTGGATGCGGGCATTATCCGCAACCGCTTAAAGATAAACAGCGCACGGCAAAATGCGCGGGCGTTTCTTGCCGTTCAAGCTGAGTGGGGGAGCTTTAGCCGGTATCTCTGGCACTTTGTGGGCGGCAAGCCGGTTATAAACGAGGTGAAATCAGTGGCTGATGTAGCGGCTAAAACGCCCTTGTCAGATAAAATCAGTAAGGACTTAAAGGCGCGTGGCTTTAACTTTGTTGGATCGACCATCGTCTACGCCTATTTGCAGGCGACGGGCGTCGTCAATGATCACACGAGTGATTGTTTTCGGCATCAGGAATGCAGCCAATTGAGCCCCTGAAGCGCATCTTGTCGGAGTTGTCATGAATTCTAAATAAATCGACTAATCAATTGGTTGAAGCCGGGCATCAGACTAGATTGTTTTTTTACGGGTTAACAAAGGTCGACCCTACCTCGGATTTGAGGGTCGTTGCCAGACGCCAGCAGGTCACCCCGACAGAGGTGCTAAGCGCTGGCTAAAGGCTTTATTAGCAGCTTCGCTAAAGGCTTTACTAGCAGCTTTGCTAAAGGCTTTACTAGTAGCTTCGCTAAAGGCTTTACTAACAGCTTCGCTAAAGGCTTCATTATTGGCTTTGCTCAAAGCCGAAACGGATCAGCGCTAAGGGCTTACACCGAGTTCAATATGGCCGAAATTGCTTGGAGGGGAATTCATCGCCAGGCTGTATGACAAAAAACAGGAGGACCCCAATCGTGAAGATAAATTTACTAGATGTTGCGTCGTTTGACGGGGGCCATCCCGTTGAGCAGTACGATCACCTGTTAGCCGAAGCGCCCGTTTATTGGCATGAAGAAGCGGGCGGTCGCGGCTTTTGGGCGGTGACGCGGTATCAAGATGTTTATGACATTGGGCGTAACGCGGCGGTTTTTTCCTCCTCGCCGACGATTATGATTCAAGATCCGATGACCGATGCGAGCGGCGCGAGTGCGAGCAGCAAGATGATGCTCATGATGGATCCGCCTGAACACACCGGTTATCGCAAGCTGATTAGTCGCGCCTTTACTCAGGGTCCGGCGCGAGACTATGAGCCTAGAATTAAAGCCCTGGCAACGAGCATTATTGACGCCATTGCGCAGAAGGGGGAATGCGAGTTTATGTCGGAAGTGGCCGGCGAGATGCCGAGTTTTGTGATCGCAGACCTGATGGGGCTGCCCTTGAGCGATGGCCGGGAACTCTACCGATTAACTGAGATTATTCATACCGACCCTGCGAGCCTGTCAAAAGGGGCGAGTGCCGAGGCGGTCCAGGCAATGTTTCAGTACGCGATGACGGTTATCAAAGAAAAGCGGACTCAGCCTGGTGAAGACCTCGCGAGTCAGTTGTTGCATGCCGAGTTAGACGGTCGCCGACTTACGGATGAGGAGTTCTTGTTGTTCTTTATGCTTTTGGTGGATGCGGGCGGCGATACGACCCGAAACTTAGTCGGGACTGGGACCTATGAGCTGATGCATTCAGAGGGTGCTTGGGAACAGCTTGCTGAGGATCCGGCTGGGCGATTACCCTTAGCTCGAGAGGAACTCTTGCGATTGATCTCCCCGGTGATTTATATGCGCAGAACGCTCACGCAAGACTATGTGCTGAATGGGCAAGCGATGCAAAAAGGTGACAAGGTTGTGATGTACTATGGCGCAGCCAATCGCGATTCGAGAATGTTTACCGATCCCCACCAGTTAGATTTAACGCGACAACAAGCACGGCATCTGGCATTTGGTGGTGGTCATCATGTTTGCTTAGGCCAATGGTATGCGCGCCTCGAGATCGATGCGATTTTCACTGAAATGCTCACGAGAATGAAAAACCTGCGGCTCTTAGAGGCGCCTCAGTGGCTGAACTCCACCTTTATCTCTGGCATGACGCACATGCCGATTGGATTTGAGTTGCGCTGACCGCGTAGGAATATATCGCTGGGGCTCTTTGCGGATTCAGTGGTTTACCCCTTGTAAAATTTGATAGCATAGTGGGTGGTGGCGTCAGCGCGGTGGTCTGCGTCCTGCTCTTCAAAAGCAGTGAGGTCTCGTTAAGAGCGCCTTTCGTTCGACTCGGAGCGCCACTGCCAACATCTAGGGCCCTTCAAGGGGTTGCGCCAGCGACAAAGCGGCGATCCGATCCGGTTTAAGATCCAGAAGCGAGCAGAACGTATTCGGCGTTCTGCAGCTTTCGCGTTCTGCCTAATCGTCCTGATCGGGTTCCGGCACCGGGTAATGCAAGCCCGGAATGCCGCCTTCCAACGCTTGATACCAGTCTGGCCTTGGCTGAACAGGGACATAGGCAGTCGGCACCATCGGCCGATCTGTGTTCCATTCGTGGTGAATAGGGGGCATTTGGAAGGTGCCGTTACTGGCATTGGTGCCGCCATCGACCAGTAAATCGACGCCGGTAATATAGCTGGCAAGATCCGAGGCGAGGAACATCACTGCATTGGTAACTTCTTGCACTTCACCCAGACGCCGCATGGGGGTCCGGCTAGAGATCCATTTATCCATGCCCATCGCCTCGAGCATTGGGCGCGTCATCTCGGTCACGACGAACCCAGGCGACACGGCGTTGACGCGAACTCCGCGGTCAGCCCACTCGGTGCCCATTTGATAGGTCATGTTCACCAGGCCGCCCTTAGCTGCTGCATAGCCGATCACGTTATTTTCGTTGCCACCGCTCGCCATAATCGAGCAAATGTTGACAATCGAGCCGCTGCCGCGCTCGAGCATGTGGCGTCCACATTCACGGGCATACATAAAAGCGCCGGTTAAATCGACGGAGATAATGCGATTAAAGGTTTCGGTGTCAAATTGTTCAGCCGAAACACCCCGTGGATCGGCGATCCCGGCGTTATTAATTAACACGTCGATTTTACCGAGTTGCTGAATGCCGGCTTGGATCACCGCATTCACATCGGCTTCGTTTGAAACATCCCCCGCCACAACACAAACGCTTGCGCCTTTTTCCTCACAAGCTTTGCCGACTTGCATGAGTGCATCTTCGCTACGTGCGGTCAGAATTAAATTGGCGCCAGCGTCAGCAAAGGCATAAGCGAACTGCTCGCCAAATCCATAACTTGCACCGGTAATAAGGACGACCTTGTTGCTGAAATCAAACACGTTGCGCTCCTGTTGGTTGTAGCGTTATTTCCCTTTAGGTCTGTGAGTTTAAAGTGAAACGATCGGCAAATGAATTGCTCTAACGATAAATCACTCAGGCGTTGCGGTTCTGGGCAAAATAGGCCGAATCTGAATTCGATTGACCAGTCGGCTGCGGTTGAGCGATGTCACGTCAAAGCAGTTTCTGCAAGGAATTTAGTGTGGTGTTTGAGCGCGTTCGCAAAGTACGAGGTGTTAAAAGTGACTGCGGGTCTCGACAGGGCGAGCCGTTATGCGACATGCTATAGGCCTTAGGTGACCAGCGCGACAAGGAGACGTGAGTATGATTCCCAAGACCATTGATGAGGTGACGGTAGATTGGTTGAGCGCGGTGCTAAATGACACAATAGAAGGCTTTGAGGTGACGCAGATTGGCCAAGGTGTTGGCCTGATGGGTGATATTTTTAGGGTAAGCTTACAACGGTCGAACATGGAATCCGCTGGGCCCGATAGTGTTGTGGTCAAGCTACCATCATCGTTTGAAGATAATCGGGCCCAAGGCGTGGCGCTCGGAATGTTCGAAGCAGAAGTGCGTTTTTATAAGAGCCTGGCAACCCAAGTGTCGGTCGGGCTGCCGGCGGTCTATTTAGCAGAAATCATTGAAGGCACCGCAGATTTTGTCATCGTGATGGAGGATCTCAGTCGATTGACGCTGGTGTCGCAAACCGATGGCATGACCCTGGATCAAACGTTTGCAGCGGTCCGTGTGCTGGCAACAATCCACGCCGTTTGGTGGGATCGCGCCAAAGCGCCAGAATATGAATGGATACTCGCCATGACTGGGCCGAGAATTGAATATGTCGATCAACTTTTGGTCCAAATTTTACCCGCCTTTTTAGAAGGATTTGGTCATTGCTTGCCGGAAGGTGGCGAGGCATTGTATACGCTGTTTGCCGGCAACTATCTCAAATTCAATGCAACCCTCGCTGCAAGAAGTCCTTGGACCATTGCGCATCAAGATTATCGGGTCGAAAACCTGATGTTTGGGCCAGAAGGTTCGGGCGAAGTAATGGTGATCGACTGGCAAGGAATTGGCAGAGGCCCAGGTGCTTATGACTTGGCCTATCTGCTGGGCGGCTCGATGGACGTGCAGCTGCGGCGAGATCATGAACATGAATTGGTGAAGGCCTACCATGATCAGCTCCTGCTGAGCGGCATCACCGGCTACAGTTTTGAGCAAGCGTTTGAAGACTACGGTTTTGCACATTTGATGGGGGGATTGGCGACGGCAATGGTTACTGGCGGCACCATGGATTTGAGTAATGACCGCGGCAAACAATTGGTAGAAACCATGGCGAGTCGACATGTTACTGCTGCACTTGATCACGATGGGCTTGCGCGAGCGAAAGCTGTGCTGCAGCACGATTAACCGATGTTGGCAAATTTAAAGCCTTTGGTATGTTGCGAGGACAATAGCATCATGGATATAGAACAATTTAACACGGCGAGTAGTTTGACCTTGCCGTCGATAATGCAAGGGCGGCTCGCGCAGGATGCTGCCTGGCCGGCCTTATTTAATCGCGGAAAACGCTCTTATCATGACCTGCAAAAAAAGGTGGTGCGCGGCAAGGATGGGTC
>JABGTE010000092.1 GCA_018647445.1 Gammaproteobacteria bacterium
CTCGATCGGTCTGGCATCAACCCATCGGAAATCGACCAAGTTGTGGGTGGGTGCGTCTCTCAAGTGGGTGAGCAGTCCTTTAACATTGCTCGGATTGCCTGGCTCTCACAAGGCTTGCCGTTAGAGGTCGCCTCAACCACCGTTGACTCCCAATGCGGTTCGAGCCAACAAGCGACGTCCATGGCGGCCTCGATGATTGGTGCTGGGATTGAAGAGGTTGTGATGAGTTGCGGCGTTGAAATGATGAGTCGGGTTCCGCTCGGGTCTAATATGAAAGATGGCTCGCCGATGGGGGAGTCCTACAGTCAGCATTATCAACCCACGAGCCAGTTTATGGGCGCGGCAATGATTGCTGAAGAATATCAAATTACGCGCGGTGATACGGATCAATTCGGTTTAGAGAGTCAGCAAAAGGCTATCCAAGCATGGGCTGAAGGTCGGTTTGATCGAGAAGTGGCGGCTATTGAGGCGCCCATTTTGAACGAAAAATTCGAGCCAACCGGTGAGATGCGTGTTGTTGATCGAGACGAAGGCTTGCGGGAAACAACGCTTGAGTCGCTCGCGGGTTTGAATGCAGTGCCGGGACAAGAGATCCATACAGCGGGTTCCAGCTCTCAAGTATCCGATGGCGCCGCCGCCGTCATCATGGCCAGTGGGCCGGCGTGTGAGCGGTTGGGATTGAAACCACGTGCAAAGATCAAAGCCACGACGTTGGTGGGCGTTGATCCAGTCACGATGTTGAAAGGCCCTATTCCAGCTACGCGTAAAGTACTCGAGCGTGCAGGTCTGACCTTAGAAGATATCGATGTCTTCGAGGTAAATGAGGCGTTTGCCTCGGTGGTCCTGGCTTGGGAGAAAGACCTTGGGGTCGATCATAGTAAAGTGAATGTGAATGGTGGCGCGATCGCGTTGGGCCATCCAACAGGCAGCACAGGTGCGCGCTTGATCACCACAGCCCTGCACGAACTCGAGCGTACTGGTGGAAGATACGGTTTGATCGCGATGTGTTGTGGCGGCGGGATTGGCACCGGCACTATTATTGAGCGGCTAGATTAGGAATGGCACGCGCCCAGGACCAGCAGGGACTGGGCGCTTTTTGTCATGGGTTTAGAGTTGGTCGTATTGTCACGCAGGACGCGTTGAGGCGTCCGAGTGCTTTAGGCGACCTGTTCTCCCGACGCAAGCAAACGTTGCTTCAAGCCTTCCAGTTGCTCCCAGAGTGCGTCAGGAACCTTTTCTCCAAAGCTTTCGTAGTAAGTCTCAATCAGCGGGATCTCCGCTAGCCAGCCATCGATATCAACCTTCAGCAACGTTGAGATAGCGTCATCCGTTAGATCAAGGTCTGTAAAGTTAATGCCGTCTAGGGTGGGTAAACGCCCGATGGGCGTATCAATGGCGTCAGCGCGGCCCGCGCAGCGCTCAAAAACCCATTCTAGAACTCGGGCGTTTTCTCCAAACCCGGGCCAAACGAAGCCACCGGTATCGTCTTTTCGGAACCAATTGACGTAGAAGATTTTAGGTAATTTTGCGCCAGGCGTCTGACCAATGTTGATCCAGTGCTGCCAATAGTCGGCCATGTTGTAGCCGCAAAAAGGGAGCATTGCCATGGGGTCACGCCGTAACTCGCCGATTTTTCCAGCAGCCGCAGCGGTTTTTTCGGAGGATACAATCGAGCCGAAGAAAGTGCCCTGGGCCCAGTCTTTTGCTTCGTTCACCAAGGGTACAACGGATGCTCTGCGGCCTCCGAACAGAATTGCGCTAATGGGAACGCCTTTTAAGTCTTCCCATTCATCGGCAATTGCAGGGCATTGAGCTGCCGACACGGTAAAGCGCGCATTGGGGTGTGCCGCTGGGGTTCCGCTGTCGGGGGTCCAGGGGTTGCCAAGCCAATCCGTTAAACGTGCTGGCAGTTCCGGGGTCATCCCTTCCCACCAAATATCGCCATCCTCGGTTTCAGCAACATTTGTAAAGATACAGTTGCCATTAAGGGCGGCCATCGCATTGGGATTAGTTTCCATACCGGTCCCTGGCGCGACGCCAAAAAAGCCGGCTTCGGGGTTGATGGCGTAAAGCTGGCCATCATCCCCAAATTTCATCCAGCAGATATCATCACCGACGGTCTCAACGGTCCAGCCTGGGATGCTAGGCACCAGCATCGCGAGATTGGTTTTGCCGCACGCACTTGGGAAAGCACCAGCGACGTACCGGTATTCACCTTCTGCATTGGTGAGTTTCAAGATGAGCATGTGCTCGGCTAACCAGCCTTCTTGTTTGGCCATCGCAGAAGCGATTCGAAGTGCGAAACATTTCTTGCCAAGCAACGCATTGCCGCCATAGCCTGAGCCGAAACTCCAAATTTCACGTGTTTCAGGAAAATGTGCGACGTACAGGTTTTCAGGGTTGCAAGGCCAAGCGGCACTTGCTGTGCCTTCTAATACGGGCTGACCAACCGAATGCAAACATGGTACGAACGCACCATCGGTGCCCAACTCCGTAAGGACCGCACGCCCGACCCGCGTCATAATGTGCATGCTGGCAACGACATAGGGCGAATCTGAAATTTCAACACCGATATGGGCTATAGGGGATCCAACGGGCCCCATGCTGAAGGGTATGACGTACATCGTTCTGCCGCGCATGCAGCCTTTAAACAGGTCGGTCAGGGTGCTGCGCATTTCATCCGGGTCTGCCCAATGGTTGGTAGGACCCGCGTCGACTTCCTGCGCACTACAAATGAAGGTTCTGCTTTCCACCCGGGCAACGTCAGCGGGATCTGATCGGACGAGATAACTGTTAGGTCGGATGTCAGCATTTAACGGTTTGGCCACGCCCGCGTCGGTTAGTGTGGTCATCATGCGACTATATTCTTCTGGGCTACCATCACAAAGAACGAGCTCGTCTGGCTCGCAAAGGGCTTTGATCTCTTCAATCCATCGATTTAGGCGGGGGTGTTGCGTCATAATATCGGGTCCATTGTCGGCGTTTTGCTTAAGCTTTTGGCCTTCGCAGTTCGGTCCCAGAAGTTCTCCGGAGCCGTTTACTTACTTGTCATTAAAGCAGGATCATCAGGCCTTGGCGACCCTGGTTAAGGCGACCTAGCGTGCCCTTTGGTTGGGCAAGAGATGATTTGATCGAGGACGATAACAAGGGTCAAAGCAATAAAAAAAAGAATAAAAGTAGAATAATATATTCTAAATGCTCAACGATCAGGCGCCGGCGACTTCGGCATGGTAGGGCCATAAATCCACCCAGCTGGCGAGCCCGTTAGACGGTTTTAGACTGAACGTTGAGGAACCGCGTAAAACCTCTACAATAGGCGGCTTCGTCCCCGTTCTTTGCGCGAGTACCATCAATGTCAACAAATTCCCGTCAAGGCTTGTTCGACTACCATCCCTATTGGGCTGAATGCTTCGGAACGGCGCCCTTCTTACCGACTTCAAGAGCCGAGATGGACGCTCTTGGTTGGGATCAGTGCGATGTAATTATCGTGACTGGCGACGCCTATGTTGATCACCCGAGTTTTGGCATGGCGGTGATCGGTCGCGTACTTGAGGCACACGGCTTTAGGGTCGGGATTATCGCTCAGCCGGATTGGCAGTCGGCGGAGCCCTTTCAAGCGTTGGGTGAGCCTAGACTGTATTTTGGTGTTGCTGCCGGCAACATGGACTCCTTGATTAATCATTACACGGCGGATCGAAAAAGAAGAAACGATGACGCCTACTCACCAGCGGGTGCGCCCGGTCTGCGGCCGGATCGAGCGGTGATTGTTTATGCCCAACGCTGCCGTGAGGCTTTCGGGCACGTTCCTTTGGTGATCGGGTCGATCGAGGCCAGTCTGCGGCGAATTGCTCATTACGATTATTGGAGCGACAAAGTGCGGCGCTCCATCTTGCTCGACTCGGGTGCGGACCTTCTGTTGTATGGCAATGCAGAGCGAGCGCTTGTTGAGATGACGCACCGGCTTGCCGCAGGGGATGCAATTAAAGATCTCAAAGATATTCGAGGGACGGCTTTTGTGACTTCAACGCTGCCACAAGCGTACGCGGAGATTGATGAGAGTCAACTGCCTGAGGCCAAGGTTTCAGGGGGTGCGTCTGTGCAATTGATCGCTCGGTCTGGGCCGGCGGAACAATCTTTGCCGGCAGAACAGCTTGCCGTAAAACGTAACGTCAGAATTAAGCCGCAAGCCGTGGATGAGATACTGCAGCCGCTACCCACGAAGGCTCTGAGTTATATTCAATTGCCGAGCTTTGAATCAGCTGTGTCGGACGACTTACTCTACGCGCACGCCTCTCGCATTTTGCACCGCGAGACGAACCCTTTAAATGCAAAGCCATTGGTGCAGCAACACGGCAACCGGTGGGTTTGGCTGAACCCGCCACCCATTCCGTTGTCGACGCCAGAAATTGATCGGGTTTTTGAATTGCCTTATCAAAGAGTGCCGCATCCGCGTTACGGTGATGCCAAGATACCAGCGTACGAGATGATTCGGTTTTCTGTGAACATTATGCGGGGCTGTTTCGGGGGCTGCAGTTTTTGTTCGATCACTGAACATGAAGGCCGGATTATTCAAAGCAGAAGCGAAGCTTCTATCCTCAATGAAATTGAACAAATTCGAGATAAAACGCCTGGTTTTACCGGCGTCATCTCGGACCTAGGAGGGCCAACAGCGAATATGTGGCGGCTGGCCTGTAAAGACCGCGCGATCGAGGCCAGTTGTAAACGACCTTCCTGTGTCTATCCCGGGATTTGCAAGAATTTGAATACAGACCAAACCCCTCTGATCGGTCTTTACCGAAAGGCGCGAGCAATCCCTGGTGTGAAAAAGGTCTTGATTGCCTCCGGCCTGCGTTACGATTTGGCCGTTGAAACACCAGAGTATGTGGAAGAATTGGTGAAACACCATGTCGGCGGTTATCTCAAAATTGCGCCGGAACATACCGAAACCGGACCTTTATCAAAAATGATGAAGCCGGGAATTGGCACTTATGATGCCTTTAAGGCCCTGTTTGACCGGTTCTCTGCCGAAGCTGAAAAAGAGCAATACCTTATTCCTTATTTCATTGCAGGCCATCCTGGCACCACCGACGAAGATATGATGAATCTTGCGCTGTGGTTAAAGTCCAACGGCTTTCGGGCGGATCAAGTGCAGTCGTTTTATCCGTCACCGATGGCAACAGCGACCGCAATGTATCACAGCGGCTCTGACCCGTTGCATCGGGTGGGGCGTCGTGCCGTGCCCGTCGCAAGCGTTAAAAAACCCGAGCAGCGCCGATTGCATAAGGCATTCTTGCGATATCACGACGCCAATAACTGGCCGATGTTAAGGCAAGCGCTTCGGCGGATGGGACGAGCAGATCTGATCGGCAATACGCGCTCACATCTTGTGCCGCGAACCCAGTTTGGAGGTCCTATCGCGATGGGACAGCCATTTAAGACCCAGCATTTGGGCCTGCCGAAAGTGCCGAAGCATCGCGCAAGAGCCAAGCCGAAGCCATCTGGTCGCCGCTAAGTCTAACCCAGTTTAAACCGCGTCGCCGAGCGCGAGGTGATCCCGCAGTTCGCGTTTCAGAAATTTACCGCTAGCATTGCGGGGCAATGGGGCCTTTACAATCCAGAGATAGCGGGGGATCTTGTGCTTTGCCATCAGCGTTGCACAAAAGCTGCGGATATCATCAGGGGTGGCATGCTGGTTTGGCTTTAAATAGATCGCCGCACCAACTTCTTCGCCCAGGCGATCATCGGGCACGCCAAATACGCTGCACTCTGCGAGCGCGTCAATTTGGAACAGCACGCTTTCAACCTCAGAGCAGTAGATGTTTTCTCCACCGCGCAAGACCATGTCCTTAACCCGATCGACGATGAAAATAAATCCGGTGTCATCAATCGTTGCGACATCACCAGTATGCAGCCAACCATCTGTGATCGATTCGGCGGTTGCGTCTACTCGATTTAAATAACCTTTGATAACGGGCGCGCCTCGAACAAGCAGTTCTCCTGGGGTGCCGTGGGTCTGATTGCCCTCGCTATCGATTGTTTTTACTTCAAAGGACGGCATCGCAGGGCCGCAGCTATCAGGCTTGTCGACAAAGAAATCGCCGCCGACGGAGGTGATAATCCCGCAGGTTTCGGTCATACCATAGCCTGTGCTGGGGCGCGCATTGGTGATAGATTGATCAATTTTTCCAACGAGGTCGGGTTGCAACTGGGCGCCGCCTCCGCCGACCGAAATCAAGCTCGAGGTGTCATACTTTTCGAAATCTGGATGGGTAATTAATTCTCGACTCATGACCGGTACGCCCGTCAGGTTCGTCACCTTTTCGCGTTCGATCAAAGCCAAGGCGGCACCAGCGTCCCACTTGTACATGTGCACTAGTTTCCCGCCCCCAAGGGTCATGGCGTGTGCAAGACAATTATTGGCGGTAACGTGGAATAAGGGTGTTGTTACCAGCGCGGATCCTGGGGGTGCCGTCGTCGGGTCCGGTAAGGGTGTGCCTTTAACAAGGTGCATTGTTTGGGCGAGGCAATTACCCCAAAAACCCATGTTAAGAATGTTATGAACACAGCCGCGATGGGTTTGTTGTGCACCCTTTGGTCGTCCTGTGGTGCCAGATGTATAAAAAATGCAAGCGTCGCTATCGGGATCAATCACCAGATCAGGCAGTGTGGGTTCGCTCTGCATCAATGATTCGAAGGGCGTCACCCAGTCCCGGACCTCACACCGAATGCCCACGACGGGTAGGTCTGGGTAGTGCGCCCGAAGGCCCTCAAAGCGTCCCAACCGCTCCTCGTCGGCAAACAAGAGTTTTGGGCTCGCATCCTTCAAAGCGTAGTCCATTTCGTCTTCAACCCACCAAGCATTCATGCCAACAACGGTGAGTCCGGATGAGACCACGGCCCAATAACATTGCATCCACTCTGGGAAATTACGCAGCGCAATTGCAACTCGGTCCCCAGGCTTTAAGCCCGATGCCCGCATCCAAGCAGCCATTCGATTGACTCGGTCGTGGGTTTCGCCGTAGGTTAACGCTTCGTCGTCGAACACCAAGTAGGGACGTTCTGAAAAGGCAAGAGAGCTTAGCCAAACCTCTCGAAGAGACGGCGGCGCTGCCTTATAGGTGCGCATTGGGAAGCCGCGAACGTTGATTTCTTCAACCTCGAAGGCGCCTCCCGGCCCGGTCAAATCGGTCCACACTTTTTTTAATACGTCGTACATAGCAACCACCGTCTCGCAGAAATAAATAGAACTGGGCTAAGATAGGGGTTTACCTGAAACGATGCAAACTGAAATGGAAAGCCTCTTTAAAGACCTTGTTGTCATTGACGCCGCGTCGTTTGTTGCGGGCCCGGGTGCCGCGACGATTTTTGCCGATTTTGGCGCTCGGGTGATTAAGGTTGAAGCACCCGCGGGCGATGCCTACCGACTACTGCATGGCCGACATCGATTCGATTTCAATTGGGCGCTGACATCTAGGCACAAAGAGGCGATCTCAATGGATCTCAATACCGAGGCGGGTCGAGAGATTCTGCATCAGTTGATTCAAACCGCAGATATCTTCGTGCACAACTTCAGATCCGATCAAATCGACCGCTATGACGTGGCCTATGAGCGTCTTAGAGCTTTAAATCCGCGGTTAATTTATGGTCAGTTAACCGGCTTTGGAACGAAGGGCCCAGATGCCGATAAGCGCGGTTACGACACGACGGCCTGGTGGTCTAGTGCTGGTATTTTAGACTTGATGAAAAAAGGACGAACCGCGCCAAACTTCCCAGTCGGCGGGGTTGGTGATCATGCTTCTGCGATGACGCTGTTTGCAGGCATTATGATGGCACTGTATCAGCGCGAGAAAACAGGGCTCGGTGATGCGGTGGAAACCTCCCTCGTGGCGAATGGGGCTTGGTCGAACGGAATGCATTTGCAGGGCGCGATCGCTGGATTTGACTTGAGTGAGATATTGGAAACAAAGGGATATCGCTCGCCTTTTGCGATGATTTATGAAACCGCGGATCATCGGTTCTTGATTTTGGTGTCGTCAAATCCAGATAAAGAGTGGCCCGCGATTGCCCGCGCCCTTGGACATCCTGAATGGCTAGAAGACCCACGGTTTGTAACCTTGCGCGCCATCATGAAACTGCGAGATGAGGTTCGGCAGTTGTTTCAAGATGCGATCGGTGCGCTTACGATGGTTGAGGCGTGCCAGGCGCTGGATGCTGAGTCCTTGAGTTACAGCGTGATCGAAAAAATCTCTGAAGTGGTTCAAAGCGCACAGCTCATTGAGAATGAAGTCATCATTGAAACGCATTCAGAAGATCCGGATTTCCAGTGGACAGTTGCCAATCCCATTAAACTGGCCTCACTAAACCATCGCCCGGTTGGGGACCCGCCGAATTTAGGTGAACACACCTACGGTATTTTGAAAGGCTTGGGGTTATCCGAGGCGAGGATCGATGAATTGATTGCCTCGAAGGTGGTGCGCCTTAGTCAGGTGGATGATCCACCCTCATAACCATTCATGGTTAGAACGGCCTTGCCGATCACGGCGCGTGACTGCAGAGATGTCATAGCGGCAACGCCTTCTTCTAGCGGATAGGTTTTATGGATATACGGATCGATATCACCGTTACATAACAGCTCGAACACGGCATCCCGACAGGCTTGACCCAGCGCAGGATCGCGCCGACCAATTTCTCCAGCGCGAACCCCAATTACTGAAATCTGCTTAATTAGAATGTGATTCACGGCGGCTTTGGGCCAGACACCGCTCGTAAAACCAATCGATAAGAGACGCCCACCCCAATTGATACATCGCATGGATTCATCGAAAACACTACCGCCCACGGGATCGAAAATCACATCGGCGCCTTTACCGTCGGTTAAGGCCTTTACACGTTCCCGAAAACCACCGAGGCTGCCATCGGCTTGTGTGTAGTTAATCAAGCCATACGCGCCGCGCTCGTCGAGCACGCGGAGTTTTTCGTCGGTGCCTGCCGTTGCTATGACTCGCGCGCCAAAATAGTGCCCTAAATCGGCCGCTGCCATTCCGACGCCACCGGCTGCACCGTGAACCAAAAGGGTTTCTGATGTGGTTAATTGACCTCTAACTTTAAGGGCGACATAAGCGGTCAAGTAGGCGGTTGCATAACTTGCCGCTTTGGCGAAGCACACATGCTCTGGCAGCACGCGGACACTTTCGACGGGCACGTTCGCATGTTCGCTGAAACCGCCAAATCGGGTGCCTGCAACGACGCGGTCACCGGCCTTTAGGTTTATAACGCCGGTACCGACCTTCGTCACTACGCCTGAGAATTCTCCTCCTGGTGCGAAGGGCATAGGCGGTTTAAATTGATAACGGCCCTGGATCATAAGAATGTCTGGAAAGTTGACGGCGCACGCTTTGATTTCAATTTGAACTTCCCCCGCCGCGGGATCTGCCAACGTCATCTCAACAAGGGTTAATCCATCAATAGAATCGGCTATTTCAGGACATAAAAAGGATCGGGTTTTCATCAGAACTCGCTGAGGTTTGTGGACTGGAAAAGATATCACAAAATAGCTGGGGTTCGAGCCTTGCCCTTAATGCATGACACCTCAAGGCAGCCCTTGTTGGGCGAACGTCCGCAAGGCAAGGCCTTTTAAATTTAGGGTCAAAGCGATCTTTAAAACTCAGATATTCTGCTCACGCTCGCCTCGGCGACAGGGCACCTTGGTCCCGATCATACATTCGAGTCACCGGCCAGCGCGGCCAAGGTTTCTAAGCAAAGCTTTAAAAGATCTCCTAAATTGGCTTTCTCCGCTCTGTCGGGCAGGATGATGAAAGCCGTCCTGGGCTGCATGCGGTAGTCGAGGTATCAGGAGTATTTTTGCAAAGCTGAGATATAAGGATCGGGAAGGCTGACCGACTTGGGCATTACACTGTAGGATTTCACCGCTTAATGGGGTTATGGTTAAAGCTTCGTGAAGATGAAACAAGGAGTTGGAATGATCGAAGGTATTGATGAAGCCGCTGTTACGGCATGGATTAGATCCAAGATTCCTGATTTGGCAGACCCGGTTGAGTATGACCTGATTACTGGCGGGCATTCGAATCTAACCTACCGCTGTCGCGATGGACGAGGGCAATGCTATGTGCTGCGCCGACCGCCTTTAGGGCATGTCCTTGAAAGCGCACATGATATGAGCCGTGAGCATAAAATTATCCATGCGTTGCAAGGCAGCTCGGTGCCGGTCCCAAAGACCTACGGGTTGTGCCAGGACGCAAGCGTCAATGGCGCTGATTTTTACCTGATGGGGTTTGTTGACGGCTTGGTGCTCAACGACAGTGTAGTGGGTGAAAAGGTACTGGCCAGTCACCGGGTCGCCCTCAGTCATCATGTCGTGAATATTATGTGCGATCTGCATGAGGTCGATGTCGATGCTATTGGCCTAGGCGATCTCGGCCGCAAAGAGGCCTATCTGTCCAGGCAGTTGAATCGTTGGACCAAACAATGGGTCGCGTCGAAAACACATCCCATTCCAGAAATGGAAGCCAGCCAGCAATTACTCGCCGAGCGGATGCCCGAGCAGGTTGGGTCGAGCATTGTTCATGGAGATTTTAGATTGGGCAATATGATTGTCTCTGATGATCGTGTCGAAGCTATTTTAGATTGGGAACTGTGCACATTAGGTGACCCTCTTGCTGATGTTGGTTACTTGCTCAACAACTGGGTCAGTCCGGGCGAGATCGAAGCCCCCGGTGAGGGCGATCAATCGCCCACTGCAGTTGGGGGATATCTGTCTCGGGATGCGCTTTGCGATATTTACCAAACTCGGACGGGGCGAGATTTGTCGCAAATCAATTACTATCGTGCTTTCCAACACTGGCGATTGGCCGCCATTGGCCAGGGGGTTTACAAGCGTTATCTAATGGGCGCGATGGGCGAGTCAAGAGACGTTGACTTAGAGAAGCAAAAATTGGGTGTAACGCGGCGTGCTGAAGCAGCGCTTGCGTTGCTTGAAGTTTAAGGCTGCTTGTTTCGGGTAGCTTTTGGGCTTGTCTCAGTGAAGATTGCGTCTTGAATGGCCCATGGCCATTAGGCGTTGTGCTGCGAGTTTGCCAACATCAGAGTCTTTTGTGGTTTGGATCAGGCCAGTGTAAAGGTCTTTTGCAGACTCTAAGTCGCCCCGCAATTCTCGAATGTTAGCCAATTGTAATTTAAGCGCAGCTTGGTTCGGCCGAAGCAGACGCTGCTGTTCAAGACACAGTTCCGCTGACTGCCAAGATCGGACACGCCAGAAACCTTGCTTTAGGTTTTCAATCAAACGCATGAGCAGATCGCGCCGGTTGGCAGGTTCAAGGTGGGCCGCTTCAAGGGTTGCGCCGGGGCCGAGGTTCTGGCGAAGCAAGGTTTGGCAGTCTGATTGACTCAGCGCGCGACCTGCGAAAGGGTCGATTAAAATATTGTCTTGCTCAGGGAAGCGAATTAAAAAGTGCCCCGGAAAATTAATGCCGGTTGCGGGAATACCAACCCGTTCTGCAACTGATAGATAAATCAGCGCGAGGGTAATGGGGATTCCGCGCCGAACGGCGAGTACGCGGTTCAGGTAACTGTTTTCGGCAAGGCCGTACGCTTGGGTATTGCCGATAAATTGCTGTGTATTGGCGAGGAATGAGACTAACTGTTCTGCCCCGATGGGCTGAGCCGTTATTAAGAAATCGTCTCCAAGGGCGTCCAATTGGGCAAGACAGCCATCAAGGTCGATGTCCTGAGCTTGATGTTCGGCTGCGAATAATAGGGCCAATCGATCTAGTGGTAGATCCTCGTCATTTAAAAAGCAAAGCGCTTCAATTTTTGTTCGAGTGGTTGACATGCACTCACTTTACAAGAGATCTTGGGCTATGCAAGTTGGCAGTTGTTGCAAGCATGCAGTCGTTTTATCAAGGAATAATTACCCCATGGCTTTGACGTTGTATCATGTTGCCGGATCCCGATCGCTTCGAGTGATTTGGTTGTGTCTTGAGCTGGATCTGCCGTTGACCATTGAAACCATCGATTTTTCGCCGAAGTTTCGGAATTCAGAAGGCTGGCGGACGCTTAGTCCTACCGGAAAAGTACCGGTCCTGCGCGACGATGGCTTCACGATGTTTGAATCGGGTGCAATGTTGCAGTACCTACTAGATGCTTATGGCGCGGGCCGACTCCAACCCAGGGCGGGTACCCAAGCAGCTGCAATGTTTCAGCAATGGAGTTGGTTTGCAGAGGCGACCTTTGCGAGGCCCTTAGGCGATATTGCGCAGCATACGGTGGTGCGTCCTGAAGCCCTGCGTATACCGGCCGTCGTTGATGATGCCCGGCAGCGGGCGAGCGTCTGTTTGCAAGCGCTTGAGGTGGGAATGGACGCAGGGCCTTACTTGCTAGGAGATGCCTTTACCGCGGCAGACGTTAATATGGGCTATTCGTTGGTGCTCGCCGAACGGTTTGGGCTGATTGAGCCCGGTTTGAACCGGGTTGTGTCTTATTTCGATGCGCTTAAAACACGGCCGCACTTCGTGAAAGCATTAACGTTGTAACGCGGGTTTTCTGCGGAAGCGTTGGCCGCGCTTTGTGGCGCCCCTTGCGGGCGGTGTCTCAGCAGCCTGTTAAAGTCAGCCTTCGTTGTGTTTTGGTCAGGGTGGTTATTCCGACAGATCGTTCTGAGGCTTGTGCTGCGCTGATTGAGCTTGCTTTATTGCGATTTTACGGGCTTTGCGTTTTTCCTGATCCTCTCGGGCTGCATCGCCAATGTGAGCATCGCCCCGAGCCTTGGCAAGTTGGACTTGTTTTTCGCGCTCGGCAAATCGCGCTTGTTGATCGCTCGTTAATTGGCCGATGCAGTGCCGGCAGGACAACCCCTGTCTATAAGACGCTAACGTTAAATCAGCTTCGGTCAATGGCCTGCGACACGCATGACACTGGGTGTAGCCAGCAGGCTGTAAGTCATGATCAAC
>JABGTE010000160.1 GCA_018647445.1 Gammaproteobacteria bacterium
CACGCAAGCTGGTACGTCGGCACATAGCCACCCGCCATGGCAACGAAATCACAAGTTAGTCGCGTGACCCGATCCCGCAACACCTGACCAGCTTGAAGCGGTCCAACATCGACGCCCGCAACGTGGTTTTGATCAACCGACGCAATCGCTTGATCTACGCCGTGCTCAAACCAAATTGGAATACCCGCTAAATCGAGCGCATCAATTAAGTCATGACCGTCATCGGGCCTAACTCGGAAATCTACAAGGCCAGAAATCCTCACCCCTGCGCCCGCTAACATCAGCGCCGCCCGGTAGCCCTCCCAGTTGCCGCAGACCACAACACCCTTTTGACCTGGCTGAACCCCATAGAGTTGAACCAGACGCATTGCTGCACTGCTCATCATGATGCCGGGCAAATCGTTGTTGCGAAAAACCACCGGCTGCTCGAGGGAGCCGGTGGCGAAAATAACCTGCTGCGCGCGCACTTTCAACAAGTGCTCGCCCTGCACCACCGGAATCCAATTATCGGCGTACCAACCGTTACACATCGCGCTGGTCAGCACTTCAAGGTTTTCAAGTTGCTCAACGATCGCAAGCAAGGCATCCCGCTGCACAGTATCTGAACTTTCGTCTAGATCAGGGTCGGTGTAATTCAAGGACCCACCCAAAACCACATTTTCATCAACCAATAAAACGTCCGCACCAGCCTCCGCTGCTGCAATACTGGCCGCAAGACCCGCCGCGCCACCGCCTATCACTAAAATGTCACAGTGCCGGTAGCTTTGCGCAAACCGCTTGGGCTTAAAGGCCTGGTCAATCACCCCCAGCCCCGCCCGCTTTCGGAAAAATCGTGCCCAGAGCTGCCAAACACCACGAGGCCTAAAAAAGGCTTTGTAGTAAAAGGCCACTGGTAAAAAAGGGCGCGAGCCAACCGAGAATGGCATTGCGATCTCGTTTGAGCGTGCCACTGAAGTTCTGAGCCTGTACTAACAGCCCCTCGGTAATTGAAACGCGATCGGCTAACGCATTGGGATCTGATAAAAGCTGCACCAAGGTGTTGGCGTCTTGGCCTGCCAAGGTCAATAACCCCCTCGGCCGATGATATTTAAAGGACCGTGAGAGTAACCACTGACCGTTCGCCGCAAGGGCGGTGGCGATCGTGTCGCCTTGCAGACCAGAATAGGACTGGCCCTCAAAGGAGAAGGTCACAGTTTGGTTTCGGTCAACCCACAGTCCATAGGGCTCTGGCAGGCGAGGCGGTGGAACGCGCGGCTCAAGCATTTGGGTCTCCGCTGCTTACCCGCTTGAAGGTCACGCTTTCAACGTAGTACTCACTACTGGCAAAGGTACGAAGCACTTGATCGGTTACGGTGTTGCGTTCTGCAATAAACCAATAAGAAGTGGGCCGGTGACACCACCATTCCAACACCAAGCCGGCCGCATTGTCGTCAAAGAAAACCTGTTCGGCCCAGGCTCTCGCGCCGTGATGGCTTGGGTCTGTTAGCGGATGTACTTCGCCGCCATAGAGAAACTCTGCAATATTTCGAAGTCCATTCAACGGGCAGCGTAGTAATTTCATAACAGGCTCCTCAGTGACTTGCGGCGGTCGCACCCGCCTCGTTAACTTGCTGAAACCGGTAAAAGCGTTCCAGCTCAAACGGCTGGATTAACGCCGGGACCTTGCCGGTTGCGACCAACTCGGCCATGGTCTTACCGCTGATTGGCGTGGCTTTAAAGCCCCAGGTGCCCCATCCCGCGTCCAAGTAGTAATTCTCAACCGGACTCAGCCCCATAATGGGACTATAGTCAGGCGTCATATCGGTTGTGCCTGCCCATTGTCGAAGCACCTTGGCCTGGGCCAAAAACGGAAACAACTCGAGGGTTGCTGCAGACAAAATCTCTCTTTGATCAAGGGTTGCTCGGGTGTGGTACAACGGATACGGGTCCGAGCCACCGCCAATCACGAATTCGCCTCGGGACGTTTGATGAACATACACGTGAACATGGGGCGAGCTTACATGCGGCGTTAAAACCGGCTTGTACGGCTGGGTAACCATGGCCTGCAGCGGAAACGAATGGATGGGTAGCTTGATGCCTGCCAACTTGCCGACCACGGAACTTGCGCCTGCAACCGCTTGCACCACCGCCCCGCAGGCAATCTTGCCGCGATTCGTCCGCACGCCAACGACCCGACCGGCGTCTATCTCGATGCCTTGAGCCTCGGTTAATTGGTGCAATTCAACCCCGCGCTGACAGGCGCCGCGCGCATAGCCCCAAACCACCGCATCATGACGCGCCGTGGCGCCATCGGCATGCCACAAACCGGCCAAAATGGGAAAGCGGGAATCTTCTGACAGGTTTAAATTCGGAACCAATTCTCGAATCGTTTGCCGGTCCACCAGTTCCGACCGCACCCCAAGATGCTGATTCACTTCGGCGCGCCAGCGAAAACTCCGAATGGCCGCATCGCTGTGGGCTAACGTAAGCTGCCCACGATTCTCCATCATAATGTTGTAGCCAAACTCGTTGCTTAAACCCTGATAAAGCTCGACCGAGTCCCGGTAGAAGTTAACCCCAGACTCCGTTAAATAGTTCGATCGGATTACCGCCGTGTTGCGCGCGGTATTGCCCCCGCCTAGGTAGGCCTTGTCGATGAGTGCAATATCCGTAATCCCGTGCTGCTTTGCGAGATAGTAGGCAATGCTACAGCCGTGCCCACCGGCCCCAATGATGACGACATCATAGTGCGACTTCAGCGGCTTGGTTGGCGTGAAATGATGTTGGCCTGGGTGCTGCTTGCGCAAACCGTACTTAAGTAATCCAAAGGGCACACTACATCCTTATTTTTGAATTGGTTTCGTGTTTCGTTGTAACGTTCGGTTTAGTGAATGACCTTTAGCCCCTCAACTACGCGCTCAGTCTGCGCCAGCCCCCGAGCGTGAAGCCTCGCTTGACGGCACCAAGACCTGCCTGCCTAGGTCTTGCAGCCTGCTCCATAACCAAGGGTCGATTGTCACACTCGACATATAGCGCTCCTCAAACAAAGCCTGCAGCGCTGCATTGCCCCAATGGTCCTGCAACGACAACCCTTGCCCTTCCGGATCTGAATGATCTGGGCTGAATTCACTATCGGATCGGGCCACCTCGATGCTAACGCTTGTCTCAAGCGGCGCGCTGGCCTGCCAAATTTTTGAATCCACCCGAATGCCGCTGACATCACCTTCTAACAGTACCCACCGCAAATGGGTCGGATCCTCAGTGCTCGGCCAATAAATGCTGGCGTAATAACCCCGCTGACAAACCTGCATGAGCAGCGGCAACACAAATTCAGGCTCGGTACAGTTCAATAGCGTTGCCCGACTGGCCCCATGCTGACGCGCTTTCACGTAAATCAGTTCCAGACTCGGAATCAAACCAAACAGCGCACTACCTTGATAACAATCCAGCATCAGCGCGTTGGACTCATAAGTCACCGCCGGCGCCCACTGCTTGTGTAGCTCTAAACTGGGCAAGGCCGCCTCAAGCAAAGCAAGTCCTCCGAATCCCCATAACTCTAAGGACAGTACACAGGTCGCTGCGCTCTCATACTCCCCTAAACTATATCCAAAGGCCTCAAACGATTGTTTTAGCTGCGCGAGCAGCTCACCGTATAAGACGCGCAACATCAGAGCACCGGCGCCGTTGGGAAATACCAATGATCTGGATTGATATCCTGTGATAGGTCCTCAATGATCGGCGCGCCCTGAAACATGGTGTTGCGCACCCAAAGCTTTGACTTTGGATCAAATTTCCCAACGCCAAAAAACGACAGCTTGGCCCGGAGCAAATGCATGGGTTCTAAGTTACGATCGGACAAGTTGCCTCGAATATCGCCGTATGGCAGTCCGCACAGCGTTTGAACTCGCCGGACGGTTGCCAATTGATCGGGATGCTCGATCAAAAAGTCGACGACGAGACTTTCCGGATTTTCGGCCAAGGATTTTTGAATCGCATCAAAGCATTGCCGCACGCCCAGCGCGATAAGCAGTGGTAGTTCGCGTTCAGCTCCAGCGTCACAGGCTCGATCGCCTAGCCTTGGCTCCATCTTCTCTTCAGAGCGGTACCAAAAAAGTGCGTGGTGATTTGGGTCGTTAAAATCAATATTCAAAGCCCAGTCGTAGTGGGTTTCGAGCAACACCAAAAGTTCAATCAACGTCATGCCCGAGTCAAGATCTAAAGTCTCATCCGCCGCCATTGATTCTTCTAGGGAGTCGACCAAGTGTGGATAAAGCTCGAACAACAACACTTGCACGAGCTCTTCGGCAGCCGGTCCATAGTGGTCCTCAACAAAGGTCTGCAAGACCTGCCATCCTCCGCGCTTAAGCGCATCACTAAATACTGGCTGCGCCACTTTCGAGATCAAAGCAAGGCAAGCCGCAATCAGAATTTGGTTACGACTCGTTTGATAATCAGCCGCAACGGTCGTCTCTTGGAGATGCTGCACGACTTGTTCCAGCATGGATTGCAGGGCGCACAGCTTTGGCGCATCACAGTCTGTTTGACTCATTATCCGCGCTAAGGCAATTTCCCGCTGGGTCATCCAATGGCTGATCAAAACGGGATGTTTAATCAGAAAAGGCGCCATTCCCAACCCGGTGGCATTCCCAATACCGATATAGCGTTCGATCTCTGGCGCTAGGGTCACAGCGGAACCGGGCGATCGCTGGCGCGCGATGTGTTCCACCTGCCGACACGAAAAATGGCGCAGCATGTAGCAGGTAAACATTTCTCCTGAAAACGGCGTTCTGAAGCTTCGGCAACTGGTTTTCACAACGTGCCAACCTGCCATGCCAAATTTACCGCTGCCATAAACAGCGGTTGTTCGACACAGGTACCCCGCAATTTTCAAGCGCTCCACGTCCGGTTGTTGCCCGGCTGCCAAAGCCGCAACCACCTCTGCGAAAGATCGCGCGCTTCTGTTGGCCCGAGACAACACCAACACAGTTTCTTCCATTCTTCCGGCTTCTTGCAACGGTACATTAAGCCGGAGCTGATCGAGTTGCGCATCCGACAAATTCCCTCGAACCAATGCCATGGTTAAATCCCATTGGTTACTGATCACGCGATCATTGCGATGCGCTTTCTCAAGCGGACTGGAAAACACCACAAACCGATAGGACTCAGCGCCTGCTTCCAGGCAATAGATTGCCTCGCCATAGCCATCATTATCGAGCGCAAAGCGCTCTTCGGTAATCCGCCAAGCTTCTTGCACCATTCTGCGGACCAAGGTCCGCATAAAACTTAAGCGCGATGGCTGCATCATGCCGAGCCGGTCAAGGTCCATCACGACAGCGGCCGGCCTTAGGGTTAGCGCGGCGCCATCATCGATTACAGTGCTAACCCTAGGATCAAAGACCGCCCCAATGGCATTGTCTGCGCGGGTCAATTGATCGGTGATTGAGGTTGTCATCTGGGCTAGACAGCGTCTGAGGTTGCAGGGGGCCCGAATGACGCTTGAAAAAATCTGAGCCAGTTATTACCCATTATTTTATTGATATCGACTTCACTAAAACCCCGCTGCGCAAGGCCGGCTTTTATATTCGGCAGGTCGCTGGAGCCTTGAAACCACTCAGGCTGATCCGGCCAGCGTTGATCGGCTGCACTGCCCTCCCCATGGTCGGCAACAAACGTCCAGCGCCCACTGCGCATCCATTCAAGGGTGTCATAGCCCCAGTTTTGACACAGATCAGAACCAATACCGAGCTGATCGATTCCAATTCGTTCAACCGTTTGCTCTATCATTTCGCAAAAACTCTGCAAGGTGCAGGCTGATCCATTCTTTAGGTGAAACGGATATAGACTCAGACCCAGCATTCCCCCCGACTCAGCCAAGGCATCGAGCACGGTATTGGATTTATTACGCAACGCCGGATGGTAAAAAGCAGGGTTGGCATGGGTAATGGCAATAGGTCGCGAAGATAGCTCGATGGCGTGTAAGGTGGACCGCTCCGCGGAATGCGACATATCGATCACCATACCGACCCGATTCATCTCTTGGATCACCTGCTTCCCAAAACGCGTGATGCCGGAATCCTCGTCTTCGTAGCAACCCGTCGCCAAAAGGCTTTGGTTATTGTAAGACAGCTGCATGAACCGGGCGCCTAACTCATGGAGCACCTGCACAAGACCGAGGTCATCATTAATCGGTGAGCAGTTTTGAAAGCCGAAAACGATCCCCAAGCGGTTGCTGCGCTGCGCCTCGAGCACATCCGCCGCCGTTTTGACCGGCATAATCAGATCGCTATGGTTTACAAAATGGCGGTGCCATTCGGTGATTTTGAGTAAGGTTTCTCGGAAGTCTTCCCAATAGGACACCGTGACATGCACCACATGCACACCGCCATCACGGGTTTTTTGGAACAACGCGCGATCCCAATTATTGTATTGCAGCCCATCAATAACTACATCAGATCGCATCGGTAAAAGGTCCAGTTTTTTATTCTTATAATTTCGCCAATGTGTGCTTGCATAGCGATGATGTCAAGCGCTTTTAGCACGAATTTATAAGCCCAAAAAACACCCCTTTTTAAGGCGTTTGCAACAGTCGATCTCGAGCCAAAGAACGACTCGCTAGAACCCACTCAGCTAGAAAGCTCGGCAATGGTGTCCAACAAACTTTGCGGCACCTCAACGCCAAATTCGGTGTGCTTGGCTCGCAGGTCGCCTCGGCGCTGACCAGGCACCCTGACCGTGTTACCAGCGGTTAGAGCCGCCAACATCGACTCCAAGTGCGCGAGATACCCCGTTAAAAAGAATCCGGGATCCATCGCAATGATGGTTTGACCAACATTCGGCGGGCCGCCTTCCTCATTGGCAAACATGGATGCTTCATAGGAGCAATTGCTGCCGGTCAAAACCCCCGCGAGCAAGTCGACCATCAACCCCAAGCCGAACCCTTTGGGACCGCCCACTGGCAGTTGTGCGCCGCGTAGCGCAGCGGCTGCATCGACCGTTGCCTCACCGTGCTGATCGATAGCATGTCCTGCTTCCAAGGGCCTGCCTTCCGCTGCCGCACGCACAATGTTCACCCGCGCCGTTGAGGCGGTTGCCATATCAAAGACGACCGGCTCACTTTGATCTCGTGGCGAACCAAACGCGAAGGGATTGGTACCGAAAAAAGGCACCTTGCCACCATGAGCCGCGACCGCTTTGGACGAATTAGCGAACACGAGGCTAACAAGACCCTGCTGCGCAAGCCGACGCGCAAACCAACCGAGAACACCCGCCGAAGAAGATCGATGAATGGTCATAATACCGATCCCTTGCGCCTTGGCAGTAGCAATCAGGCGCGCCTCCCCAACCAAATAAGCGGTATGACAAAAGCCAAAGCCTGCATCGATGACGGTACTGGCGTCAGATGTACGAACAATCTTGGGCACAGCGTCGCCTAGGATCTTGCCGCACTTTAGGTGCTTTAAATAAAGATGGATATAACCGAGACCGACATTGCGAATGCCTTCTGCTTCGGCATCCATCAATTCAAGGGCAACCGCTGACGCTTGATCGAAACTCGCGCCGGCGCGTGAGAGTGCGTCGAAGCACAGCGTTTCAATGGCCTTTAACTGAAGTACTGGCATAACCTCCCCCTTAACCCTTTTTCCTTGCATTGTGGCAAAAAGGGCGACGAAGCGCCAAGCGTTGAAGCAACTGAATCCATAAGCTGCACAACGGACGCCTCAGACCCAGCAAACAGGCCTGAGACTCGTTTAAAGCCGGTTTAATTCATATCCGCGGCCGGAAACGACAATGCCGTACGCTGAATCGATACCGACTGTACGGCGCGGGCATCACTCACAGCCCGCAGATAAGCGGCCATATCCCTAGACTGCATCAGCGCTTCATTACCCGACATCAAGTCAGACAGGTTGCGTGCACTCGCATTAACCCAATGTGTTGCTGGATTTTCCCCCGCACCGATAATGCGACCAAAATAAATATCACCCGGAAAGTCGCTCGCCGCGCTGGAGGCCATCAGCTTCTGAAAAGCTTTCATGAAGGTGCCTGGATCAGACACGGACATAAGGGTGAGCATCGACACCGTGCCTGCTTGCGCAGAAAGATTGGCATTTCGTTTCGCCATTTCCATGCTGAACATGTTTTCTGATACCGAGTCCGCAGATCGACTAAGTGTTGTCATATAGCGCATCCAGTCTGCAGATTGCGCATTGGCAGCACTCAATTGCGTCATCACTTCGAGCGATGGGTAGACAACATTAATTTGATGCGTCGCCATGTTATCGCCATTACTAATGTTTTGAACCAAACTTACGCTGACCGGGTTGTTTTGGCCCGAGGGCGACGCCATGAATTGATTCATCGACCCGACCACGGCTGCTGGATTGGTTGCCGTGATTTGGTAAGCCATGCCATAGGCCGTCTCAGGCGCCATATGGTCATCGGACAACACAGAAAAAGATGCAGCGGTAAGCGCAGCGACTAACAGTCCTTGTATCTTCATCATTTGAATCCTCTTATCGTTTTACGTTGGACGCTGCTTATTTTGAGCGCTTAGGCTTCAGACTCTGCAATCTGAGAATTCAATGCAATGAAGGTTCGATATTGGTTCGCAGGAACGGGCCGCCTGCCTTGCCCAAACTAATGGCTTCAGCAGGTCTATCGTAGGGCAACGCCATCAAGTTCAATATGACGGCAAAGCGCAGGCTTTCCGAGATCGCCAACGCGACCCAAGCGCGATTCAGCAGGGTCTGGGCGACCAACGCGTTAAATGACCTGGCAAAACGGCTTAACAGACCAATTGCCATGCCGCTACTTGCCGCGATACCATCTCACTAATGGGGTTTTAGTCGCGTTTCATTTTTTTGCCAAAGCTTTCGACGGACCGCGACCAGCGCATCGCGCGCGATACCCTGTGAACCGCAAAGCCGCTAGGATCACTGGCTTGGCGGGCATCACGCGCGCTTCGGATTACATCATCCGCGTTAGATCCAATTAGTTTAGGAGTCCTGCAATTGCTTTCGTTATCCCCTGTTTCGCGTCTTGCCGTGCTGCTCAGCTTATTACTGCTCAATGCCCCGACCTTTTCAGAAAGCCTCAAACTTTCAGAGGCAATCAGGATCGATGGTGTTCTAGATGAGGCCGCATGGTCTACCGCCCGTGAGTGGACCAAATATTACGAATCGATCCCCTTCACCCTTGCCGCCCCAAAGCATTTTCAAAAAGTGTTGATCCTAGAAGATGAAAACGGCATGTACTTTGGTTTCATTAACGAGCAAAGCAACGACACAATCCGCGCAAACCAACATCAGCGCGATGATGAACGAGCCAATGTTGACAAGGCTGGGGTCTCGATTGACTTTGACGGCAATGGCCTCACCGCTTACGGCTTTTCGGTTTCAGCAGGCGGCTCCATCAGCGACAGCATCTATCGCAATGAAAACGAAGGCAATACGGACTGGGATTCGGATTGGGACTCGGCAACGCACATAGAGGGCGATGCGTGGTTCGCGGAAGTGTTTATCCCTTGGAGCATCGCGCCCATGAAAGCGCAGAGCGGGGACTTCAGAAACGTGAAGTTGGCCTTTTGGCGGATGGTGGTCACGGAAGGCCGAGTCAATACCTCCATCAAGGGCAACCCAAGGCAAGAGAAATTCATGTCGCTGTTTCATGATTACACGTTTCAGAACTACAGCGTTTCGAAGTTGGATTTTTTCCCGTTTGTTAATGTCACCGAGGACCGGATTCTGGATAAGGTCGATACCAAGGTTGGTATGGAGGTATTTTGGAAGATCGACTCCGGCAAACAGCTCAACATCGCGTTCAACCCCGACTTTGGTCAAGTAGAAAGCGATGAGCTAGTGGTAAATTTCTCCTCTAGCGAGACCTACTACTCTGATAAGCGGCCTTTTTTCTCGGAAAACCATTCTTTATTCGATGTTAAAAGTAACGAGATGTTCTACATCATCAACACTCGGCGCATTGGATCTGCCCCCGATTACAATTGCGCAAGCTACGCACCGGAATTGCAAAGCACTTGCGAGACCAGCCAAGTCGGCGTGACGGACATCGACTATGCCCTACGCTATACACAACAAAATGAAACTTTCGATTTTGGGTTTTTAGGCGCGTCTGAAGCCGACCCAGCCTACAGCCAAGGTAACGATTTTTACGCTGTCCGCCTGAAGAAGAATGGTGCGCAGTATTCCCTTGGCTATTTAGGGACCTACGCCGAACGGCCTGTCTTGGACCGAGACGCAATCGTGCACTCCTTAGATTTGATCTACCGGCCCACCGACACCTTGCGAGTCGCAACCGTTGTAATGGGCTCTTCTATTAACCAAGGCATTGATAACACTCACACCTCGGGAGAGGCCTTTCGATTAGGCATCACCGCTTCACCGAACAAAGGCCGCTGGCATGATGTAAGCCTTATGTTTTTCGATGACCAGGTTGATATCAATGATATGGGTTACCAGATGATCAACAACTGGGCCTATGCCGGCAGTCACAATGGCTGGAAATTCACCGACTTTGACGCCTCGTCCATGCTGCTCGCGACCGAAATTAACGCCAATATTTCTGTTGAAACCAATGCCGATTTTTCAACCGCCGGTAAATCTATTCAATTCGCCTATGGCGGAAGTTTTAAAAATACTGCGGGCTTTAGAATCGAGAATTTTTATCGCACAAAGGGTAAAGACTTTTGGACGACAAGAGACAGTCTTGCCGCACCTGCGATTAATAAACCTGTGAATTACGGCACGCAGCTGCATTTGATGGGCCCATCGAATAAATTTTTTAATTACGGCCTGCAGTTCAATCGAGGCAAAGGCTCTGAGTGGTATTCAGCCTTGGGATATTCCACAACCTACGGCGCAAAAGCGAGTTTCTCCCCTAAGGACAATCTAAATTTTACGCTGATGTATGAACATGGTTATGAAGACGATTGGCTCAATTGGATTGAGGATAACTTACTCGGCATCTACAAACGAAAGCAGCGCACCACTGTTGTTTCCATGAACTGGTTTGGTGGCGACAAGCATGAACTGCGAGTCAAAGCCCAAATGGTGGCCTTCACAGCAAGACAGCCGAGCGCCTATCTTGGCGACCTAGAAGGCGGTTTGACGCCGGTTGATGTCGCGTTGTCCCCATTTAGTTTGAGTGATTTAGCCTTCCAAGTTCGGTATCGCTACGAAGTATTGCCGCTGGCCTACCTGTACGTGGTCTATTCCAAAGGGGGCAGAATCGTTGAACTCGATGACGAAGACCGCTTGGGCAAACTTTATCAAAGGCCATGGGATAACCCTCAGGCCGACAACTTCACCGTTAAGCTCCGATATCGATTCTAATATTGCGGTGCTGAGGCGATTGGCTTGGCGGCCACTTGGCACTCCTAAATCCCGGCCTTCAGCCTTAAAGAGACCGGTAAATTTCGTGCAGCGCATAAACCTTACGACACGCGTCGGTAACAGCCACATGCTCATCAAGCGCACAACAACAATCACCGCTGAATGCACCGCCTGGTGCCGCGCCCCCATCCAAGATAGAGCTCGCATCAGGTGTCGAACCAACCGTCTTCTGGATCACCCGGATAAGACCCTAAAAATTTATCGTACGGCCAGTAGCCCATTAAACGACGCACCGTCTCTGGGTAGCTGTCAGCAACTTCGCGTCGAACCGTCAAAAAGTGATTTTCTTCGGAGCGTAACCAGCCCAGGCTGTAAGTTGTAATCAAACCGCGACGCGGGCTCTGAGTATCATTTGCGCCGCCCCCGTGGACGGTTGATCCAAGATAAAATAAAACAGACCCCTTTGACATGACTGCTTGGGTAATGTCGCCCTCTATAATGCGCTCAATATCCCGAAGGTCTTGACTGCCTGGGACCACATGGGTCGCACCATTTTCAATCGTGAAATCATCCAGCGCCCACATCACGCCGATCTGCAGTTCGACCCCAGGAATCCGCATGGGATAGATTGTGTCGTCGCGGTGTAATTCTTGGGCAGCCTCACCACCGAGTATTTCAATTGCAGTACTGCTGCCAATCCGATAACTGCTGCAGTGCGGTTTTAAAATGGCGTCAGCAACCTCCATGACCAATGGATGGGCAATCAAATCCGCCGCTGCCCGCGAAATTCCTAGGATGGCGCCCAGCCGACGGGTTTTGTACCCATTAAAATCATTTGCGAACTTGTGTCCTTCGGCCTCAAAAGGCTCTCGGAAATCCGCCAATATTTGATCCAACAATGCCATCGGCGCGACGTCTGAAACGATGACCCCGCCGTCTTTTGATAAGGCCGCGACAATGTCTTCACGCCGCGCTAATTGATCAAATGACTGGAGCATGCTTTCCTTGTCCCGCAAACAAATTCTAAAGACCTTGCATCAACCGCTCGCTGACAAGCAACAAAGTGCTTACTTTGAGCACCGGCGAGGCAACGCCGCTTCCAAGATCACGCTCGCCTTCAGTGAGACTATGGCCTGCCAAAATCCCGAAGTAAAGCTGCACTATTGGTGCAATCTTAGACAGCGAGGCCCCGCGCGAAATCTGCGAGCGCTTAATGCCCAACACTGCATGCCCCTCACCAACCGGCGTCACAAAGGGCGATCGCTCAAGGACCATCCCCTCAACGGCATAAACCGCAATATGATTGGCCAGGGTTGATCCGAACACGAGCCGTTTACCGTAACTCGAAAACTCAATGCCTTCCGGCAACGCTTCTGTCGGCAGGCTGTAGCATCGCTCGATTGAATTGCGTGGAAACGCGATCACCGCCAGGCGTTGGGGCTGCAGGCCCAACAGCCGGGTTACCCCATCACTCGAAGTACCCAATAAGGGTATCGTAATTTCAAGCTTCGAGGCCACCCATCAAATTGGTTCTGCCATCTTAAAAACGGCTTCGAATCGAGTCTTTTATAGGCAGGCTCTTATGCGAAGCCTCTTATGTGAAGGCGCTTATGAGAAGGCGCTTAAGGGAAGTTGCTTAGCGGCGGGCATTTATCAGCGAGCTTTTATGAGCGGGCTTTTATGAGCGGGCTTTCGATAAAAGGCCCTTGCTACGACAACTTTTAGGAAAGGTGTTTAGGTTGTTTACGAGCCTGTTTTAAAAGCGCCGAGACCTTGTCATCAGCCAATGCGCCGCCCTTGAGGCTTTGACGTATCGCGCGGACTGGATCCAAGCGTGATGCACGCCCTGGTTTAAAACCTCATTTTGCGTTAAATTTTTCGAACCCATCAAAAATAGGAGTTCGTAATGAGAACCGTTACCGTTTTATTAATCGCTCTGCTGTCGCTGCCAGCATTGGCAGATCATCATGCCGATGTCCCCGTTGGGGACGGCGCTTTCGTCGCCTTGATGGTACAAGCAAAGGACCCTGAGGCATACATTGCTATGCTGAAGAAAAACCCAGCGCCTTTTCAAGCGATCGGTTCGTCCGTTGCAGGTGCCTGCGTCACCAAGACCGGCCACGATTATCCCGGCCAGATGTTTATTTTTAACGGCTTTAACTCCTTTGAGGAGGCCATGGCCGCAACCGACAAATATGATGCAATGAAAGCAACGCCCGAATTAATGGCCATCAGGGAAGTGCAATACAACGTTATGTTCAAACCCTTGAAGCAATATACTTTAGAGCCAGGGTTTGAGCGGCTTTGGAGACTGAAAATTTCGAATGAAAACCTTCAACCTTATGTCAATAAAATTGCCGAACTAGAAACTGCGCTTAGGGCAGCCGGTCATACAATCAATGTTGGGGTGTTCCAGCCGATTGGTGGCGGCGTTCACGAAGCGATTCATTTAAGAGCCGCAAGTCCTTCAACCGCCGCTTCCGGTCGCATTCTTGACGAAGCGTATGCGGGCGCACCCTGGATGCGTATTTGGGGGGAAGCCTCGGCCCTGGTTGACGAAGTCTTGTCAGATAATTTTGAGCAGTGTGAAGTCCTCTACACCGCCGAATAAACAAACTGGCTGACCCTCTTGGATCTATCCTTGAGGGTTATAGCCAAATGCCAATACCCCGATAGAAACCCCAGTCGCCCCTCCCAGGGCATAAAAACAGCACCGAAAGCATCCATCGTTTCGCGCTCAAGGGTAGTTAAAAAACCTCAAAAGGTTATTGCCTGCCCCAAAATGTGTCAGGCCTTTCACGCCCGCATTCGGTTCATTCAAGCTTCTATTTACAGCTTCTAATTACAGCTTCTAATTACAGCTTCTAATTACAGCTTTTACATGTTGGCTGCAGATTCTATATCAGGCGCCCGATGAAGATAAGGTGCCCGAAGGAGCGATGCTAAAGCGCCAAAAGCTGTTCCGAGGATTCGGTGTCTCGCGTACCTTGAACTTTAAATGTGATCAGGGATTGCTCGGCCCCTGCGTTTCAAGGATAGTGTGCCCTGAACGTAAGCCCTTAGCCTCGGAGCCCCATGTGAACCTGATCAGCGACGAAATTTTAATTGATTCTGGACAACAGTCCGCCTTCCACGAGCCAGTTTACCCCATGATCGACGGCTTTCGGTTCTGGGACCCCGCGGCCTGGACCAAAGGTCACCCGTACGATGCTTATGAGAGAATGCGGCAAGAAGCCCCCGTCATGTGGACAAAAACCGACAAGAAGCTCTCAGGCTTTTGGTCGGTCACGAAATATGAGGACATCAAGGCAGCGGAACTCGCGCACAAGGTTTTCTCCTCTCAACGTGGCAGCATCAATATGAGCGTGGCTGAGCGTAAGTATTGGCGTCCTGAAAAATTGGTGCCAGCGGCCTTCAACTCACTTATCAATCTAGATGAACCGTTGCACCGCGAAATGCGCATGCAACAAAGTGAATTTTTCTTTCCAGGCTACGTCGACACCATCCGAGACAAGGTTGGCCTTAAAATCGATGCCCTGCTGGATGACATGGAAAAAAAAGGCCCGGTAGTTGATTTTGTGAAACTGTTTTCTGAAGAGCTGCCGTTGTTCACACTCTGCGAAATGCTGGGCATTGATGAGCAGGACCGACCCAAGGTCAAAGTCTGGATGCACCATTTGGAAATGGCAGCACAATTCTTGACCAATCCTTGGCAGACATTTTTCTCAGAACCCCTATTCCCCTTTCGCTTTAACTCGATCGTAAACAACATGTTCAGCTATGGGGAAACGGTTATGAAAGACCGACGCGCCAACCCGCGCAACGATCTTTTAAGCGTCATCGCTCGGTCGAAGTTGGAGGGCGAGCTGCTCCCACAACCGTTTCTAGATGGTTCTTGGCTACTGATTATCTTCGCCGGCAACGACACGTCTCGAAACTCGCTGTCGGGCACGATTCGTTTGATGACCGAGTTCCCAGATCAACGCGCCATGGTGCTGAAGGATCCAAGCCTCATCCCACAAATGTCGGAGGAAGCTTTGCGGATGGTGTCACCGGTGATGCACATGCGCCGAACCGCTACAGAAGACACCGAGCTCAATGGTCAGCGCATTGCCAAAGATGAAAAAGTGGTGCTGTGGTACGGCGCCGCCAACCGCGACCCAGACATCTTCCCCGACCCCAACACCTTTAACTTGCACCGGGATAACGTTGAGAAGCACATTGCGTTCGGCCACGGCGTGCACAAGTGTCTTGGGGCTCGCATTGCTAAGATGCAACTGCGCATGGCCTTCGAGCGGATTTTTGACCGTTTCCCAAACATCGCCTGGACCGGCAAACAAACGATTGCGCCGAACCCCTTGGTACACGCCATTTCGAGCTTACAGGTTAATTTGTACGGCCCAAATGGCAAACGCCCAGCAAAGGTCGCAGTACCCGCTTAAAGCGGACCAATTGGGCTCAGCGCGCGCTGGCTGAGCAGCCAGATAACGGCCTGATTTAGGCCGTTTGTTTGCGCGTATAAACGCTGCGCTGCACTTTAGAGAAGACCCGGCGCACCATCGGCTCGAACAGATCCAGTGACAAATCCGGCTTTTCATAGTCAAAGGCAATATTGTCGTAAGCCGCAATGAAATGCGCCGTGCGCTCGAAGTGCGGGCTGTCTTTATACGCATCGCGCATGTTCGGGTCTAAGCCGATATGGTGAAAGAAGTTTAAGCCCTGAAAAATGCCGTGATGCTTCACCATCCATAGATTTTCTTCTGAGACAAAAGGCTCGAGAATGGCAGCTGCGACATCCGGATGATTGACCGTACCCAAGGTATCGCCAATATCGTGAAGCAGCGCGCAAACCACGTATTCCTCATCCTCGCCCGCCTCTGCTGCCAGCTCCGCCGACTGCAAAGAATGTTGAAACCGGGTGACCGGAAAGCCACACGGGGTGTCCAACAATTTCAAATGATTTAAAATCGCAATCGAGCGATGTTCTTCATGCTCGCGGTTGTACGCGCCCATGGCCTCCCAATCTTCTTTGGTACTCTCCGTAAAACTCTTAAACTTTACCGACATGTTGTCTCCTCCTCGATAGAACTGTTCTGCACTGTTTAATAGTCTCTGCTTGAGGCCATTGCGTCAATTTAAATCTTCAGAGGGCTCGCGGTGGCGCGCAGTGCCGTTGCCCGAGATGGCAATAGGCCAACTTAATCCGCGCAATCACCAAGGCGTCACCGCTGTTTGATACGGCCTGTGGAGGACCGCTGACCAGACCGCTTTAAAGAACCACACCCGACCCACCAGGACGCATCTGTTTAGGGCGTCCCCCCTAGCGAAACCTTGGGCACAGGGTCCCTGTCAACACGCCTTCGACGCCTGTAAACCAATATCCTGAATTGATCGAACCACCGCACGGCTGCGAGCAAATTATTCCTTGGGCAGACGTGCCTGGATATAGGCCTCGATAGCATCGGCAGTATTACGTTCAGCACCTGCACCAATTGCACCTGAGATCAATGCGTCACCAGTGAAACCAAACAAATATCGGATGAGTAGTAGGCCATCGGTAAGCGGCTTGGTCGCACCGTCACCATCAATATCCAATTCAGAATTAGCATCTGTTAAATACAGAACAATCTCCTCGGAGGCACCTCGCGCCGCACCACCGGCAACTGCACCCGAAGTTAAGGCGGCGCCGCTAAAGCCAAACAAATGTCGAATCACAAGCAATCCATCTGTCAGCGGTTTGGCGGCTAAACTTTCGTCAACGTCAAAGCTAAAGCATCCGGTTTTGCATGAGAAACGGCTCAAGGGATTTGTTTCATCAAGCGCTTCTGCTTCATCACTGAAGCCATCGTCATCATCATCGGGGTCCGCATTGTTCCCAATGCCATCACCATCGGTATCAAGCCACTCATTGGCGTTGGCTGGGAAAACGTCAAGATCGTCATAGACGCCATCCCCATCGGAGTCCAGGGGTTGTGTCTGATTATCACTGACCGAAAAGCCGGTAGCTGCGGTTACCGAGTGACCATCACTAAATGTGACCGTCAAGGGCTCAGCTTTAAAGTTATAAACCACATAATGCCGTAATGCCTCGTGATCAAACACCATGGCAGCAGGATAATCCGCCGTAATCGACCCCGTACCCGTGCGCAGCTGACCTAGCGCGCGCAGAGTATGCAGCCAGTGATAGGTATGCGCTTTGGTTTCGCCGGCTTCAGGCGTGTAGCCGGAGACCGATTCATAATCGGCAATTGCCGCCTCGGCGTCGACCAGTGCCCAAAGGTTCCACCACAGATCCCGCCATTCATCGGCCCCAAGCCCAGAAGGCTTGCCGTTGCTCGACTCTGATAATCCAAGCGTTACATAGTCCCGCATATAGTCCGCGTATAGGCCTACGTGCATCGTCAACGTATTGGAGGGCAGACCCTGAATCCCGAGGATATGCGCAACCAAAGGACTAAACCAAGTTGAGAAGACCGCGCCATCGCCCCAGATAATAGATGTTGTTAACTTGTTATAACCGATCGGAAAATTATCCTCAGTCGTCCCAGGCGCACGGTAGCCATCAATGTTATTCCAGTACTCCCAGAAGGCAGCCGATGTCGATGCCTGCAGATACAAGCCGCGCTCGACCAAGGCCTCATTACCCGTCGCCAGACCATATAAAACAATCGCCCCATAGGCGTTCGCTGCCTCAGAGGTTGATTCGTTGTTATTACCGCGGACAAAGTTGACCGCCCCGGATGCCCATGAAAACCCATTCGCGGGGTCAAAATTTCTCAAGGGTGGGAATAACGGATCATCCGGTCCCGCCGCATAGTCTCGAATGAGCAATTCAATCATCGCCCCATAATTTTCAGAACCACACCAATCTGGATCGACCCGACAGATCTCGGCGGCAGCCCGCACAAAATAGCCATAGTGGAAGTGGTGATCGTTCAGCATCTGATGCGCTGCAAACGACTCCTCCATCCCGAGTAACGTGCTCCATTGCGCGTCATAGACGAAATAACGCTGGGTATCCAAGGCGCCATCACGCTCAGCGGAGAACCAGTCTTCAAGCTGTAGTTTGAGCCAAGCGATCAGTTCATCCGCTTCAGCAACATAACCTGCTGTCCGCGCCAAGGCTGCCAGCTCAGCGACCTTGCCGTAGTTCTTTCCGCTCCAGTAGGTATCTGTGCGATCGTTCCAACTTGCGGAACCTCTTTCCGTAAACGCCTGAATGAACTCACCCAATCGCGCAAGATCAAGCGAATCAGCCAGTACCGGCAAAGTGGGTAAAACCCCGACCGCGGGTAGCGTGTAGCTGAACCCACTGCCAAGCGTAAACTTAATCAACCCGCGCGCGCTCCGCGCCGTCGCGATGGTTTCGCGCGGTTCCGAGAATTTCCAGTGCAGGGGATGCAGTCCCATCATTGTGCTCGCGGGCGCACCGGAAGCATCCAGATACCGGTGGCGAATCGTCACATCATTCGTGCTGCGATCCACCGTATAATCAATCTCAACGCTGGCAATCGCTACATCGGCACTCGACGAAAACGCTTCGACCACGGCCGAGGGCACATCCGAACCCGAATCATTGGGCAACCAGGTCACCGTGATCTGGCCCGTGTCATCCTTTACCGTGATCTCGCGACCCGCGATGTCTTCAAACGACGTATCACCCGCGCCCGTTACCAGAAAGTCGTTACGATTGCCCGCCACAGACGTCCAAAGTCCAAGGCGCTGCGGCGCATCTAGAAAGATCCCCTTCTCGCCGCCGTCGCCTCGCAAGGTGCGTAACACAAGGTGACCACTCAAAACCTTGAAAAACACGTGCGGCGAGCCATGCGTAAAGACGGCTTCCATCACGGGTTCGGTACCGGCCAGCCACTGCACGGTCACGGAGCCGGCGCTGGCATCTTTCATAAAAGCGTTTAAGTCGGAATGCTCTGAATGGCCAACGGCAATCCCATCAAAAACCTCGGCAAACGGATCGGGCAAGCTATACAGAAAACCATCACCGGTAAGCGAGAGCCCGCCGGGGATGCCCATTAAGCGAACGCCGCGTTCTGTGATTCTTGCGATCATCGGATCGGGCGTAATGTAGGCTGCATCTGACGTATTATCGACCCGCATCTCCCCGAGAAACGGTATAGACCCCCACCAACGATGCGTCGCAGTCGGCTTGAGCGAGGCTGGCTCAACCACTTGAGGTATTCTTGGTGTCGGCGCCCCGGTTGGGGTCTGAGTGGCCGTATTACAACCCGCGATACCCGGTTCTACAACCCCGGCGTTATAGATCCAATTGCCATAATCAAAAACGCAACGATAACTCGCTGGATTAATCCGGTCGGCAACTGTTCCGGCACCAAAAGCCTTAAGTTGATATTCAACCGTGTCAACGGGCCCTGGCGTCGCGGGTTCACCCGTGCCAGATGTAAACCGAATCGCATCAATGCGATAACGCAGACCCGCGCCCGTCCGAAATCCAGGAAAAAAGACAACCGGTGCGGTAATACCACTCAACTGTAGGGCGCCGCTGGCCGTTAGCGTGCTCACCGGAATCGACACGGTTTGCCACCCAGCTTGAATCGATAGCCCAGGCACCTGCAACTCTCCAGAGTTTGCATCGCCACTTTCAACTTTGATGTAAAACTGACTCACCTTGCCAAGATCGATTAGGTTGATATCGAAAGTAAGTTCACCTTGTGCATAGCCTCTGATATCCACCGGACTACCAGGCCCGACCACCAAACCCGCGTGACCCGCATCGCCCGAGTAGCGGACTTCCAAAACCTCGCCACGCGCGGCATCTTGAACGACGTCCCAATCAACACTTGGGCAGGTTTCTGTACCCTTTGACTCATTAGTACAATCGCCGTAAGCCGGATCACTATATTCATCAAAAAACGAGAGCGCACCTTGCCCGCCCCAATCCTCGGCAACCACGCCAGCCCTCAAGACATCAACGTCATCATTGGCTGATATTACGGTCGAAAAAAAAGTTGCCCAAATCAGACTCACTAACACAATGACGGGCCCAATCGTTGGGTGGGTTATGAAACGATGTTGCAGATTATAGATACGATTTCTCCAGTCGCAGGTCGTCCGATGTCCGCTCATGACAACGTTGTCAAGTGTTCCATCATACCGGAAATCTGATGCGCAATCGAAATTAAGCAAAAATCAATCAATTCCGCACGAGCATGGTGTCAAAGACTGTTTTAGAATGACGACGCCCAGAAACCGCCTACTATTTTAATGACGCGGTTTCCAAAGGAGTTCACTTTGCGCGCACTTTATATTCTCAGCACCGTGCTCATGGGTGGTTATGCCGCCATCTTTACCCTGCTCGCACAGCTACGCGCGATTTTTGGCTTTACGGAATTCGAAGTCGGCACAATTACCGCATCGGCTTTTTTGGCCGGTTTTTTCGCGCAAATCATGCTGTCTCGACTGGCCGATACCGGCCACGGGGCAAGGCTCATGAAAATTGGCATGGCCGTCAGCATTATCGGCGCCGGTTGGATGTGTGTGGCTGATTCACTGACAGCGTGGATTCTCGCGCGGGTCCTCTTGGGTTTTGGTGCGGGCGCCGTTCGGCCCGCCATGCGTCGCTTGGCCTTTGTGATCAACCCCGCCAAAGCCGGCGAAATGCTGGGCCGACTCGCCGCCTGGGAGATGGTTGGGTTTCTTGTTGGGCCGATCCTGGCATCGGTACTGTTTGAGCTGGGTGGGATCACGCTGCCATTTTTCTGTCTGACCGCCGTCTTACTCGCAGTTGTCCCCTTTGTGCTCCGCGTAGCCGTTCCCGGCAGCGAAGCGCCTTTAGAAAAGCCCATGCGCGCGCTCCTGAAAAGACCGGCAATGCAGAGCTGCATCGCCTTGGGCGTTGCCTTTTACCTAGCCGTTGGTGCATTTGATGCGCTGTGGGCGCTGTTCATCTCGGATCTTGGCGCCAGCCAACTGTATATTGGCGTGACCTTAAGCCTGTTTACCCTGCCCATGATTCTGGTTGCACCCTTTGCGGGTCGCTATGCTAGTCAACACAACCTGCTACGGCTATTAACCAAGTCGCTTGGCCTGGCTGTCATCATGATCACCAGTTACGCGTTTATCGATTCCATCTGGTGGATCTGTTTACCCTTGATCATCCACGCAATCGCGGACGCGGTCAGCATGCCCGCCACACAGCTCGCGGTTGGCAAGGCCAGTGGTGAGGCCGCTCTGGCCGCCGGACAAGGCTTGTTCGGCGCTGTTGGCCTTCTTGTGGCCGCGGTAGCCAGCTTGGGTGGCGGCTATCTGTATCAAACGGCCGGTGCCGCCTCTGTCTGGATAACCGTTGCAAGCGCCATGATCGTTTGCCTGGCATTTGCCTACTGGCGCGGCCGCGGTGTTTTGGAATCGACTTAGCCTGTTTTGACAGCGCATCTAAGGGCGAGCAAATCGTACAGGCGGTTAACCCTGCCATTAAGCTTTGAGGACCCTCATTGCCAACCCCGGCTCACCCGCGTTAAATGGGGTTACCAAACCCCAGACCGAAGAAAGAACTGACCCTATGCCTAAAATCACCCGACGCAATTTCGTTAATGGCTCCTTACTAGCGCTCGGCGGCACACTTCTCCCCTCAATGGGACAACGTGCAATGGCCTCCCTTGACACCACCTACTACCCGCCCAGCGCGACGGGTTTGCGAGGCAGTCACCCGGGCTCGAATGATGCAGCGCACAGCCGTGCCTGGGGACAACGCACGGACTGGGGCCCTGTTCAAAACCATAACGAGGTCTTTGACCTCGTTATTGTCGGCGCCGGGTTAAGCGGACTCGCTGCCGCGCGTTTTTACCAGCAGCAACACGGCTCGGACAAAAAAATCCTAATCCTAGACAACCACGACGACTTTGGTGGGCACGCCAAGCGCAATGAACACGATATCGATGGCCACAGCCTGATCGGCTATGGCGGCTCACAAACCTTGGTCGAGCCCCTTCACGCCAGTCCGGTGATAAAGGCCTTGTTTGAGGACATCGGCGTTGACTTGGCGCGATTTGATACCGCCTTCGACCAAGGTTTTTATAAGCGGCACAACTTGGGCGCCGTAACCTACTTCAATGCGGAAACCTATGGCCAGGACACCCTCGTCAAACACCCCTTTTGCAATTACTACAACTACATTGAGGGCCTGCCGGGGGCACAGGTATCGGACGCGACCGCGGTTGCGCAAACCCCGTTGAGCGCGGCTGGTAAGCAGCAACTGTTGCGCGTTCTCAAGGGCGGCATGCACAAACTGCCTGTTCCAGAGGCAGAACGTGAAACCTATAGCCAAACCCACAAGTACTTCGACTACCTCAAAAACACCCTAGAGATTGATGACCCAGCAGTGCTGCACATGGCGCGCAATTCGGGTCTGGATTGGTCGAATTCGGGCACCGAACTGCTGACCATTGCAGAGGCCAAAGAATGCGGCGCACTGGGCTTTGCGCCCGTGCCGGTTTTTGATGAAAACAATCCTTACATCTACCACTACCCAGATGGCAACGCTGGCGTGGCGCGCGCGCTGGTCAAGAAGCTCATTCCACAAGTAGCGGCAGGCGACACTGCCGAAGCGCTGGTCACAGCCCGTTTTGATTACAGCCAGCTAGACCGTGCAAGTAACTCGGTTCGGATTAGACTGAACAGTACGGCTGTGAATGTGCAGCACGTGGGCGACCCGAGCAGTAGTGACGCTGTCACAATCCAGTACGTTCAAAATGCGCAGGCCCATCGGGTCTCAGCAAAAAATGTCATCATGGCCTGCTACAACATGATGATCCCCCACATTGTGTCGGACTTACCAAGGCATCAAGCCGAGGCCCTTGGCCAACAATTGAAAAGTCCGCTTATTTACACAACCGTCGGGCTGCGGCACTGGCGGGCTTTTAAAGATCGGGGCATTGGTATGGCCATGTGCCCGGGCAACCTGCATCAAGCGGTGCTCATGGATTTTCCTGTCAGCCTTGGCGACTATCAGTACACGCAATCGCCGGATAACCCCTGCGTCATTCAGATGATCAGCTGCCCCTACGGTGAAACCCTTGGAGAATCTCAGGCCGAGCAATATAAGCAAGCGCGTTACACCATGCTGGGACGCGATTTCTCGGATTACGAGGCAGATATCAGAATTCACCTAAGCGGCCTGTTAGGCGCAAAACAGTTTGACTTCGACCGCGATGTGGCGAGCATTACGGTTAACCGTTGGGCCCATGGCTATGCCGTCGCCGGCCCCGGCGATAGCGCGGCAATCGGCCGCCAGCCTTTCGGCCGCATTACGATCGCGAACTCCGATTCAGCGCCTGCCGCAGATGCCATTGCAGCGATGATGATGGGCCATCGAGCTGTGGGCGAGTTAACTTAGACACGCCACGTTTTTGATCCTAGGAATATTATCGATCGGCCGTTCCCGAAGATCCTACGGGCACCCACTCGCGGTCTTTAAACCTGTACCGGATGCCTCATGGAGGCATCCCGACAATTCATTCGGTCGACGGCAGGAGGGTGCAAGGACATGATGCTTGGCTTTAGTACGATTGGCACTTGCTTGGGGGTCGTTGTCTACTGCCGGGCAACTTAGTTCCCAATCTTCTTTGACGGCGCACATCCGCCCTAATATGTCCTCGGCGAACGCGGCAGGCAGACGGGTCTTTCATCGCAAGAAGGCTGCGCGCTGCAAAGCGCTCACTGCAACGTGATGGCGACCAACTTTCCGTTGAGCGCATCGGGTAACCATTCGGGCACCGTCGGCCGTAGCCTAGCGAACACAGTTTCTACGAGCGCTGGGTCGTCTAAAATTACCCGAGCATGGCCTGTTAAGGTTTCGCCTTGGATGAGCATGGTCACAGGTTGCCCTGTGTTTTGAAACGCGCGCCACCATCGGCCGTCGATCCCCATAAACACAAGATTGCCGTCTCGCAAATAGTTGACTGGGAATTCGCGCCCATCGGCAAGGGTAATCAGCATCGTTCGAGCGGCGCGCGCGCTGTGTGGGTCAAGCCGTAGGGTTTCGGCAACCGCCGCGTTGACATGCGCCCCCCGCCATTTTAGCGCCAGCCCGCCCAGGCATAAGACCAAGACTAAAACCAATACCCATTTCCGCTTCATACGTTGCCTCCGCGATGCTGCACCATAAGGTTCAGGGCCGCTTGCGCATCACCCGAGGCCATCATCCTTTAATAGACTAAACCGGTATTACCAAAATTAGATACAACAGAAACTGGGCTCTTTAGCACCGTGAGCTTGCTGTGATCTTGTAAGACCGTGATATCCCGTAATGGGTCGCCCTCCACCAAAACAAGATCCGCGACAGAACCCGTACTCAAGGTGCCGAGACGGCCATTGGGATCATAGGCCTGACCACCGTTGCGCGTCGCGCACAACAGCGCTTCGGCAGGCCGCATGCCGAACAATTCAACAAAGTATTCAAGGTCTTTGGCATAGGTGCCATGAGGCGCAATGCTAATACCGTAGTCCCCGCCGACAACCAGGCGTACGCCCGCTGCCCGCAATTTTTCAACCGTTGTGACCGTTGCGGCAATCTCTCGTTCGTAGCCTTGGGCTCGAACGGTTGCCTTGCTGACCCCTAACGATTCGCATTGAGCTAAATATTGCACTTCCCAGGCTATGGCTGGGCCTACAAAAACAGCATCTTTGGCCGCAGCCAGAAGATCCACCGCTTCTTGATCGAGGTAATTGGCGTGACCGATAAAATCTACGCCTGCACGGACCGCTTGCTTTACCGCGGCTGCCGAGCGTGCGTGACAGGCTACCCGCATCTTGCGGCGATGGGCCTCGCTCACCACGGCTGCTACCTCTTCGTCACAAAACGAGAGCTCCCCTGGTGGGTTGGTTGGATTAATCGCTTCGCCATCGATAAAAATCTTAACGATATCGACCCCATCCCGTCGTTGTTCTCGGACCGCCTGGCGCAACGCCCAGGGGCCATCGGCGATATGACTTAAGCCGCCCTTTGAATCAACATTACTGGC
>JABGTE010000236.1 GCA_018647445.1 Gammaproteobacteria bacterium
CCGCATTTGGGATTGGCAGTGCCCTCAGTCGAGATTACACCGCAACCGGGACGCCGACCCAAGGGCGTGGAAAAAAAGCCGATGAAGCGCTCACGCTGCTGCGTCGGCTTTGGACGGAAGAGGAGGTGTCTTTTGAAGGCACGTTCTTCAACTATGACCGGGCAAGCATTTCTCCCAAGCCCGCCAATGCCAAGATGCCACTTTGGATTGGCGGTTCGTCAGCCAAGGCCATTGAGCGAACTGCCCGCATTGGCACGGGTTGGCTCGCCGGAATTGATACCCCAAGTAAAACTCAAAAGGTGATCGCCGGGATCCGCGCCGCGCTGCCGCACTATCAAAGGTCAATCGATGATGACCACTATGGCGCCACGTTTTCGTTTCGGTTTGGATCAACGGATGAGCCCATCGCGCAGCAAGCCATGCAGGGCATTAGCACCCGGCTCAGCCAAGATCCGACGGACTATCTTGCGATTGGATCAGCTGATGTGATTGCCAATCGCGTTCAGGCCTTTATCGACGCAGGTTGCTCGAAGTTCGTGCTCATTCCAATCGCGGAAGGCACGAAAGACGTGATGGCGCAAACTCAGAGATTGGTTGAGGAAGTCATTCCGCGTTTCTGATCAACATTCGCTGGCAAGAAAGGCGCGGGTTCGTGCAGCATCTTCTGCATTGTCCGCCGCGATCGCAGCGGTAAAGTCCGTGACGCCGATGGCACGCAGGTCATCTAGACGGGCGCGTACTTCGGTTTCGTCACCGACAATCGCTAAATCCCCAGGACCCCTTAAACCTTCTTTGTCGAGCATGGCGCGATAGGATGGCAAGGTGCCGTAGATGGCCAAGCTTTGATCAATGCGGGCTCGTGTTTCATCGACCTGATTGGTCAGAAGGATTGGAAAACCTGCTACAACCCGGGGTGTTCTGCGACCCGCTTTTTGAGCGCTGTCATTGATTTTTGGCATAATGTGGGTCTCAAGGGTTTTTGCCCCGGTCATCCAAGTAATAGTGCCGTCGGCCATAGCGCCCGCCAGATTTAGCATTACGGGTCCAAGGGCCGCAATCAGTGTTGGCACAACGGGCTGCCCGGGCATCGTGAGCCGGACCCCATTGACGCTGTAATGATCCCCTGTGAACTGCACCGTTTCGCCGGCGAGCAGCGGCATCAAGACAGAGAGGTACTCGCGCATATGTTGGGCCGGCTTGTCGTAGGAAAACCCAAACATATTTTCAATAACGACTTTATGCGATAGCCCGATGCCGAGGTTGAAGCGGTTGTCAGATGCGACCGCTGCCGTTAATGCTTGCTGCGCTAAGGCCGTCGGGTGTCTTGGATAGGTCGGCGTGACTGCGGTACCCAATTCAATGGTTTTAGTGGCACGGCCAATAATAGAGAGCGTTGAAATGGCATCGAGCCCAAAAATATTCGCCATCCAAATCGCTGAAAAACCTTCCGCTTCCGCCTGTTGTGCATCGTTGACAATGTCATCGAAGGAAGTCTCTGGTGAATCTGTTACTGCCGTCATTAAACCAATTTTCATTGAATGTCCTTAAGCGTGGGCTGATCGAAAGACGATAAACGCATAGGCTACTTTTAATTGCAAGTTTGGGGCTTGAACATTCAATGTGAACGGAGTGTTAAACTGTACGGGTCAAAATAAGGAGTTGTAAGCAATGCGGACGGGAGTCTTTTGGGATCAATCTCGAGAGCACGTGCTGGTCTATTGGCGGGACCAAGTGGTTGCGCAATACCCGTCGATGGCGGCTTTTGTGGCGGCCCACCTTGAGCTGGTTAATGCGCTGGACGAACATCAACAACAATTACTCCTAGCAGAATATCAACCCTGATCCGATCCTGATGCAATCCGCATTAGCCCTTCTTGAATAACCGAGGCAACGAGTCGGCCTGCTCGGTCAAAAAAACTACCCCGATTGAGTCCACGATTACTGTGACTGACCGGGGTGTCTTTCACATACAACAGCCAGTCGTTTAGGTCTAAAGCATCATGGAACCAAAGACTGTGATCGAGGCTGGCCATTTGCAGGCGGTCTCTCGGCAGGCTGGCCCGGTGCGGTAATGCGGCCGTGCTAACCAAGCCCATATCGGAGGCATAGGCTAACAATTGTTGCTGGGTTGTAACGTCAAGGATTGGTGCTGAAAATTTGATCCAAACAGCTTGGTTGGTTTTGGGCGTCGGCGCTTGGTCAATGGGCACAATCGAGCGCATTTGAAAGGGCCGTTCACGCGTCATCCATGGGCCATGGGGGCCGAGGTCCGTCATTCGCAAGGCAACTTGTCGATCGTCTTCAAGGGCCTCCGGTTCTGGGACTGGTTGACGTTCTATTTGATGGTGCAGTCCAGGCTCCTTGACCTGAAACGAGGCATCCATACTGAAAATCGCCTGACCCTTTTGAATGCCCATAATGCGCCGGGTGCTGAAACTCTTGCCGTCTCGAATGCGTTCGACTTGGAAAATGACTGGGATATCGACTTTGCCGGGTCTCAAAAAATAGCCGTGCAAGGAGTGGCAGGGCCTATTCTCGATGGTTTGCTGAGCGGCCGATAGGGCTTGCGCTAGGACCTGTCCGCCGAACAAGCGCTCGCCAAGGGTTGCTTCGTTTTGAGCTCTAAAAAGGTCCAGATCGAGTTGCTCGAGGGTTAATTTATCGCGGAGCGCGATTGCTGTGGCCTCACTCATGCCGGTACAAGACGCAGCTTGATCAGATCATCTTCGACTTTGACCGGGTAAACTTGAATATCTTCCCAGGCGGGAGAGGCCATCACCTTGCCAGAACGCAAGCAAAACTCAGCGCCATGGTATGGGCAAGTAATGCAATCATTTTCAATGGTGCCGCCCTCTAAGCCCAGAGCGTCGTGGCTGCAGTAGTAGTCGATGGCGAAGTATTCGCCGGATACGTTGCAGATCAGCACCTCTTGGTCGGGTAATTCAACCCGCAATTGACTGCCCTCGGGGACTTCGCTGATGTGGGCTGCAATGATGAACTCTGATGTCATAACCGGCTCTTTCAAGGTCTTTAAGACCAAAATCTTGGTAGCAATTCAGTGAAGACTCGTCTCCAAGCAGTGCGGCTGCAATCGCGTTGACCATGGCGGCTAACGCCGCACTGCGTCACCGGGGCTGGGCTAGTTCTTTACTGGGCCGCGGCTCGAGTATTTAAGAAGCGCTTCTTAAGTCGGGTAATAAGTAGTCTTCCGATTCTAATTGACTGCGAATGACTTTCTTATCGATTTTACCGGTCGACGTCAGCGGGATCTCGTGCACAAAAATAACATCATCGGGCAACTGCCATTTGGCAAAAATCTCAGCGCAGTGATCCAGAATTAAATCCTTCGTCACGTTGGCGCCTTCCAGGAGAATCACTAACGCGACGGGTCGCTCGTCCCATTTTGGATGGGGTTGGGCAACAACCGCCGCTTGTCTCACGCCCGGCAACGCCACGATATGGTTTTCGAGATCAACGGATGAAATCCATTCACCGCCTGATTTGATGAGGTCTTTCGAGCGATCTGCAATGATGAGGTACTCTTCTTGATCAATTTTTGCCACATCACCCGTTACGAGCCAGCCGTCGTGGAATTTTTCGGGCTGTGGGTCATTGTAATACTCGGAACAAATCCAAGGGCCTCGAATCAACAGCTCTCCAACGGCTTCGCCGTCGTGGGGGAGGGTTTCCCAATTTTCATCAAAAATTTCGATCTCAAGGCCAGGGCTTGCAAGCCCTGCCTTGGCAATGTTGTCGAATTGTTGGTCTTCACTAAGGGTCAAATGCGATCGTTTAGCGACCTTGCGCGACAAGGTGCCTAAGGGGTTGGTTTCGGTCATGCCCCAGCCTTGGATCATTTCAATACCGTGTTCTTGCCAGTACCACCGCATCATCGAAACTGGTGGCGCTGAGCCGCCGCAGGTGAGTCTAGATAGCAATTGGGTATCGTATTTGCCAGGGTTGTTTTCAAGGACCGTTTTAACGCCTTGCCAGATTGTGGGCACGCCAGCCGACAGCGTAACTTCTTCATCGCACATTAATTGCAGCAGACGCGCTGGGTCCATGAAGCGGTGTGGCATGACTTGTTTGCAGCCCAGCATGGACGCGGTGAAGGGTACGCCCCAGCCCATAGCATGGAACATCGGAACGATCCCGCACACGGCATCTAAGGCCGAGAGATTCATCGAATCGGTCATGGCCTGGTTAATCGTGTGTAGGTAGGTCGAGCGATGGGTGTACATCACGCCTTTGGGCTTACCGGTGGTGCCACTGGTGTAACACAAGCCCATCGGCGCGTTTTCATCAATATTTGGCCAGGCATATTGCGTCGGTTGGTCCCCAATGAACGCTTCGTAATCTTCTGTTTCGCCAAAGGTGGTTTCGCCGCCTTCGCCATGACGACAGATGATGATCTTCTCAACGGTGGGCATTTTATCGAGCAAAGGCTCAAGGAGTGGTAGCAGGTCTTCATCGGCAAAAATAACGCGATCACCAGCATGGTTGATAATGTACTCAAGGTCAGCTGCGCCCAAACGAATGTTAAGGGTATGCAGAACCGCGCCCATCGACGGGACGGCTTGATAAAGTTCCAAATGACGGTAGTTGTTCCACATAAAGCTGGCGACGCGGTCGCCCTCTTGAATTCCCATGGCGCTCAGAGCGCCAGCAACTTGATTGGCGCGCTGCCAGGTTGCTTTCAGGGTTTGGCGGTGGGTGCCATTTGGCATCAACGTCACCACCTCTTCATTGGGATCGAGCTGAGCACCTCGGCCGAGGATTCGGGACATCAATAATGGGGTTCGCGACATGGTCATGGTTTGACGCTCCTGTTTTTAAATATTGTGTTCGATTTTCGCCGCGTGCGATCTCAAATTTGTTGGCGCTGGGCTAATCCGTCTTTGTCCAGATGGCCGGCTATACGGGCTCAGGCTGGCAAAGTGGGGGACGCCGCGACATGCGCAATTGCAGCGCAAGGATAGCCAATTGCGGACCAAATTTATAGAGCAGCGCCGCCTTGAAAGCCAGCCCCAATCCTGCCAGAGTTGCGGACAGTGGTAAGAGGTAAGCTTGACTCAAAAAGAGATACACAAGGCCGGGGCGTCCCCGCTGCACTGGTTACAAATCGTTGCCTACTCGGCCCCGACCGTTGGTGTTGGGTACATGTACCTGCTCATTGGGCTGTACATAATGAAGTTCTCAACGGATGTGCTGCTGATTTCGCCAGCGATCATGGGGACTATTTTCGGGATATCCCGAGTTTGGGATGCGATCTCGGATCCATTGGTGGGCTACGTCAGCGATCGCACGCAATCGAGCTTGGGGCGTCGTCGCAGTTGGATGCTCTGGAGTATTGTGCCGGTTGCGGGCATGTTTATCATGGTGTTTTCACCACCGGCAGGCCTACAAGGTACTGCTTTGGTGATTTGGATGGCGATCGGCGTCATTGGGTTTTACTCTGCGATGACTTTGTTTATGGTCCCGCATTTGTCGCTGGGCCCAGAGCTCAGTAACGATTACCACGAGCGGAGCCGGCTCTACGGCTTTCGACATGCCGCTTACACCGTGGGGTCGATTATTGCTTTGATTAGCATGCAGCTTTTGATTGATGCCGAGCAAGTCTCATCGGAAAAGGTGCGCGAAACAGCTTTTGAGCTGAGCACGCTGGCTGGTCTGATCACAGCAGCATTGATTACTTTTGCAGTTGTAAAACTGCGTGAGCGACAAGATGTTAAAGGGCGAGTCGGTCAAACGCCTTTTGGCGCTTTCAAAGATGTTTGGTCTAATCCCCATGCTCGGTTGGTTTTAGTTGTCACGTTCATTGAGAACATAGGCAGTGCCGTCATCGCCTTGCTCACCTTGTATATTTGTCAGTACGTTGTGGGTAAGCCGGGTCTTGCGCCCCTGATTATTTTGGCTTACATGGTGCCATCGAGTTTGTCAGTGCCGCTCTGGATACCGCTTTCAAAGCGCTTTGGTAAGATTCGGCTCTGGATGTTTTCGATGATGCTCACGGGTTTGTCTTTTGGTGGCATGTTCGCGCTGCCCTTTATGGAGAGTATGACGGATCGAACGTGGCTTATTTTTATCCTGGCTTTTTTTGCAGGCCTTTCTGCCGGTTGCGGCGGCACGATTGCCCCCTCGGTACAAAGCGATATCATCGATTTTGATGAATTTAAAACCGGCGAGCGTAAAGAGGGCTCTTATTTTGCTGCCTTTAACTTTGTTCAAAAAAGCGCCATCGGGGTGATGATTTTGATTACCGGATGGGTGCTCGAATTCAGCGGCTTTGTGCCAAATGAAGTACAGACCTTCGGGGTGCAGCTGGCAATGGTGACGCTCTACGGGTTGTCGCCGCTGATTTGCTACACCTTGGGTACTTGGTTGTTCTCAAGATTTTCATTAGATGCCGCGGAACACCAACGCATTCGCTCGTTGATCGATGCCCGTAACGAAGGCGCTTAGGCTTGGTAAAAGTGTCCATTGGTCCCGTCGCCGCAGCTAGACGCCTCTTCCCGAAGCGCTCGATGTAGGCTGCTTATTCCGCCGCAGTCTTTCTTTTACGCCGCAGGCTATTCTGTCGCGGGCTATTCTTCTCGCCGCGGTCTGTTATTTCGCCGCGGTCTGTTATTTCGCCGCGGTCTGTTATTTCGCCGCGGGCGCTAACCAGGATCAAACTGCACCATTGCAGCCATCTGTCGCGAGACCGCGATGAGCGTGCCGCAGCTGGAAAACATTCGACCGTTTTCAATCAAGTAGCCGTCTTGGGCGAGTTCGGTTGAGAACTCAAACAAGGTGTAAGCATCATCGGGCAGTTCAGAAAAATCGCTCTGCAAAAAGTGCACCGTATGATCAATGGTGGGCACATGCACGTCGTAATCGAGATGTCTTGAGATGATGCTGGGGTACCAAGCATCGCTCATGGCGAGCAAGCCAATGTCATCGAGGGGTCTGCAGTCGATGAAGCGCATCCAGCCACCAATGCGTCCGGAGCCATCGCGTGTACCCGGCGTTGGTCCAATGGCAATGCGTTGATCAAAATGCTGCCGAAATGGCACGGCAAATTTCGAATCGGTTTGCTGCCAGTCCGTTGGTGGGATCTCCGCCGCGGGCGAAACATCGGGCATCACCACATCACTAAACGCAGCGTCCAAGCGCTTGGCGGCAAAATGGGCATTGGCAATGGCAATGGTTCGGTCACTCTGGATCAGCTCTGCGGTATACAAGCTGGTCGTTCGGCCTGCTTTTACGCAGCGAAGCGACATTGAGGCGGCGCCAGGCACCGAGGGGCTGATGAAACTCAGCGCCACCGACCGCACGGTTTGGTTATTTCGGATGGGCAAGGTTTTGATACAGCCCAGTAAAAGCGCGCCGAGATAGCCGCCGTTTGGCCCAACGATCACCTGCCAGCGATCGGAAATTGTAACGGGTAGCGTCCAGGTTTGATCGGCTAACTGAACGAGTTGTGTTGAGTCAACGCGAATATCTTCATCGAGTTGAAAAGCATGAGGCATAACAGTTCCTAAGGTTCATCGTCCGGATACGTTGGCCAGGAGAGCGCCTCAGAGGCGCGCGTGATCCCGGTATTGTTTTCGATGATACCCGAGGGACTCGGTGGTAAAAATGATAATCGAGATCCAGACACAGAAAAAGGTTGCAAATTGAACATTGTTGAAAGGCTCTTCGAAATAGAAGATAGCTAAGAGCAAGGTTAGGCCTGGCGCAAGATATTGAAAGATGCCAACCGTTGTGAGACTTAGCCGCGTGACGGCGCCGGCAAATAATAAAAGCGGTAACGATGTGACCACGCCGCCAAGGACCAATAACAGATCGGTCTCGAGCGATAGCTTGCTAAAGCTCAACGCGCCTTGGGCTTGCTGCCACGCTAGGTAGCCTAGTGCGAAGGGTAAAATAATGAGGGTTTCAAGGGCCAGGCCTGACACCGCTGGGAGGTTGAGGTTTTTGCGGATGAGTCCATAAAAACCAAAGCTAAACGCGAGGGCCAGTGAGATGAGGGGTAGATGTCCCAGCACAACAAGCTGAATCATAACGCCTAAAAATGCGATCGACAGTGCCAGCCATTGTAGTGGCCGCAAGCGCTCACCGAGGAAAAAAATGCCGAGAAAGACACTTACCAGCGGATTGATGAAATAACCGAGCGACGTATCGATAATTTGATCGTTGAGGACGGCAAAGACAAAGATTAGCCAATTGCAAGCCAGCAGCATTGCGCTGAGCAGCAGCCAACCTAGACGTTTAAGGGGTAATCGGAGTTCGCCGAGTTTGCCAGAGAGCGTGAGAATCAACATGAGTAAAATCGCGGACCAGGTCACCCGATGGGCAATGATCTCAAGGGGTTGTACGTGACCCACGAGTTTGAAATAGATCGGGGTAACGCCCCAGATGAAATAGGCGGCCAAGGCAAAATAGCCGCCTTGTAATGTTCTTCGATCAAACATGGCGCTTTGGCCAAGCGCTCGCATGGGTTACTGGACTCGCTTGGATATCAATGGTCAAGACGTTAAGTGTCTGAGCGAACAATGAGAAGGGCGCCGGTCGCTTTGGTCGGTCTTGAAATGCCGGCGTCAATGCGCTCAACCGATTTGAAGGCCGCCGCGCTGCGTTTTGCCAGAGTTTCGAAAGGAGATCTGCAGGGGTCGGCCAGGATTGTTTGTGAAACCCCGGCGCCTTGGGCGCGGCGGATTAGGTTAAATAATTGCTGGCTAAGTTCATCCCAAAAACAAATATCGGCGCCTAGTATGACGTCGAAATTCGCTAAATACGCTTTTGTGAGTTGATTGAACGATTTCTTTTCAAAGGTCATCGATTGCCGATTGAGTCGTGCATGCAGATCTAAGTAGGGTCCCACATTAGCGTCGGCATCAATCCCAGTGACGACAGCATCAGACGTTTTGGCACAATATAAGCCGAGCAGTCCCCAGCCGCAGCCTACTTCTAAAACCCGGGTTCCTTTGGGTAAGGGGTTCCGCTTTAAGTAGTCCATCACCAAGAAACTGGAGTTCCAAAATTTATTGCCGTGGATTTCCGCTTGAAAGCCTTGTGATTTGAGTTTCCGGATCGACGAGTGTCCAGCATTAAGGATCTTTAGGCCAAAAGCCTGGCGTTGTATTGGGGTGGCCATGATGACTCGCTTTGACGTGATGCCGGCAAGCGTGCGGGCAATTTAGGGGGCAGCATACCCAAGGCGCGAGCGTTTTCCAACGACCAGATCGCATTGATGGTTTATGCGTCCTGTCGAACTATACTGGTCATCAATAACTCGACCATTTTAGCGCTCATCAAAGCGTAACCGGAGGCAGTGTGACAGGATTAAATAAAGTATTCAGGCTTTGGCTGATTAAAATTGGGATGGGTCCGGTCTTGCTAGTCCTGATGGTTGTGTTGCTCGCGCCGGGTCAGCAACTTGAGGCCAAGGAACGCGTCGTTCTGGCAATGCCCGAGCTAACCCTTTATGCAAACCAAGGCCTCGTGAGCGGCGTGCTGCCGAAGACGGCTGTTCAGGCTGGCGCGATTGTTGAGGTGCCCGTTGCTGAAACGACGACGCTTGCAGGGGTCTATGTGATGCCTGCTCCAGGCAATCGAGTGCGGCAGCTGCAGCTCACCCCATGGCTTGGGTCGCCCCAGCAGACCCTGCAGGCCTACCTGGGTCAAACTGTTGAGTTTTTAAGCCCGATCGCGGGGAGTGCTAATTCAATGACGTATGAGACGGGCACTCTGAAGACGGTGCAACCGATTTTGGTTTCGACTTCGAAGGGCTTACAAACGGTTGGTTTTGATCAACTTCGGTTTCCTGACATCGGACTTACTGTGAGCCCGCATCTCGCCTTAACGATTGAAAATGCGGGGTCCTTCTCGGGTCATCTTGCCTACCTTGCACCCGGACTCAGTTGGTCAGCCAATTATGAAATGGTGTACGACCCGAGGTCGCACGAGGTCCGCATTCAATCATCTGCGGTCTTGTCTAATGCCACGCAGTTATTGATTGAAAATGCCGGCATTACCGTGGTGGCTGGGCAGGTAAGTGCCGTAAAGAGCCCCAGATTTCAGTCTGAGATGTCGATGCCAATGCTGCGAAGTGCCGGCATGGATCCTGGGCCTGGGACGGCTGCCGCGCCCGCCGGGTTGCAATATCAGTGGCGATTGCCGCAGCGCGTGACCTTGGGTGCGGGCCGCAGCCTGCAAGTTGCGCTCGAAGATCCCTGGGTCGCGCCCGCTAAATTGGTTTTTAGAAGTCGGTCATCGGTGCAGCGGTATCCATCGGATGCAGCGCAACCGCAGTCTGTTCCTGCGTTCTTGTTGATCACGCCGCAAGCGACAGGGCCGTCCAGTAATCACCCTGTCGCATCCGGCCTGGTCCGCGTGTTTGAGCGCAGCCCAACGGGTCAACCCATCCTGATGGGTGAGGATCAATTGACCCAATCTCCATCGGGCGCGCCGTTTGAGGTGCATTTGGGACGTGCCTTCGATGTGCGACTGAGCCGGAGGACCGCGGATTTCCGCATGATTAACGACAGGCTGCACGAAGTGACCTTGGATCTTCTGCTGGAAAATACGGGCAAAACCGAGGCTTTGATTAGGCTGCAGGAAGACTTCAACGGTGAGTTGTCCTTGCTTGCCAGTACCCCGGATGTGGTCAGTGCTGTGGGCCAATCGTTATTGATTGAGCTCGACCTTGCACCGCAGTCCAAGCGGCGTATTCAGTACACCGCGCGCGTGCGCTATTAACGCTGAGCACAACCTACCCGCCGAAAAATAGCGTTTTAAAAACGATGGGTGGACTAGGGCAGGCCGGTAGGGCAAGGGGGCAGCCTCTTTTTGAGGAGATGAAGACTACTGGGCGGAGAATACTGTTGGAGGTGCCGTAAGCAGGCCAGATGAGCCCAATCTTAGCGTAGGCTGTTCGTGAGCTGTGAATGAGACGGCAGGGATTTCTTTCGGTTTAATCGAGGCGCCTGAAAGCGATTGAACTTCGAAGGCGAGTGTTTTACCTTTTTCACATGGGAATCTGTTAACGCAGGTTTAAAAATTTAAAACAGGAGAGAGCATTTATGAGTCAATTCGATAGCATACTGGCCAACAAAGAGCCTCAAGCGTACGCTTTAGTCAGAATCGTCACGGGATTCTTGTTTATATTTCACGGCAGTCAAAAGTTGCTTAATTTCCCGAAAGAGTTCACCTATGACCTGAGTCCACTGATGATCGCAGCGGGCGGCATCGAGCTGATCGGTGGCATTTTGGTGATGATCGGATTGTTTACGCGGCCTACAGCCTTCATTTGTAGCGGCACAATGGCCGTGGCCTATTGGATGGCGCACGGCATGCGCGATGTGTTCCCCATGTTGAACGGTGGGGAGTTGGCTGCGATGTATTGCTTCGTCTTTTTGTTTATTGCCGCCAAAGGTCCAGGGATCTGGAGTTTGGATAAGTCCTAGAGCGGTGAGGTAACGCAGGGTTATTGTACGTTCTTGTGGCGAACTGCGCGGGTTGTCCAGGCAACCCGCCGGTTAAACAGGATGTCGATTCAGTGGGTTTCAGCGGCTGTCCTGACGAAAGGCGTTCCGGTATTGCTTGGCGGGTCGATATCGGATCGTATTCTTCAGCGAACCTAAATTAACCTTTCTCTTCAACCTAGGCTTTTAACCGTCAAATTGACGCTGTAAGCTTCCGCAGGATTTTCCCAACGAAAGACCCATCATGATCGAGTTATCGCCCCACAGTTGGCAAGCAAAGCTGAACCGCCTGCGCAGTCATCGCGCCTTTGAAGCTTTCATAATCATCATTATTATTGCGTCGGCCTTGTTGGTCGGCGTTAAGACCTATCCGATTCCTGAATGGATGATCTTGGTGATCGATGGGCTTGACCTGTTCATCACGCTTATTTTTGTCGTAGAAATCTCGGTACGATTCTTGGGTGAGTCGCGCAAGCGGGACTTCTTTAAAAATGGCTGGAACATTTTCGACACGTTGATCGTCGCGGTGAGCCTGATTCCGATTGATGATACCGATATGGCATTGGTGGCACGACTGATCCGTGTTTTTCGGGTGTTGCGGATGATCAGCATCATTCCGGAGCTTCGGATTTTGCTCAACTCCTTAATCCAAGCGTTACCGCGGTTGGGCTATGTTGCGGCGCTGATTTTTATTATTTTTTATATCTACGCCGCAACTGGCAGTTTGTTCTTTGAAAAGATCAACCCGACGCTTTGGGGCAATATTGCCGTGTCGATGCTGACGCTGTTTCGGGTGATGACGTTCGAAGATTGGACTGACGTTATGTACGAAACCATGGAGGTTTATCCGATCAGTTGGATCTTTTATCTGAGTTTTATTTTCCTAACCACCTTTGCGTTTTTGAACATGGTGATCGGGATTGTGGTGAATGTGCTCGAAGAAGAGCAAGCCAAAGCCGATACGGATAATCCAGACCGTTCATCCCTGCGAAACCTGCACGATGAAATTCAAGATGTGAGGGTGATCTTGGAGCGCCTGGAAGCGAGGTTGGATCCGTTATCCGTGCAGTCGAGCAACGTCTCTGCGGGCGCTACACCAAAGGTGCCGCCGCCGGTTGATCCGGGTTAGCGATTGATTGAAAACGCCGGTCAACGAAATCGATTTAACGCAACAAACGTGCCGTCATTGGCCGCGCACAGGGTGCGCATTAGGATTGCGAACTTGATGCCGGTGTCTTGATATTGGGGAGGGTTTACGAATTGAACGGGAAAACCGACTCCATGAATGCGCACCAATCGGTTGCCTTGCTCGTCCCGGCGATTAATCCGATCGACCGTGTCGACGACCTGCTGAATTGATCGCCCGGTAAACTCATCGCCAAACACATAGAGTGAAATTTTTCGGCCCGGTCGGTAGAAGGTCGCAATAGCCTTGGTGATACCTTCGACCGGGCTTGAGTTACTGAAAACGTTCCAATCTCGCAATCGATTGATGATGGCTTGTCGCCTGGCTGGGGTGTCGGGAATCCACTGGCCCGCGTACTGGGCAAACATGTATTGGCCCATATCATTCATCACTTGGATGCCTTTCAAATTCGGATACACCTCTAAGGTCTCTGCTAGCTTCTGCACCACCATTGGCCAGGCATAGCTGAACATGCTGCCCGAGGTGTCGATGATAAAAATGACGTATTCACTATCCACTGGAATTCCGCCGATCACGGTTTCATCGATTGATTTTTGATAACCCTTGAGTAGGGCCTGCATCTCTTCGGTGAGTGACTGTTTGGCATCGGCCAATTTTGCTTGGATGGACGACTGGGCCTCAGCCTCCAGTTGCGTTTGGCGGTTGGTGCTTTCAAGGGTTGCGAGCTCGCTTTGAATGCGCGTAAGTTGAGCCTCCTGGTCAGTTTGGAGATCCTCGCGCCGGAGCAAATTGCGATTGAGCACGCGCGTTTCGCCCTTTAACGTCGTCAAGGTTTCTTCTAGCTCTTTAAGGTAACCGTCGAGATCCGTTATCGATGGATCAAAGATCACAGGGTCATAAACTTTGGTGAGCACGAGCAGTAGAATTAAGGCGCCGAAGCCGCAGCTGATGACGTCCAAGAAAGAGAGGCTCATCCCGCCAACTTCACGAAGTTTGCGTCTCATGGCCAGTCCCTTGCTGGCGATAAGAACGCACCGCCGGTCATTTGTGCCAGCCGCCAAAAGGACGGGCTAGCGAGAGGATCGCCCTCCATAGGGAATAAAATGACATTAATAGGAATCGAAAGATTGACAACACCCATCGCATTTTGGAAGAGCTTTAAGCGGTCTTTGGCCGTCACGAGGCCTGCTTTTGCTGGCGTTGTACCCTGGGTGGGCAGGCCATCGGTGATCAAGAAAATATTGTCCGGTTGGGGGTCCAGGGCGCCAGCCGCGATAAACGCTGCCTGGAGGTTGCTGCCGTCGCCGGGCGTGAGTGTTTGCAGTTCGGCCAGGCTGGCGTCCAACGCATCGGTGTCGCTGGTTTCGAGCCACTGACCATTGGCCTCGGGCAGGGCGCTCCGCGCGGTCTTGGAAAATAGAATGATCTGAAATTGGACATCTCTGGGCAGATTAGCAGTGATCCAGTCCACGGTGCGCAAGCCGCGTTGCCATTTTTCAGACGCGCGTTGCTCGGCTTCAGGCAGGTTTCGCCTTCGGATAATGTTAACGAGGGTTTCGTCCAGCATGCTGCCCGACACATCGAGCAGAACCAAAATATGCTGACCACCTAAGTTCAAGCCGGTTAAATATTGGCGATCACCTTCACCCACCATCGTCCGCAGATCATTGCCTTCGGCCTCAGCAACGCTGAGGGTCATAGCCTCGCTCTCTGCTTGAAGTTTGACCAACTCGGTTTTAAGCGCCTCAATCATGTCGGTATCAAGGCTCTGCGCGTTTTGGACCTCGATCAGCTGCTGAGTTAAGGCCTCTATGGCTTTGAGTTTGTCTTGGATGCTTTGCTCGGTTGTCAGAACGGCATCGTCAACAAGTGTGAGGCTGTTGCGGAGCATGACTTGGTTTTCCTGCTCTGCAAGAATTTCGACCTCGATTTTTTTGACTGCGGCGAACCGTTCAGGATCAACCTGAATACCGCTTGAGAGGGTGCCATGATTGATTGTGATGTAGACGAGTATCACAGCGCCAAAACCGCAGGACATAATGTCTAAAAAAGACAGGCTAAAGATATTCGTTTCACGTCGTTTGACCACGCGGCCTATTGCACCTGGATGAATTGGAAGGTTTGGTTGCCGGTTAAAATAACATCGCCCGGTTTAAGGAAACTGGGCTCGGTTACCGGCTGCCCATTAAGAGCAATGCTGAGATCACCCGGTGTCAGCTGCCACTGCCCCGTTGCAGGATCAAGGTCTAGGCCAAAGTTTCCTGCTGTCGTCTCCGAAGACGTTGCAATATCAAAGGCGATGCCCTGCTGCACGATATGCGTAATCGAGTGGTCTGTGCTAGACGGCTCGGCAGAGGCCGCGGTCGCTTGACGCGGGTTGGCCAAGCTGTAAATCAGCTGATTGCGACTGTTGCTGCCCATCAGTTCTGGCGCCGCACCGGTAAAAGCCTCCACTAGGCTGGCGTTCGTGAGGCGCTGGGTTACGAGGCCCGGAACTAGGGACAGGGAGTCGACGAGTCCCGGGAGCCGCTGGGCGCGGTGGCTTAGCAAGACCTCGGCGGGGCCGTTTGATGCAGCCTGAATCGCTTTCACAACATCGGGTACGAGGTCCGCAGCGGCCGCGCGCAGATCGGTATCGGGCAGCTGCACGTCATATTGCACGCCCTCATGATGCAGACTAATAAGGCCTTGGCCTAAAATGGCAATCGGATAGTCAGGTTGCAGGAGCTGCTGAAACAGCTGTTGCTCCGTGCTGGCATGTTGCAGTGGATCAAACCGGGATTTTCGAACAAGGGCAGCGGCTGCGTAGTTGGCTAAACGGTCAATGATGTTCAGGTAGCCAGCAGAATGGGCAATCAGGGAGCTGCTGCGCTGCAATTGCGCACCTTGTTTAATGACCGTCAAGGTGACCGCATGCAGCCCAACATCCAGATAGAGCAGGTTGGTCGTCGCGCTAAGGGCCTTGCTGGCAAGCAATACGCCAGGGTCGATCAGGGCTCTGACAGCAATGCTCGCCGCATCCATTAGCCCGAGCAATAGGCTGAGATCGGCTCGCTCGTAATGACCGGGCACGCAGACCACAAACTCGCTATCCGGCGCGAGGTTCTTGAACGCGGTCAGTTGTAGATATGCCAAGTCCGCATGATGTCGAGCGACCGAGGTTGCGCCGGGCATAGGGTCGGTACTGAGGGCTTGCCAAAACTGGGAATTGGCCAATCGAGGCTGCAGCCTGGCCTCATCCAACGCCTGTTGGCCAACTTTTGCGGGCTCCGTCAGCAGCGCCCAACCGGGCTCAGAGACGACTAAGTGATCGGCTTGCCAGAGCCTCAGCTCAATATCATTGAGTTCTAGAAATGCCAGCGTCACGATCTAGACCTGCAGGTAACGTAAAAGGCGATTGTCACAATATTCCTCGGCATCTTGCGTGGTGCGCTCTTGCGCCAATTGCAATTGATGCATCAAGAACATGATGAGGATACTGATTAAAAGGGCAACGAAGGTTGAATTGAAGGCAACGCCGAGGCTTTGGGTCACGCCGGCAATGTCGCCTTGTGCGGCTTGATGGGCTTGACCGAGCGCCTGACCAATGCCGCGAACAGTGCCTAAAAAGCCAATCGAGGGAATCGCCCAGGCTATGTAGCGAATCATTGAAAGTTCGGAATCCAAGTGCTCGCTTTCGCTTTCGCAGGTGGCCCGAATGGTGTGGGCAACGTCCTGAATATTGCCGGTGGCGCGAAAGCGATGCAGTGCGGTCAGCAAGCTGCGCGGTAACAGGCGTTTTTGCGCCTCCGCACTTAAGGCCTCGATAGGGCGTGCATAGTCCCGAGTATCTTCAGGCAAAATACTGTTCGATTGATTGCGTGGCAATAGGTCAATTTCAAACAGGGCCCGCTCACGGTGATTGTCCCGCGCCTTGATGCCCATAAGCGCCATGGCCCACAGCATCAAAATAAAGCAGGCCTCCTGCTCTAGATCTTTAACGATAATATAAGCGCTCCGCTCCGGCACATAACTGGGGTCAGCATTGATCAGCTCTGCTTGAACCTCTAAAAGGCTGTTGGCGTTGGGCCGAATTACGGCGACGTAAATCGCGTGAACCAATAAAATGGCCACAATGAGAGACATCAATTGATAGACAAAATCTGAGCTAAATTGTTTCATAAAAAATTTACGGCCTTAAATATTGTTTGGAAAGGGCACGGCATTATCGGCGCTAATCGCCTCACTGGGCTGAAAGGCCTCAAAAGCGCGGCTCAAGCCGGGCGCTGTCAGTGCAGCATCGTCCAGCACCGGCTGCTGCGCGGCGTCCAGCGTGCTGGGTTGGTTGGACGTGGGAAGTGCAGCCGGTGGTGCTTGTAAGGTGGTACCGACAACCGGCGCTGCGCTGAGATCCTGGTTGGCAAGGTTTGTCTCAGCGGCGCGTGCCGCGACAGCGAGACACGTCAGAAGAATGCTTAGAGCAAATAGCACTGCGGATTTGGCGCGCATGGCAAAGGCCTGAAACAGAGTGACTTTAAGCTTATCAGACCTCATCGACATCGCCATCACTCGACCGCGTCGACGGCGACACTTTTCGCCAGTCGGAAGCCGACATCTTGCCGGCCTTCAAGGCCTGAATCCCGATAAGCCCAACGCAAGGTGCTAAAACTGCCGGATAGAAAACTCGACCCACGGATAACGCGAACAGCGCCCTTGCTAGGACCCGTCCAATCGGTCGCGGTGGTGGGCAGGCGGGCGGTGCTAAACCGGTCATGCATCCACTCAGCAACATTTCCGGTTAGATCAAACAGGCCCAAGGGATTAGCTTTAAAATGTCCTGCTGGCGCTGGACCTCGAAAGCGATCCCTAAAGTTGGGGATGATGTTGGGGGCAAAGCCTGTCGCGGTTTCATCGGCTAAATTGGCGAAATCGTTTGGCGGAGGTAGGTCATCCCCCCAAGCGAAGCGGGAACGACTGATAATGGCCCCTTGTGCGCCGGCCGCAATATCGGCATACCGGCCGGCTCGAGACCACTCAGCTTCAGTTGGCAAACGATAACCCAACGTTCTCGGCGTGATTAGCTCATAACCCCCGTTAACTGATGCATAGGCCCGAGGCAGTCCCGTTTGGTCACTCAGCCAGTTGCAAAAGGCTACTGCCTGATTCCAGCTGACGCCAACGACCGGTCGCGCCTGCGCCGTGAGTAGGGTGCGTCCTAAAACGCCTGGGTTATGGTTGGCATCGAAAGCCTGGTACTGGGCATTGGTGACCTCCGTCGTGCCCAAATAGTAAGGCTCAGTGATCGTGATTAAGCGCTGAATTTCATTGCTGCGACCACCGCGGTCTCGGCGGGCTGCGCCCAGCTCGATTGTTGCCGGCAGAATGCGCTGCAAGCGATAACCGCCTTTGACCTCAAGGGTTTCTGGAATTTGCGCAAGTGCTGCTTCTGCAACCGTTGGCAGGTTGATACTCAGCGTTTTTGGGAAATCAGCGTCGGGGGTGATGGTCTGCGTGATCGAAGCGAAGCCGTCCTGACTAATTTCAATGGTTTGGGGTGTTGTGGGCAGCCGCATCATCGAATTTTTGGTATTTTTTAGGATTCCGTTGATGCGTATCTTTGCCTGCTTCGGGGCAATATCGAAGGTTACTGATCCCAATCGGGGTACCAAAGTGAGGTTTACAGTAACGGCTTCAGTGGGCTCAAGTCGGAGTGATCGGGCCACG
>JABGTE010000237.1 GCA_018647445.1 Gammaproteobacteria bacterium
CTTTTCAAAAACGCTTAATCAAACCAATCTTTTCATTGTCAAAGGCGAAACCCATCTTCTAATAGATTGCGGCAACCAGTGCTCGCACAGCTTGTTTCACGATTACGGCACACCCCTCACGGACATTGATAATTTCCTGATCACCCACAGCCATTCCGACCACATTGGCGGCCTGGAAGAAGCTCAACTAGCCGGGCGGTATGTCAAAAAGCGTAAGCCCACAATGATTATTACCCCGGCCTATGAAAAAATTTTATGGGAGCAATCCTTGCGTGGTGGCACGGAAGCCTCAGAAGCCATCCCACTAAAATTTAAGGACTTATGGAACATTGTTAGACCCCGAAAACTCAAAACATTTAGCCGCGATACCTTTGAAACGGATTTCGGAGGGATCAACCTTAAGTTATTTCGGACAAAACACTTTCCTGACTCAGCCCCTTCCTGGCGCACCTCCGCCTGGAGCTGCGGCGTTTTAATTGATGAACGAATTCTCTTTACCAGCGATACGCGATTCGATCCGGCCTTACTGGAAGAATTTGACAGCAAATTTCATCCCGAAGTCATTTTTCATGACTGCCAGCTGTTCACAGGCGGCGTCCATACTGGGATCGAGGAACTCGCAACCTTGCCAACCACGCTCAAAGAAAAACTCGTTTTAGTGCACTACGGCGATCAATGGCGGACTTTTAAGGGTTTCGCCCGCAAGGCTGGATTTCACTCTTGGGCCAAGCAAGGCCATCGCTATCGCTTCGATCCGGGCCATTAGGTTTTTTCACCTTTCACCTTGCAGCGCACGTCGGGGTAGATTCGGCGCCTAGCCTTGATCCTTGCAGTATGATTTACTAACGCCGCATTATTGACCAATTATTAGACAGTAAATAAAGACCGTAAAAGGAACACAATCATGGGGTTATTAGACGGAAAGGTAGCACTGGTCACCGGCGCTGGCGGCGGGTTGGGTGAAACACACGCATTACTGCTTGCGCAAGAAGGCGCATTGGTGGTCGTCAATGATTTAGGGGGTAGTCGCGACGGCGCGGGCGGTGGTATCGGTATGGCGGACGCTGTGGTTGACAAAATCAAGGCGATGGGGGGCCAAGCCGTTGCCGATTATGGCAACGTCGCAAATGAAGCAGACGCCAAAGCAATGATCCAAAAGGCCGTTGACACGTTCGGACGAATCGATTTCCTGATTGCCAATGCCGGTATTCTCCGAGATAAATCCTTTAAGAACATGACCAACGACATGTGGGATATCGTCATCGACGTTCATCTTCGGGGCACCTACCTCACCGTGAATGCCGCCTACCATCAAATGATCGAACAAGGCCATGGTGGCAGCATCGTTGTGACGTCGTCGACCTCTGGATTGCTTGGCAACTTCGGTCAGTCCAATTACGGCGCTGCTAAAGCAGGCATTGCGGGATTCGCACGGTGTTTATTCCAGGAAGGGATGAAGTATGGCATTCGCGTCAATATTCTGGCCCCGGCTGCTTGGTCTCGACTCACCGAAGATATCTTTCCCCAAGGTCAAAACATGGAAGCCTTATTGTCACCGGACAAAGTGTCGCCGCTGGTTGTTTGGCTCGGCTCTGATGATGCCAAAGAAGTCACCGGCAGAACTTTCCTGGCAACCGGTAACACAGTTCAACTACTGTCTTGGCAATCGCAAACGGTTTGCCAAAAAGACAACACCGAAGGACCTTGGGCCGTTTCAGAAATCGGCGACGCCGTCCGAGAAAATTTCAACCACTGGCCCAAGGGCATTCAACCCACACGCAGGCCGTGGGGATAACCAGGTCATCGTAATCACATTGGCCTCGGCCTGACCACGAAAAAAGGGTGGCCCCGCCACCCTTTTCTAACTTTGGAGAACGGTATGAAACCCAACTATGGCGATGTGACGGTCACGGTGCTCGATAACTTTGTGGCGGTCTGCGAAATCAATCGAGCACCCAACAACTTTTTCGATCAAGCGCTCATTGCCGATCTTGCCGATGCCTTCGAGGCCATTGATCAAAACCCAGCAACCCGCGCGATCGTACTCTGCTCTCAAGGCAAACACTTTTGTGCTGGCGCAAACTTTGGCAGCTCAGAGCGAAGGCAACCCAGCGACGCCTCTGACGCCAACCCGCTCTACACTGAGGCGGTTCGACTGTTCCGCGCGAAAACGCCTGTGATTGCCGCCGTTCAGGGCGCCGCTGTCGGCGGCGGCTTTGGTCTTGCCGTTATGGCCGACTTTCGGGTCGTTTCACCAGAAACACGGCTGACTGCAAACTTCGTCAAATTGGGATTTACCCCAGGATTTGGTTTGACCCATACCCTCGCTCGAATTATTGGCCATCAGAAAGCGAACCTATTGTTCTTCACCGGTCGCAGAATTACTGGCCAGACCGCTTTTGATTGGGGTTTGGCAGACATCCTGAGCAGCTCAGAGGATATCCGCTCAGAAGCCATTCAATTGGCAGCAGAGATTGCAGAGAATGCACCGCTAGCAGTGGTATCGGTTCGCGAGCAGGTTCGAGGGCAACTCGCCGACGCGGTCAAAGCAACGACCGATATTGAAGGCCGAGCACAGTTCTTCTTGCAACAAACAAACGACCATAAAGAGGGGATTAAGGCTGTGTCAGAACGACGACCCGGCCAGTTCACTGGGCGCTAGGGCGCTTACCTCAACCGCACGCGCTTTGGCGCCGTTATGAGGCCTTTGAGCAGGCCGCATCCATTGGCTCAAAGGTCAGTAAGTTCCTAAATAGCCCCTTACGAGCACCCGTGCACGGTCTGTGATAAGCCTTTGCAGCTCGGATAAAAGGCCCTTCCCGAACAATCTATCTTGGTTGATTCAGAAGGTACTGCGGTAAGATTCTTCGCAAGAAGGGAGCAAAGGTTACAAGAAACAGAGCGCCCTATTCCTGGGCGTCCTATTGACTTCGCCGACTACCGGTCATTTGACGCCCAACCTAGCGGGGAATCGCCAAGTGCGGAAAAGGGCAACCCTCACCTCCCCGCATCACGCAGGCATTTACCCGCGCAAACCACTTCCCTGTTTAGGCTGCACCGCCGCCTGGGGGAGACAGCCGATAACCCCTTCAGTCCGCCAAAATATTAGGTATGATCAAGTCCTCTAACGCACGTAATGATTAAAAGAGGCTGACAGTATGCAATGGAGTTTTGGTGACATTTTAACCGCGGTGGCTCAGATCACTGACCCCAATAAGCCCGCCCTAATCCATGGCGAACGCCTGATCACCCATGGCGACTTCAACGTTCGGACCAACAACTTGGCGCGCTCGCTGCTTGCAGGTGGAGCAGAGCCCGGAGATAAAATCGCATTTTACATGCGCAATTGCCCAGAATACTCCGAGGGAATTGCAGCCGCCTTTAAAGCCTCTCTCACCCATGTGAACGTGAATTATCGGTATATCGATCACGAGCTGGTTTATCTATTGGACAATGCCGACGCGAAGATTGTGATCTACCAACAAGAATTCTCTGAATCGGTCGAGCGAATTAAGGCACAACTACCGCTCGTAACCCAATGGATTGAAACTCAAGACAGCACAGTTCATAGCGAGGTCTTGGATACCGACTATGAGCGTCGAGCGCACTCCGGTGACGGCAGTACCGTCGACGTCGAGCATTCTCCGGAGGATCTCCTGTTTTTGTATACCGGTGGCACAACCGGCATGCCCAAAGGCGTGATGTGGCAGCATGATGATTTATTTAAAGTCATGGGTGCCGGCGGCAACCCTCGGCTATCAATCCCACCAAGCGCAAACTTAGACGAACTGCTCAGCCGGATACAATCCCAGCCAGGTCCTGTAAACCTTCCGCTGCCACCCATGATGCACGGAACGGGCCTGCTTTCTGCGATCGGCGCGATGGCCATGGGGGGCACCTGCGTGACCCTGCCCAACACCAATTTCGATCCGAGCCAGGCACTCAGAGCTATTGAGGCCAACCGCGTCACGACCGTTACCATTGTCGGCGATGCCTTTGCACGCCCAATGCTCGAAGCCCTTGATGATGCGCCACAGACCTATGACATCAGTTCGATCAACGTCATTACTTCATCCGGTGTCATGTGGACACGAGAAATCAAAGCAGGGTTATTAGAGCACAATGAAAATCTTCTGCTGGTCGATGGATTTTCCTCCTCAGAAGCCATTGGCTTGGGTAGTTCTGTTATGACCAAAGCGGCGGACATCGCTGTTGCAAAATTTACCATCGGCCCAAACTGCCGTGTCTTTACGGAGGATGATCGAGAGGTTCATCCCGGCGACAACGAAACCGGCATGGTGGCAGTTAGAGGCAATCTGCCCCTCGGTTATTACAAAGACGCAGAAAAAACAGCGAAAACCTTTAAAATCATCCGAGGCGAGCGCTACTCGATTCCCGGCGACTGGGTTCAGGTCGAAGCGGACGGCACGCTCACCCTGCTGGGCCGTGGCAGCAACTGCATTAACACAGCCGGTGAAAAGGTTTTCCCAGAAGAAGTCGAAGAAGCGCTCAAACTGCACGATGGCATCGATGACGCCCTAGTGATCGGACTCAGCGACCCCAAGTGGGGCCAGGCCATTACCGCGGTCATCCAGACCCGACACAACCAGGCACTTGACCCGAATGAACTGAAAACCTGGGCGAGGCAGCAATTAGCCGCTTACAAATTGCCGAAGCATATCTTTCAAAAAGAAAGCCTTGATCGAGCACCCAATGGTAAGGCCGATTATGCAAGCATTCGAGCCTTTGCGGAGGCGAAATTAAAACAACCGTAGCCCAAAAATGGTTTCTACGTCGTGTTTAAGCACGGGACATAAACTTCGCGTTCGTGGTGTTCACCTTAATGTGTTCACCAGCGCTAATATACTCCGGAACCTGCACTATGAGGCCCGTCTCGAGCGTCGCGGGCTTGGTTCTCGAGCTTGCGCTTGCGCCTTTTATGCCTGGCGCTGTATCCGAAATCAAAAGCGTGACAGCTTGAGGCACCTCGATGGCAGCTATTTGGCCGTCAATCACCAGCGCCGTAATATCCTCCAGACCTTCCTTTAAATAACCCAATTGGTCCTCTAAGTCAGCGCGATTGAGACTGTATTGAGAGTAATCTGTGAGCGCCATAAAGTGGTATTCATCACCATCAATGTAAGAAAATTGTACAGAGATTCTTTGGCAATCAATCCGTCCAAATTGCTCTTCACCCTTACTGCTCACCTCCTTTTTTAAGCCTGTCAGCAAATTCTTAAACCGCAATTTATAAAGGGTCACGGCCCCCCTTGAGGAGGGGCTTTTGGTTTCGAGGTGTTTGAGTACGTGGGGGGCACCCTCGATATCAACTACATCACCCCGCTTGATTTCACTCGCTTTTGGCATCAGGCTCTCCTTAACATTTTAAGATTATAAACGGCATGCACTTTCAACCCAATGACTTAGAAGCAGTGGCCAATGTCACCATGCCGTTTGGAAAGTTTAAAGGCACTCGGATTCATCGGCTGCCAGAGGCGTATTTAATCTGGTTTTCGGAAAAAGGCTTCCCGACGGGCCAACTCGGCACGCTTATGAACCTTGCCTTGACGCTTAAAGTCGATGGTCTTGAACACCTAACCCGACCGCTTGAACGACCCTCTCGCAGCGAGGCTTCCGCGTAATCTAAATGCAAGGCATAAATCGCGGGCCAGCCAGCGAACGCGATGGTGCGACGCCGGTTAAAACCGCGCCGAAGTTAATTCACATCGAAAGCGCTCTCACACTGATCCCTTAAGGTTTGAGGACCAGAATGCCAAACTGCATGATTTGACGTTACCCTCGTCGCTGTAAAGGCTCAAATTTAACTTTTTGCCTTGAGGCTTTTTCCTGAAACCAAGCCACTTCGCTGTCTTCCAGCCCGATCTAGACGATTTGACGTCAGCGGCCACAGCTAGGACAATCCGAACAACTTTTTTCAGAGCAACCCCTATGGCCATTGGCATCATCGCAACCCTAGAAATCAAAGCCGGCGAACAAGCCGCATTCGAAGCCATCTTTACAGAATTGAGCGCCTTAGTGCGCGCCAATGAAACGGGCAATAATTTTTACGCGCTTCACAAGAGCCGAGAGTCCGACACAACCTACGTAGTGCTGGAACAATATGCTGATGACGCGGCGTTACAAGCGCACAATCAAACTGAGTACTTCAAGCGACTCGGCGCAGCGATGGGGCCTCACATGGCAGGACGCCCAAAGATAGAAATGCTCGATGCGGTTTAAAGCGGCGACGCCTGCTCGGCGCAACACACTCCGGCAGATACGTAGGTAGCTTAGGTCAGTCTCTCAACCAGCCAAGGTAACGAGCGATCCATCCGATAGTCGATACCCGAATGGGTATCGTCGAATGTTTCGAATTCGTGGTCTATATCCAAGGCCTCGCAACGCGCACTAAACTTTCGAGCGCCATAGAGCAGATGGTATTGATCTCTTAGACCGCAATCAAGAAACAACCCTTTCAGCGCGCGCAGCTTCTCTTGAGCCGCTAACTCTTCGAGCCCAACAATTGGGTCAAAGGCTTGCCAGGCAGCCCATCTTTCTGCATCCCTTTCGCAAGTTTTCAGATCCACCGGCAACCGAACCCCAAAGGGCGCATCCGCATCAGGATCATACGACGCCGCCATCGCAAACGTCATCAGAACGTGCATCTCGCCTCCGGCTATGCGTCGGCGACGGTGGAGACGCTCTATATAACCCGAGATACTCAATCCGCTCTGGGTCAACGCCAAGAGCACCTCAGGGAATTCTCGGCCGTAACACAACTCAAAATCCATATCGCCGGAATGACACACCACAGCCCCCCAATGCTCACCGTGATGAAGGACTTGATGAAGGGCGCCGTAGCCACCGCTGGATTTACCAAAAAGCCCTCTACCACCAGGTTCTGTGATGACTGGATATCGCGCTTCAACGGCTGGCACTAGGACTTCATGCAGCCAACGCGCCCAGTGACCCATCGCAATTGAGTCAACATATTGGTTACCCCCCAGAGACGTAAAACAATCTGGAAACACATAAACTGCCGGCGCTAGGACCCCCTCATTCATGAGCCGATCGACCCGCTGGGGCAGCGTTTCGCCGAACCCTTTCCAGGCCAAATGAGACAAGCCACTACCCGTGAAGCCAGCCAGATCTATAAGCAACGGGTAGCGCTCACCCGCGCGGCAAGCTTCTGGGACATAGACCGCAACCGTCCGCGCGGTCGGATCCCCTAACAAATTTTCGAGTAAGGGGTGGCCTTCGGTTTCAAAAAATTCGAGTTGTCCTTTTGGCTGGCTAAAGGCATGTACTGGCATCAAAACTCCTCACAGTGGTTTCAGCGTCAAACACTTGATTCCGTCGCGACGGCGGGAGACCGCGGCCCAGCTATCAGACCGCCAATATCCTCAAAAACCCGATAAATGGCCGGGACAACCAACAAGGTAATCACCGTTGCAAACGTGACCCCGAACGCAAGGGACACAGCCATGGGCACCAGAAACTGAGCCTGAACACTGGTATTGAACATCAGCGGCATCAGGCCAACAAACGTGGTCAGTGACGTCAGAATGATCGGGCGGCAGCGGGTCACTGCGGCATTAACCACCGCATTATCTAAACTCTCGCCCTCTGACACCAGCCGGTTTACCGTATAGGTTAGAATCAAACTGCTGTTGACCACGACACCCGCTGCCGCAATCATTCCTAAAATGGACATCATGGCGAGGCCCGCAACAAGATCAAACTGCTTCATGATTTGGTGCCCCCAAATCGCCCCAACATAGGCAAAGGGAATGACACTCATTATCATGAGCGGCTGAGTGTAGGAATGCAGTGGAATGGCCAGCAGCGCATAGATCACAAACAAGGCGATCAAAAAAGGAAACACTAAGCTCACTAGATACTCACCGCTCTGACGTTGCTCGCCCTCAAGACTAAGCGCGACCCTTGGATGGTCATTTAGCAGGTCATTTAAATAGCCGCCGCTTAGGTCACTCAGAACTTCCTCGGCAGTGATAACACTACGATCCACATCAGCTGTGACGTTCACCACCCGACGAGCATCGGTGCGGTTAATACTCGCGTATCCCCGTCCCAGTTCGGCCTCCGCAACCGTTGTAAAGGGAATCTCTGAACCGGCCGGCGTTCGGACGCGCATCCGGTCGAGGGCCCCAACGCTACGCCGTTCGGAATCGGTATAGCGCACCATCACCCGAACATCGTCTCGACCTCTTTGAATGCGCTGCGCCTCCTCACCATAAAAAGCTTGCCGAACCTGGCTGGCCAATTGTGCAAGAGACAAACCCGCGGCGTCGCCCTCGGGTTTCATCGATAATTTAAGTTCCTGCTTACCCGAACGAAACGAATCAGTAATATCGATCACGCCCGGGTAACTCGAGAGTTTCAACCGCAACGCCGCGGCGATTTCGCGAAGCTCACCGACGTTCTCGCCCGACAACTGAATATCAATCGCATTGCCTACCGTGAACAACGAGCTATTGAACTTCAATTCCACCGCCCCGGGAATTGAGCCGGCCTGCTCACGCCAAAGATTGGCAATCGTTCTGGTATCAAGCGTACGCGCCTGACTGGGCGTCAGTTGCAAGGTCACCTCACCTAAATGGCCGCCGCCAGAGCTGCCCCCACCCGAACTACCTGGGCCACCGCCACCACGACTTGACGGCTGATTGCCCACCGCCGATAAAATGTGCGTGACGGGCGGCGCATCCGGGAACTGCGCCGCAAGCTCCTCGGCAAGCGCCTCGGCAGACTGCTCAAGGTAGAGCACCGCATCCGCCGTTACGGCGGCCGAGGTCCCCAAAGGCATGGTCAACTGCGCGATCGCTTGATCAGACGCCAGCGGCGGAAAAAACGAAAACGGTAATCGGCCACTATCAATGACGCCCAAACCGGATAGGAAAAACACGAAGGCCAGAGCAAGGGTTGTGTATCTTGCGGAGACGGCCTGCGCGACCACCCGGCGAAAGCGCGTATTAATAAAGGCTTCAACCGCCTCGGAAAACCGTTCTTGGGCACGCACCAGGCGCGTTGCAATGCCTTGAGATAAGGAGAAAGCGTGCATCAGGATCATGAGCGACACCACGCCGACGGCCAGTCCAATATAACTTGAGACATCCCAAGCAAATTCCAACAATAAGATCCCCACTACCGGCACCAACAAGAGATAGATTTCTCCTGCTTCGGTTTTGACGTCTTGATGCCCTAAGTGTGCCGGCAGTATCAATTGGGATTCGATCAACGAAAAAATCAAGCAGCAAATGACAACTGTTGCGATCACCGCGCCAATTTGGCCCGAAGTTCCAACACCCTGCAGCATGGGCACAAAGGCGCAGATCGTTGTTAGCACCCCGAAGATCACCGGTACTGATATTTTTTGCGTCCCGAGCACCGCGCCTTCGAGCAGTGTCCGGCTCTTGCGTTGCTCGGCAAAGACATTCTCACCCACCACGATCGCGTCATCGACCATGATGCCAAGCACGAGAATGAAGCCAAACAACGAAATGCCATAGATGGACAATCC
>JABGTE010000238.1 GCA_018647445.1 Gammaproteobacteria bacterium
GAACTCCCGGCGGACTGACGTCACCGTTGATGGCGTAATCGCGGCGGATACAGGGTTCCCGATGGGCTTGTGCTATTGGTCCGCCAAGGCACGCGCAATCGACGGCCGCGCCTGCATCATCTCGAACCAAGCGGGCGCGCCTGGAATCAACGACAGCAAATCAACCTCGATGACCGCTTTGGCTGCGCGATTGGCCAGTATGAAAGTAAAAAAGCCAACAATATCCGCATAGGTCATCTTTTCACCCTGTATGTAGGGCCCAAACTGCGTGAGTCGGGCAACGGCCGCGCAGCCCTTCGGCAGATCCCGCGCCAGGTCTGCCACCACCGAATCCGCAACGGCCTTGCCGCGCAAGGCTCCAAAACCGCGCCGAGCAACCAATTCGACATTCAACTCAATCACCTGCGCAATCTCTCTAATCTTGGCCTGATCAAAGGCATTGCCTGGCAGCAGCGAAGGACTCGGCGCGACCGTTTCGAGATATTCCAAAATCGCAATCGATTCCGCTAAAAATCCGTCGGGCGTTTCAATACAAGGGATTTTTCCCATCGGGCTTTTTACTAAGTAGCCGGCGTCTTGCGATGGCGGCGTGAAGACTTCCTCAAAGGCCAGCCCTTTCTCAAGCAAGGCGACTTTAATCATATTGTAGTAATTACTCAGGGGGGCACCATAAAGCTTGATCATTGGTTTTCCTTTTGGATCATAATTTTTTGGTTAGAGCCGGATGAACCCGCCGCATGGGTATCTGGCATGAACTGCGGGGCCATCGCGCCTTGCTCTGACGCACTTTGCTTGGGCAGCCGTTGCCAGGACCGCGTTTGATAGAAAAACCCAACATGGCCGCGTACAGACAGTGTTTCGCCTTCTAACCAAACCGACCCTCGATAGGATTTGCCGCTTTCTGGATCAAAAATGGTGCCCTTCTGCCAGACTCCCTTTTTGAGAGTGAGACCATTGATCACTTCCATCCCGATGACCGGTTTACCGCGCCAGGCGCCTTCACAAGCCTCACAAACCGGATTTTCTTCAGGTTGCTGATGCAAACTCCGAACGTAGCCAAACAATTTTTCGTCTTTAATCTCCACTGAAACCGTCGATTGCAGCCTCCCCGCCTCATCAAAGGTCTGCCACAAACCCGTTGGGTTAGCGCGAACCTCAGCCCATAAATCAGTGCTCATCAAAAAGGTGATGACAATCATAATGCTCAACAAAAATCTCATCTGAACGGGTTGCTCCTCTGACTCAGTTCGGCTTAATTCATTTTCCTGCTTGTCAGCGCTAGCACTTTTCCACTTGGGGTTATTCCCAAACTTAGAGGTTGATTGCGTCAATCAGCACACCCAATGCGCGAGCTTAAAAAACCTAGGACCATCACCGCACCTTATCCTTCGCGTCGCGATCTTTCGCACTCATTCGAACCGATTGGGCCACCATCACTTCACTCGACTCACTCCTGCTTTTGCAGACCCGTCGAGACCTTTCACTGCGCCTTCACCTAAAGGGCAAACTCCTAGCACTTAAGCCTCCGGATTAGCATGGATCGGATCGACCCAATATAAACCTTCAGGATCTTCAACTACCGGAATATCGAGATTTACCACAACCGGCTCCTGGTTACTCCGGACCAAGACACAATGCAGCGGTTCATCCGTGCTGGCATTAATTTCCTGGTGGGGCACATAAGGTGGAATAAAAATAAAATCGCCAGGGCCCGCTTCACAGACAAACTCAAGGGTCTCGCCCCATCGCATCCGAGCCTTGCCGCTGATGATATAGATTATACTTTCAAGATCACCATGATGGTGCACGCCCGTTTTGGCATCCGGATGAATCTCAACCGTGCCCGCCCAAAGTTTCTCAGCACCGGCAGTCGCTCGATTAATCGCGGCCGCTCGGTTCATTCCTTCAGTTTGCGGGGTATTGATATCAAGATGTTGTCCACTTACAACTTTTACACCGTGGTGCCGCCAGTCATTATCCGAACTGCTCATACTTTACCTTTTTTAAACTTTTATTCGTAACGCTCACCAAGGGAAACACGCTTGTGTCGGCGGTGCAAGACCGAGACTCCTGGTTTTTATGACTCTGAGAACTTTAAGGACCTCAACACCGCCAGCCGCCGCATCAGACCAACGATTCAACGTACAAACCTCGGCGCCGATCGATCACCCATGCTAACCTTCCCGCGACCTTTAACATTGGCCGCACCGTTTCTTTAAATTGACCGCATCGTAAGACGTATTGTGCTGCCGGTTGATCCTTTTTCAGGATATTAAGCGCCCAGCCATTTCACATAGAACTAAGCACTAAGCACTAAGCACTAAGCACTAAAAACTAAGATGCGATCCATCACGGAAGAACACATGACTCGATTTTTAAAACTGCCGTTTCAACTTTTTTGGAACCTGTTAAAAGCCCTTCAAACACTCTTGTTTGGGCTCATTGCGCTAAGCCTTTTTATGGCGCTATTGCTTTCACCATTTTCCGACGATGGCAGTCAGATGGCAGATGAGGGGGCCCTGGTGGTCAACCCATCGGGCATTTTGGTTGAAGAAAAGACCGCCGTTGATCCGCTTAATTTCTTAGCAGCTGACAATGGGCCGAGCGAAGTGTTGGTTCAGGATCTCGTGACTGCGCTCGAGCACGCGCGTGATGACTCCCGCATTACAACCCTTGTGCTTGACCTTGATGACTTTGGCGGCGGCTTAATGCCGCATTTGGAGATTGTTGCCGACGCGATTCGTGATTTTCGAGCATCCGGTAAGAAAGTCATTGCCGCGAGCAATGGTTATAGCCAGTCCAGTTTATTACTTGCAGCGGAAGCTGATGAAATTTTAATGAATCCCGAATACGGAACGCTGCCAGAAGGCTTCTCAGCTTACCGAACTTATTTCAGCAGCCTGCTGCAGCGTCTCAATGTAACCGTGAATCTTTTTAAAGTCGGCCAGTACAAATCAGCCGCCGAACCTTACTTTCAAGACCGCATGTCCGATGAGGACAAAAAAGCGCGACTCGCTTATCTAAACGCTTGGTGGAATACCTATACTGACCGGTTTGAAACCGCGCGTGACTTACCAGCGGGATCCCTGAACGACACGATTGACAACATACACGTGGTACTCGAATCCGCGTCGGGTAATTTAGGTCAATTGGCGTTGAATTCAGGCTGGGTTGATCAGCTAATGAGTGATCGTGAACGGGCCGAATATTTGGTCAGTGTCATCGGTGCCGATGAGGAAAATGAGGAGCGATACCGCGGCATCGGGTTTGAGGATTATTTAGCGTTGAACCCAATCGAGGCTAAAACGGCAGAACACAAAATTGCGGTTATCACCGCAGTGGGGGGCATCGTCGATGGTTATGCTGAAGCAGGATCAATTGGTAGCCTTTCGCTGCTGGAGCGGATTCGGCAGGCACGCGACGATGACGCGGTTAAGGCCATCGTCCTGCGGGTCGATTCGGGTGGCGGCAGTAAATCAGCATCAGAAGTCATCCGGCAGGAATTGGCCCATGCCCAGGCCGCCGGCTTACCGGTTGTTGCGAGCATGGGTTCAGTTGCAGCCTCAGGTGGTTATTGGATCTCTGCCACGGCGGATCGCATTTTTGCGCATCAAAACACCATCACCGGCTCAATTGGTATTTTTGCCATTATTCCAACCTTCGAAAACACCTTAAATGAATATGGTGTCTTCGGCGATGGGGTTGCCACGACGCCACTTGCGGGCGCCGTAAGTATGGATCGCGGGATCCAGCCGATTTACGCGGGCCTCATCCAGCAGGTTATCCAGTCCGGCTACGACCAATTCTTAGGTGTGGTTTCGGAAGGCCGTAACATGACCCCAGAAGCTGTTAATGAGATTGCACAGGGCCGCGTCTGGACCGGCACGAAAGCACTGGAAATTGGCCTCGTTGACGAAATCGGAGGACTCGGTGCGGCAATACAGGCCGCGGCGGAGTTAGCCGCCATTACCGATTATGAAATTTGGCGGGTCGAGCCAGAAGCCTCACGGCAACAGCAAATCCTTAAGGCCCTAACCACAGAGATCAGAGCCCTTGCGCCACCTGCCCAACAAGACCCGATTGCAAAATACTGGCAAACCATGCAATCAGAAGTAAAACGTCTGGCGAGCTTCAACGACCCCCAAAAAGCATATGTGATCTGTGAAACTTGCCCCAGCCCACTGGCGCGCTAAAGCTTGCCCAGCGAGGCTTCGACCGCAAGCGTTCGGGTTACAAGGTCCTCCAGATTCAAAACCGCTTGGCCAGCCAGCGACACGCCAACCACGCCATCCCACGGCGACAACCAATGACTTGGGATGGGCTGGCCTTGCAGCGCCCATAAGGCGCCCACCGTTGCACCGTTGCAATCGGTATCTAACCCCTCTGAAACCACGTCCCCGATGGCAGCACTAAAGTCGTCCTTGTTACGTAACAGCGCCCAGATCACAAGTGCTAAATTGTTCACCGTGTGCACGACGTTCAAGTGCTGGTAACGTTCTCGGATCACAGCGCCCCCCTCCGCCAAAGCAGTTTGGGATTGGGCGAACAGTATGGCTTTATAGCAATCACTATTGTTTGGAATGGCCTCAAGCGCTGCCTCAACGCCAGCCAGTAATGTCCCGCCGCCAGAAACCACCGCCCCGATTACCGCAACCACGACAGCCCCATAAACCCCCTCGCCCACATGAGATAACTGGGCATCAACCGTTGCCAATTGCGCCGCCAATGCGGGATCGTTCGGGGCGACCCAACCATACACATCCGCCCGAATCTGAGCACCGATCCAATCGTTATAATCGTTTTGGGCGCACTCCCGAACATCAAACCCGAGCGCCCCGCCTTCAGGAAACCATTCCCGGCCCCGACTTAATAACGTGCGATACGCTGCCCGCTCTGCCGTATAGGTACTGCCGAGCGGCAGGTGCCGCAGCCAAGCGCGCGCGACATCCTCTGTTGCAAGGTTCGCGCCGCTCGCTTCAAGCATCATCAACGCCAGCACAGAATAATTCACATCATCATCGGACAAGCTAGCCTTAAGCTGCCCCTTGCAGCAGGCCTTAAGCAGCAGCTCTGGCGCTTGATCAGGATCATAAGGAATGAAATCTCGTAGCGGTAAGGCCTGAACCGCCTGCAAATAATCTTGCAGCGCCTCCGTGCCTTCTCGCATCGAAAAGCGCTCAACCGCTTTTCCCAACATACAGCCCGCGATGCGGCCTTGCCATGCCCCTCGAATACGAGCGGCATAATTTTCCGGCAATTGTTTAAGCGTTGACATGATATCGCTCCTCTGAGGGTCTGCGGGAGGAGACCCTTTCCGATTTCTTATTCGAATCAGGCAGCCATAAGACCGCCTTTTATCTCGCCCCAAAACAGCGGACTACGCAACACGCTTTGACGGTCGTGCGCTGCGAAAGCGCGACTCAGGTTATGTTGCGTAAGCGACCCCGCCATCACAGCTAATCACTTCTCCAACCGTAAAAGCCCCTGCTCTGGAGCACAGGAAGATCGAAAGCCCGGCAATGTCTTCTGCGGTGCCGACTCGGCCTCGAGGGTTATTGTTCGCAACACTGCTCCAATCAATATCCGTGTCGCCGCCACCGCCAACACCCGTGCTCAGCATCCAAGTTGGGAAGGGGCCAGGCGCGATGGCATTGACGATAATATGTTGCGGCGCAAGGTGCAGTGCAAGACCCCGGGTCAAATGATGCAAAGCCGCTTTTGACGGTCCATAGGAAAAGGTTTCAAACACCGGATTTTTGATGCCATCAATCGAGCCGATATTAACCACCCTTGCCGGATTCTCAGCCGTGCCTGAGGCCCGCAACAACGGTAGTAATTTTTGGGTTAGGAAAAAAACGCCCTTGACGTTGGTGTCCATTACTTTGTCCCACCCCAGCTCAGGAAACTCGTCCAACGGCGCGCCCCAAGACACACCCGCATTGTTGATCAGGATATCGAGGCGCGCCTCGCGCTCGCTCAGCGTCGCAGCCAACTGTTGACAACCCTCAACATCTGCAAGGTTTGCTGGTATCGCAATGCATTCACCGCCATAGGCTTCCTGCAGGCGCTGAGCCGTTGCCGCACAGGCATCAGCCTTACGAGAGCTGATGTAAACTTTCGCGCCGTTCGCTAAAAAGCCTGCCGCGATCATTTCGCCGATACCGCGGGAACCGCCAGTCACGAGTGCGACCTTGCCGCGGATATCAAATAAATTGTTGAACATTTTTTACTCCTAGGTTGATCTTCTTTGTCAGAATTAATCGTTGTCTTACACAACTATTCTAAACGATTCTATTTTAGCAGCACCCACAGACCGCATCGGGCCGACCGGGAATCACCACTTTTTTGAGTATTGCCCACACAAGCGCCTAATTAACCACCTGACACACTCCCGGAAAGGCCTCCCCGCGCCCAATAGAGTGTCGACTGATCTCCGCCCAGAACGCGGCTGCGAGCATAGCCTGACAACCAAAAAGAACGAACACCCTGGCGAGCTTCACCATCGCCCTGCAGGCCAACTTCGGTCCATTAAAGCTGCCTGTTATGCATCTAATCACTAAGGTGCATACTAAGGTATCAATTATTGTGGTCTTGCTTGCACTGTTACAAGCTACCGTGGTTTGATCAGGCTTATCAATTTTTTGGAGTTATAGCATGCCTGATATTGCTAACGATCTGTACACCCTTGCCATGTCCGCCGAAGCGCAACCGCTTATGGACGCCGTGACCAAACACATTGCTGATAATGTTGAGCCGATCACGGAAGAATTTCAGGCCCTCGAAAAAGAAAAGACCGATCGGTGGTCCTGGCACCCCAGACAACTCGAACTGCTCGATGGGGCCAAACAAAAAGCGAAAGACTCCGGTCTTTGGAATTTCTTCTTACCCGATTCCGAAATCGGAGACGGCCTAACAAACCTCGATTACGCCTATATCGCCTCCGAGCTGGGCAAATATCCTCTGGCCTCTGAAACCTTAAACTGTAGCGCCCCGGACACGGGCAACATGGAGGTGCTTGAACGGGTTGGCACCCCAGAACAAAAAGAGCAATGGTTAAAGCCACTTTTGAACGGTGATATTCGCTCAGCTTACGCGATGACCGAGCCTAACCTGCCCTCTTCCGATGCCAAGAATATCAGCACCAGCGCCGTACTTGACGGTGATGACTGGGTCATCAATGGCGAAAAGTTTTATATCTCTGGCGCCGGCGATCCACGCTGTAAGATTATGATTGTAATGGTCAAAACTGACCCCAATGCCGCGCCGAGCCGTCAGCAATCCCAGATTCTGGTCCCGAAAGACACACCTGGCGTCGAGATCCTCGAGGGCATGCAAGTGTTTGGCGCCGATCACGCGCCCCGTGGCCATATGCACATTCGCTTCAACAATGTCCGCGTTCCCAAAGAAAACATTCTGCTGGGTGAAGGTCGCGGATTTGAAATCTCGCAGGTCCGACTCGGACCCGGTCGAATTCATCACTGCATGCGCAGTATCGGCAAAGCAGAAAAAGCGTTAGAGCTGATGGTCAAACGCTCAGCCTCACGAGTCGCATTTGGCAAGCCGATTGCAAAACTGGGCAAGAACCTTGAGGTGATCGCTCGGGCTCGAATCGAAATTGACGCGATGAAACTCATGGTCCTGCAAGCCGCCAAAGCAATGGACGTCTTGGGCAATAAAGAGGCCCGTGTTTACGTCAGCGCGGTGAAGGCGATGGTTCCCGAGAAGGTTTGCCTCATCATTGACCAAGCGATTCAAATGCATGGCGCAACGGGCATTTCTCAGTGGTCGCCCTTGGCAGGCATGTATGCCGACATGCGGCACCTACGTTTTGCAGACGGGCCCGATGAAGTGCATCACATGGTCGTCGGCCGAGCAGAGATTCAAAAATACGACCTCTGGTAGTCTCACCGCTATTATTGGCAAGGCCTTTGGCGAGGCTTCGGCGAGGCTTTAGTAAAGGCCTTCGGCGAGGCCTCGGCGAGGCTTCGCCGCAGTCAACCGGCAGTGACTTGCCAGCCGGTACCGCAGAGCCAAGCCTGAAAGCCCCTCGCGCGCGTGGGCTGTCTAAAGCCCACTCATCGATGCGCTCTCAGATATCAGTTTGTGACAGTGACTCTTGGTCGCTGATACCCAAAAGATAACAATCCCTTCAACTTTGAACCGCGCATCAGGCGGCTTTCGAAGTTCTATTGCGGAAGGTCCTGCAGCGAGCAATCCAGGACTAAATAACGGCCCCGGGTTCGGTTTCTTACAGTGATTCTTTCAAGGGAAGTCTGATTCAACCGAGGCGGACGTGTCAGCATAATAGTAAATGGCATACTCGGACGCTCTAGGTGATAACGTAGCGCGCGAGGTCATAGGTCAGCCTGTTGGCACACCCGCATTCTTAGCTTTTTCAAATTTCTCTAAGGTAGCATCAATTTTTTCACCGATCTCCGCCAACACCACGGCAACCACTCGACGATTACGCGCGCGCCCCTCCGCATTGGTATTCTCTGCAACCGGATAATATTCGCCATAACCAATAGCCGCCAACCGATCCGGCTTCACGCCGGTAAATTCGAACAATCGCACAACGGTTGCTGCCCGACTGCCTGAGAGCTCCCAATTAGAGGGAAACATTTCGGTATTAATGGGAACCGTATCGGTGTAGCCCTCGACGTGCACATGGTTCGGGAAATCAATCATCACTCGGCCCAATTGCGTCAGGATCGGCACCACCCGCGGATACAATATCGAGGAGCCACTCTCAAACAGCACCGAGGAGTTCATTTCAATCTCGATCCAATACTCACTACGCTGCACCGTGATGGCGCCTTGCTCAATCATCTCAGACATCGCTGATTCTACGCGTTCCTGTATCTCATCGAGTTGCTTACTGGCTTTAGCAAGCAGCACCGGGTCCACATCAACCAACTTCGCCATCTGTCGCATTTCAACAGGTCGAATCGGTTTAGGCTGCGGATCGGCAAAGGACTGATCCTGCAATTCAGCCGGCGCGCGAACGAGATCGCCCACTTGGATGGGTTCGAGCGATCGCGCGGGATCGGTAAAGGCCGCGGTGAGCGACTCAGACAGTACCTTAAACTTACCGGTGTTAACGATGGAGATGGAGTACATCATCACGAAGAAGGCAAATAGAAGCGTAATGAAATCCGCATAAGACACCATCCAACGCTCGTGGTTGACGTGCTCTTCGGGTTTTTTCTTTCTGCCCATCCTGACCTACCTAAAGTTACGTCGCATAACTTCTTAACTGATCTTCGAGATTCCGGGGATTTTCGCCAGACGCAATCAGCACCAAGCCTTCAACAATCATAAATCGAAATTGCGCCTCTTCTTGCGCGATAATTTTAAGCTTGTTTCCCCAAGGCAGAAAAATCAGATTCGCCAACAACAGCGCATAAACGGTTGCGCAGAAAGCGGTTGCAATCCCTTTACCCACCGCGTTCGGATCACTCAAATCGCCCATCACAACGATAAGCGCCAGTACTGCGCCAATGATGCCGATGGTCGGGGCATACCCCCCCAGCTCGCCATAAAACTTTGAGGCGGCCACATCCATTGTTTCAACGGTTTCAAGCTCAATCTCTAGAATTTTGCGTATGGCCTCGGGCTCTCGCCCATCAACCAACATCCGCAGTCCCTTACGCGCAAACGGGTTGTCTTCTGTTTCAGAAACCCCTTCAAGTCCGAGCAAGCCCTCTCGTCGCGCGATCTGCGCCCAGTCGACCATTTTATCGATCATCTCGCCTGGATTGAGTTTGGGCGGCATAAACAGCTTCGGAGTCGTTTTTAAGACATGCTTGCCGTGCGCCATCGGCAGGCCAATCAGGCCGCACCCAAGGGCCCCGCCAAACACAATAATCCAAGCAAAGGGATGCAACAGCACCCAGACTGGGTCGCCACCTTCACCCACATAACCACCAAATACGGCACCCAATCCAATGATGATGCCCAATATCGTCATGATATCCATCAGTTCACGTTCCTTTCGCTCACAGTGGGCGTGCCCGCTTTCATGTCCAATCGACCATCTTCGCACGAATGCGGGTTAACGCCTGTGAATGAATTTGACTCACCCGAGACTCGCTCACTTCCAAAACTTGGCCTATTTCCTTTAGGTTCAAATCTTCTTGGTAATATAAAGCCATCATAAGCTTTTCTTTCTCAGGTAATTGATCGATGCAGCCCATCAGCGCTGCCTTGAAGCGATCATCCTCCATAATGGCCTCGGGACCTGCGTCCAACTCTTGATGCCCTTCTTCGTGGGTGTCCTCCAGCAACACCAACTGACAGCTCGCCGTTTCGTGCAGCAGACTGTGATACTCATCCAAAGAAACCGACAACTCGGTCGCGATCTCCTGGTCCGACGCTTGGCCACCATTCCGACTTTCAACCACTCGTACGGCTTGCGCCAGCCGGCGACTTTTTTCATTGACCGACCTGGGCGCCCATGACAACTTCCTGAGTTCGTCCAGCATGGCGCCTTTAATTCGAATCCCAGCATACGTTTCAAAGCTCGCGCCCTGGTCTGGTGAAAAACTCCGAACGGCACTCAACAAACCCAAGAGACCTGACTGTTGCAAATCATCTAGTTCAACACTGCTCGGTAATCTTGCTAAAAGATGCAGCGCAATCCGCTTGACCAACGGCAAATGAGCGGCAATTTTTTCATTTTGCTGCAAATTCTGCTGGCTAGCGTAGACCGAGGCTGCGTTCATGACTAATCTGCCGCTACCGGCTTTGCGGTTGAACCCGCAGCCGCGAGCAAGCGCTCAACAAAGAACTGAAGGTATCCCGTTGCCTGATCTGGCAAAGGCCACCGATTAATTTTTTCACTAATGCGCACTAGGGCTTTCGAGGCAGGACTGCGCGGATAGGCTTCAACCACTGGCTTTTGGGCTCGAACCGATTGTCTTAATTGTTCATCAAATGGGACCGCGCCTAAATACTTGAGGCCAACTTCTAAGAACCGATCGGTCGTGTTCAGTAGCTTCTCATATAAATTGAGACCCTGGCGCTCATCCTTCACCATGTTCGCCAAAATCTGGAATTGCTTAATGCCATGCCGCATGGACAAGACTTTAATTAAGGCGTAAGCATCGGTCAGGGACGTGGGTTCATCACACACCACCACAATGACTTCCTGACAGGCTTTAGCAAACGACACGACGCCATCGGCTATGCCCGCTGCCGTATCAACGATCAAAATATCAATAGGCTGTTTGAGTTCACTAAACGCCGCAATCAAACTCGCGTGCTCGACGCTCGTCAGCTCTGCCATTTTCTCAACCCCGGAGCTCGCCGGCACCACGTGTATTCCGAGAGGACCCTGGACAATGATCTCATCCAGTGACTTCTCGCCGCTGATGACATGTTGCAGATCAAAATGCGGCTCAAGGCCGAGCAATACATCAACATTGGCTAGCCCAAGGTCTGCATCCATCAGCATTACCCGCTGACCCGCAAGCGATAACGATGCGGCCAGATTGACCGAGATATTGGTTTTTCCAACACCGCCCTTACCGCTGGTAACGGCGATGACTCGAACTGGATCAGGCATGGATTTGTTCGTCCCTATCGGTTGTGGGTTCAGCAACTTGCGCCATCTTCATCATAGCAAACGCATCCGCCAAGAGTGCTGTGATTTTAGCCAATCGGATATCCGACAAACCCTGACCATGACAGCTATAGGCTAAGGGTAACTGCGACTTTAACAAAGTTGATAACCCGGATCCTAGATTAATCGCCTCATCCGTTTTGGTCAAAATAGCCGCATGAACCTTGGCATGATCGTACTGACTGATGACCTGCTCAGCTAGCCCTAACTGACTGGTCGCAGAAACGATCAAGATATTCTTCGGGTAGGCGTCATGCATTTTGATCCGACTTAAGTGACGGTTCAACTTGATATCACGCTCGCTCATCCCTGCTGAGTCGATGAGCACAAGCTTCTTGTCCATGGCGCGCTTTAACGCGTCGGTCAACTGTTCGGCGTCGACTGCAACCGCCACTGGGATGTTGAGCAACTTCCCAAAGGTCAGCAACTGATCTTGCCCACCCATCTTAAACGCATCGGTTGTAATCAGTGCGACCGACTCGCGGCCGTGCTTGAGCGCATAGCGCGCGGCTAACTTGGCAACCGTCGTTGTCTTACCCACGCCTGTGGTGCCGATAACAGCAAATACGCCGCCTGCATCAATCACTTCCTCATCGACCGACTGTAATTGCGAGCCGACAAGTTCTAACAATTGCTGCCACTGGTTTACGACCGATTCACAGGCTTCAAAACGCTGCGCATCAAAATCGCCCATCAGCTGATCTAAACTAAAGGGGTTCAGGCCGAGCTCAGACAGTCGCAGCCTTGCTTGGATCACCGCCTCTTGCGAATCCGATCGCTCAGCACGCAACTTGGCCAACTCACCGACCAGCAGGGTTCTAAGGTTGCCCAGCTCTTGCTGTAAGCCGTTTAGGGTCTCGGTGCCAAGGCCAGAAATCTCTTGTAACTTCGGCGCGGCAACAACTTGCCGCGGCTCGACGGTTTTTGCAGCGAGGCCCGGCAAACGCTCGCCCAAACCAAGCATCCGATCCGACAGGCTGACTTTCGCTGGTACCGGCTCTAGATCCTCCATACGTTGCGGCGCCGCGGCATCACTCGCGATCTGATGCGTCAACCCTACTGATCCTTCCGCCAACAATGCCGTCGGGGCTTGCGCCATCGGCACTGACTCCCGCGGATGCTCAGGCGCTATCGGCGCAGCACTTACGCGCTGGCTTGCATCACCAAAGTCCGAAACCTCAACCTTTGATTTTTTCGTGACATCGGATACCTCTAGCGCATCGGCATCGAACTGATTGGTCGCCAGAATTTCAATCTTCTGACCGACCCGCCGATTCGATAGAATCACGGCCTCAGGGCCTAACAGGCTGCGAACACTGAGCATCCCTTCCCGAACGTCATCTGCTAAAAATCGTTTAATTTCCATGTCTTTCTCCAAACCGTTAGGCGTTAAGCTGCCTGCGCATTACCAACCGTTCCAACCACTCGAATGCGTTTTTCAGCGGGTATTTCGTCATACGCCAACACATGCAAGCCTTTATTATTACTCTTCACCAAACTCGCCAACCAAAGCCGAATGGTTGATGCAACCAGTAATACGGCGGGCTTACCTTGGTTCTCCATTTGAATCACGCCGTCGTTAATCTGTTGCAACATTTGCTCTGCTAATCCGGGCTCGAGCCCCATCGATTGTTGTTGTCCTCTTACTGCATCTTGCAACATCTGTTCCAACCTTGGTTCAAGGGACAAAACTTCTAGCTCGGGCTCTAACCCATTGATTTGCTCATAAATTGTTCTCGACAGCGCAATACGGACACCGGTCGTTAAAGCGTCAGGATCTTGACTTTTCAATGCACCATCCGCCAAAGCCTCGGCGATCGACCGAACATCCTTAATCGGGACCTGCTCGGCCAACAGGTTTTGCATCACTTTAAGGACCGCGCCTAAGCTCAGTAAATTCGGCACAAGACTCTCAACCAACCTAGGCGCAGATTTGGCCAGATTGTCCAAAAGCTGCTGCACTTCATCGTGACCCAGGAATTCATGTGCATGGTCTTTCAGGATTTGACTCAAATGGGTTGCGATTACCGTACCTGCATCAACCACGGTATAACCCAGGGATTGTGCCTCCTCTCTCTGCGCAGGCTCAATCCAGACCGTATCAAGACCGAACGTCGGGTCCTTCGCTGCAATACCATTGAGCTCACCAAACACTTGCCCCGGGTTGATCGCCATTTCTTTACCTGGATAAATCACGCCGTTGGCAACCGGTACGCCCATTACTTGTATTTGGTAGTGATTCGGATTCAGATCCAAGTTGTCCCGGATATGCACTGATTGCAGCAGGAACCCAAGATCTTGAGAAAGCTTTTTACGAACGCTTCGGATTCGACCAAGGAGCTCGCCGCCCTGAGCTTTGTCCACCAAGGAAATCAGGCGATACCCAACTTCCAACGCAATCATGTCGGTCTGGGGCACATCATCCCAACTCAATTCTTCATCCACTGGCTTGGGCGCGGGCAGAGCTTCTAAGGTTGCCGCCTCAGCTCGCTCGGTGGTTTCCGTGCGGGACTGGGTCAAGAACATACCAAGTCCGACCAATGCCGCCGCGATGCTCAAAAACACAAAGTTCGGCATGCCCGGCACTAATCCCAAAGCGCCAATCACCGCGGCCGTAATGTATAGAGATTTACTGGAGCTCAACAACTGAGTCAAAATCTGATCACCCATCTCAGACGAATCCGATACCCGGGTGACCACAATGGCTGTGGCGGTTGAGAGTAGCAGTGACGGAATCTGCGCGACCAAGCCATCACCGATTGTTAACAGAATGTAATTTTCTGCTGCAACGCTGAGGGATAAATCGTGCTGCGCCATCCCGATAACCAGTCCGCCGATGATGTTAATAAACAGAATCAACAAACCGGCAATGGCGTCGCCCCGAACGAATTTGGAGGCACCATCCATTGACCCATAAAAGTCTGCTTCCCGGGCAACATCGGCTCGGCGAACGCGGGCTTCTTCTTGGGATAACACCCCCGCATTCATATCCGCATCAATGGCCATCTGCTTGCCTGGCATCGCGTCCAAGGTAAATCGGGCAGACACTTCTGAGACCCGGCCGGCACCTTTGGTGACCACGACGAAGTTTATAATGACCAGAATGGCGAAGACGACCAAACCGACGGCATAATTGCCGCCCACAACAAAGTCGCCAAAAGCCTTAATCACTTGGCCGGCGGCATCGGTACCCGTGTGCCCTTCCAACAACACAACCCGAGTTGATGCCAGATTCAAGGCTAACCGCAGCAACGTTGCAATCAGCAGAATGGTTGGAAAGACCGCAAAATCGAGGGGCCGCAGGGCATACACCGCCGCCAAGAGCACCATCAGTGATAGCGCAATATTAAAGGTAAAGAGCAAATCCAGTGCCAGTGGCGGCAATGGTAATACCATCATCGCCAGCAGCAATAAAATCAATATCGGGGTTCCGAGCCCTACGGCTCTAACCATATTCGACAGATCAACCGCTTGGGTTGGTTGCGGGGCATTCATTGTCATACCACTTCACCTCTATACTTGTCGGGCACATCGAAGTAACTGGGTGCCACCGGTTTGACTGGGGTTTGCTGACCCATGGTCTTTAGTTGGAAGATATAAGCTAGAACCTGGGCCACGGCTTTAAACAGATCGCCGGGTATTTCATGACCGATCTCAACCATGCCATGCAGGGCTCTCGCTAGCGGGGGAGCCTCAAAAATTGGCACATTATTGGCTTCTGCCACTTCTCGAATTTTTAGCGCCATAAAATCTTGACCCTTGGCCACAACGCGCGGGGCACCATTACCTTCTTGGTCATATTTAAGCGCGACGGCATAGTGAGTTGGGTTGGTGATAATGACATCGGCCATGGGCACCGAATCCATCATGCGCTGCTCAGAGAGCTGACGTTGCATACGACGAATCTGGCTTTTCACTTCCGGGCGCCCTTCGCTTTCCTTCATTTCATCTTTGACTTCTTGCATCGTCATCTTGAGCTGCTTGTTGTGATTCCAAAGCTGGAAAGGCACATCAATACTGGCTACAAAAATCAGCACAGAGCTAAACCCAATAAAAGACCACATCAACAAATCACCTGTACTGGCTAGGGCAGCAAAAAAGCTCATATACCCAAGCCCGATAATCGTGTTCATCGAGTAATAAATAATCAGAATCGCCGCGGTCGCGACCAACAAAAACTTACATAAAGCTTTGATCAGCTCCATTAGGCTTTGAACCCCAAACATTCGAACAAGGCCTTTCATCGGGCTGATTTTTTCAAGCTTCGGCGCCAAGGCCTCCACGCTAAAAACCATACCACCCAACGCAACCGGGCCTAGAAAAGCAGAAAACACTAACAAGGCTAGAAATGGCAAAATCGCCGATAAGCCGAGGGCGGCCTGGGTGCGAATCGCCTCAAACATCTGATCTGGGTTACGAATTCGTGACGGCTCAAAAGCGAGCCCTTGAGTCATTAACGCGTGCAGATCGGTCATCAGATACTGACCCAAAAACACCATGCCAATTGAGGCTGCCATCAAACTTAACAGGATATTGAGTTCTTTCGAACGCGCGGTTTGGCCCTTCTTGCGCGAGTCTGCAAGCCGGCGCTCGGTGGGTTCTTCTGTTTTTTCTTGGGAAGTATCTTCAGCCATGCCTTACTCCAAAATCACCAGCATCTGTAAGAATCCGGCTTCAAGCAATGCCGCAAACTGCGGCAGGAAGACCGGCAAACTCAGCATGATCATGATAAATCCAGCAATAATGGTAATGGGGAAGCCCACTGCAAAAATATTGATTTGTGGCGCCGCCCGGGTCATCACCCCAAACGCAAGATTCAC
>JABGTE010000139.1 GCA_018647445.1 Gammaproteobacteria bacterium
CCTTGTTCGGCTACGTATTCGAGCAGGTCATCACCAGAATCTACACCCGTTGCCTCAATATCAGCGAGCGAAATCACGGAGACCGGTAGCGCGCCCGTAATTTTGGCGCCTTTGATCTGAGATCCGACCACCACAACTTCCTCCATCTCAGCATCCGTCGCATCTGATATTTCTGCGTTGGCATAGGAACAAGCAAGTACAGTGAACGCGAAGACTGAAACGATTGAATTCCGCATAATTTCTACTCTGAATTTTTAATATCTGGAGCATAATTCAAAGAGATATTTTTGGAACAGAAAAGATTTCCTATGTTTATAACCTAAGCTTATAGTTCAATAAATCGTAACTATCTCATGTTGGTGCCACTTAGAGCCGATAATACGACGCTTTTCGGCTTTATTAGTTTTGGTTTTGCGTCAGAAAAGTGACAGGCCATGTAAGCTCTAACGTGCAATGTTTAATAACATTGGATTGGCGAATTACAGCATGACTGCCGCTCGTAATTTACATCGAGTGGGAAAGTATTTGATGACTTATAAGGCTATTAGGTTCGCCAGAAATCTTGTTAATTTACGCGGCGAGTCTTATGCTGTTTCTGCTTGCAAATTTATAATTTGAAGTTATGGGTTAGTAGGTTACTTCTATACAGGCTCAATACTATCGTGAGGCAGCTATGCTTAATTCGAAGCAGATTGAGGTTTTTTACACGGTTTACAAGGAAGGCTCCCTGACCCGGGCGGCACGCAGCCTTAACGTGTCTCAGCCATCTATTAGTAATTCACTGCGCTATTCAGAGCAAAAATTGAACTTGATCTTATTTCTTAGACAAGGACGGCGCCTTATCCCGACGCCAGAAGCAGATATTCTCTACAAGCATGCTCAGGTGGTAAACCAGCAGATATCACAATTTAATAATGTATCCCGAAACTTGCTCAGCGAGCAGTTAGGTTATATCGATGTAGGTTGTACCCCCTCATTAGGGTTGCGGCTAATGCCCCGGCTTATAAAGGCTTATTTGCAACAAGAACCCGAAGCGCTCATTAACATCGTTAATCTGCAGAGTGCTGAATTGGAAAACCAGTTACTCGAGTTAACGTTTGATATTGTCATCTGTTTTAACCCTGAAGCCTCAGATCTAATTCATAAACAGACTCTGAAGAAGGGGCAGATGCTGTTAATGACACCGCCGAGTTTTCACAGTAACAATGCCGAACTCGATATTAGAGAATTACTAGATGCACCCTTCATTAGAATCAAGAACCTGAAGTCAAGTGAAACTCAAGACTCTCTGGAGCGTTATCTGCAACGAAATGGTCTGAAATTAAACTGGGTGGTGCAAACTGAAACGATAGAGGTCGCGAAGTCGCTCGTGGCGGAGGGCATTGGTTTTGCCTTGGTAGACGATTTCAATATTTCGCCTTCTAATTTGCCTAAAGATGTCGGTCTCTATTCCCTGTCACCAAAAATTACCTATGAAATTGGCATCCTACGTAACTTGGAAAAGCCGATGTCCTTGGCTGCGACTAAATTTGTGGCGTTCGTTGAGAGTTTAGACGTAGGTAGTTTAGAGAGCTTATGATTTCGATGTCAAAGTCCTAACTCCCTGGTGCGAAGTTTATTGGCAGAACGTCGTCTGGCACCGCAGGTGAACGGAGGCGAAGCATTTTTCTTCTCAGGAAGTAAAGGTCATTGCGTTCTGCTGGATGAGGACGAGGGTTGCCTCCGTATTTTTTTTAAGGAGTCCCAACGACTAAGAACGGCCGGCGATCCGCGACGACGTTAAGGCGCCCGTCGTTGCTTGGACAATTGCTTTGTCCCCTTTATTCTGTTTGATTCCATAAACGGCAAAACAGCAAAACAGCAAGAGTTGGATAAGTACAATGTGCCGCCTAAGATGCGTTTACCAGCACCTAAGCCGTAACGTGGTCAGTACAGGAGAACGCCGTAATGAAATACCTAATTGGATTTGTTCTGGGGGTTCTTATGACCGTCCTTGCTTATGAGCCCGATACAGCAACTCAAATGCCGGCAGAACAGTTGGTTGATAGCGTCACTGAACACGTGGCGGAAATCGACTACACGTTTTATGACAACCTTTCCGAGTCCAGCATATCGGTCATTAAGGATGCTTATAACGCGACCTTAAAGAAACCAGACACTGGTTCGGAAGCAGACGCCCCCAAATTCTATTACGTTCAGATAGGCGCGTTCTCGAAACAAAACAATGCGGACAGCTTTAGAGCTGAAGCATTACTTGAAGGCTATTTAAGTGCTGATATTTTCGTTGAGTCTACTCCTGATGTGCATCGAGTCATGATCGGCCCCTTCGCACAGAAGCATGAGGCAGAACTCGCAATCGATTGGGCAAGTGGTAAGCAGTTTTCAGGGCTGTTGTTGGCAAGATCGGATTAACGTTGCGCCGGGAATGGCGGCTTTTACAACGCCGAATCCAGATGGGTAGCAGCTGATCAATTTCTGCCCTACCGCCCGCCCATTGCCGGCATATCAGTCGCTACGCCGGGGGCACCTCCCGCTTCACCCGACGGGACTTCTAGCATTGCTATGTACTACTAATGCGAACAGGTAAAGCAGCTATAGAAGTTGCCAGAGCATCACTGCGCGTCTCAGGCACCTGCGGGCGAGGCCGATAACCTGATGCCAGAAAAGCTGTGCGTCTAGCAATAAAAGGAAGACCTTCGCGCTGGCAGCGTAAGATTCTCCGCTCTTTTCCGCGCTCTATAAACCACTAAAATAAAAAATCTAGATTTAGTACCGATGTGAAGGTTGTTTAAAGCGAACTACGTGGCGCCGTCACTCTCATCAGAAGCTAAGGGGTTTCTACCTCTTGAGATGCCTTGTTAGTACTATCAATATCGTCAAGTTTTCAATCGTTGAGCCAACGATTTTCAATCATACAAAGGCTATTTAGATGCGCTAACGAGGACGGCAACTAACCGGCTGGAACCAGGGTGCGTTTCTCAGAGTGGGGAAACCGTGGTTATTCATCCTAACCACCAGTGACTGGCGTAGATCGTGCTCGGCAAACATCGCACTGCGGGCACCCGCCAACTAACCGACAATTGGCCTGGGCAGATTCGGTTCGGCCTTTAACCAGCGGTCAAGATCGTCCGGTCGATCAACATCCCAAAGCGTAGGTAACTCCAACCAATCGACGCCGGCCTGCGCCATCAACCTTCGCGTCTGCGAGGTTACCAACGCGCTGCTCCAGGACACACCCTCAAAGACTGGCGGCACAGACTCGCTAACGCCGATCCCCACATAACCGCCATCATCCGCAGGAACCAAAACCATAGACGCCGCTGAAAGCGCCTGCCCTGCCGAGGTTAAGGCTTCTGGGGTCCAGACCGGACAATCAGCACCGATCAGCAAAACCCGTGGCCCAAATCTGAGGCCCGCTTGTAAAGCAAATTCCATTCGCCTACCAAGATCACCGGAGCACTGCTGATAGAAAGTCATCCCTAGGCCATCGACTAACTGCTCCAGCTCAAATGGATCATCCTCGTAGGGGCACCAAACCTGCACCTGGGCAGGCACCCTCGCTGCAATCATGAGTGTGCGATGAACCAATATGCGGTACCAATGCAGCGCTGCAACGGCTCCTATCTCACGTCCTAATCGCGTTTTAACGCGACCTAACACGGGTGCCTTCGCGAAAATTTGCAGCACTAAATCAGCGGACATTTTGATACCACCGGTGCAACGTCGTAGGAGATACACCCAGCCAATAGACCCATCGAAACCAAGACATTTTAAGCACCGTTGTCAACCATCCCTGTTGCTCCCAACGCCGGCCGGACGTCGTCAGCGTCAGCGGCAAAACCTCAGGCTGAGCTAGTCTTTTGAGTCGCCGGCACAGCGCAATATCTTCCATTAACAATTGTTCGGGAAACCCTTGGCAGGATCGAAACAAACTGGTTCGCACAAACAAACCCTGATCACCCGTTGCAATTGATGTCCATTTCGATCGACGATTCATTAACCATGCCGTCAACAAAAGACCCGGGTGACGTCCGGCGATAAAGACTCGAAACCATCCCCACTGCGCTTGGCAACCAACCAAGCTCTGAATAAACGTTTGTGCTGAAATCGCGGGTAATATCGAGTCGGCGTGCAAGAACAATAACCAATCCCCTTTTGCCACCTTAGCCGCGGCATTCATTTGGGCTGAGCGGCCAATCTCGCCCTTTAAAATGACATCCGTCAAAGGATCAGCAATAGCCCTACTATCGTCAGAGCTCCCGCCATCACTGACAATAACCTCGACACCCGCGGCCCTGAGAGGTTGCAATGACTCAAGCAGACTCGGCAGCGCTTCTGCTTCGTTCAATACTGGAATGATAATACTTAAGGACTGACTCATTCGCTTTCGCTTAAAGCGTGCTTACCCGTAACGGCATTCAATCGCCAATCGTAATTTGAATAATCAATCGTGACCCTGCCCTCTGCCAGATGCTTTTGTTGATCTCCGCTGAGTTCTAGCGCTGCCGCGTAATAAAGCAAAAAACCAACCACATTTTGCGGGGCCTGATTTTTCGGTGGTTTAAAGTCGCCTCGATACCAGTCGAAAAGTGGGGACACAACCAGCCGCTCTGATTCGCCATCATAATAGTTCCGATTCCGATCATTAAGAAAACGGATTGTTTGATCCTCGAGTTGAGCACCCAATCTCGGCGCCAAGAAAGGCTCTCCGCGTAGCGCGGGACAACCCACCGATGCGCAATTCACCGCAAAATGAATCCGAGGGTCCATGAGCACCGGGTTGCCTCTAATTAAACGATGTTCAATATCATCGAGACTCCTTCGTTTACCCAGAAGATCAAAAAACCGGTGTTTGAACGGAGCATTGAGCACGCGGCCGAAGTCCCAGACCGAAGCAATCTTTGGATAGCGCTTCATGATCTTTGCAACCATAAAGCTGTTGTAGGCGTTCAGCAAAAAAGCCAGCTGCTCGGACCGAGAAAATTCTTCGAATTGCTCGACACTGACTGCGCTCAAGGCTTTTAAATAGTTGTCGAAGGTCCGGGTATCATCTGAAAAAACTTGATAGTCCAGCTTTGATACGCTCCCTCCTTGATTTGTGTGCACAGCTAGGAGCAACAATTTGGCCCAACCTGCATGGGTATGATCAAATCGTTCAGGCCCTGGAGGGTAGGCGCTACCGGCTTGACTTGGGACGGCCCACAGCCCCGCCCACAACAGGCACAGTAAACCTAATCTTTGCAACACTATTAACATCCTATTGGTCTCGCTTAGCAGCAGCGCTTGTTATGCCTTCGTGGGCTAAAAAAAGCCCAGCCAACGATAAATCCACGTGAGCAGCGCAACGAATTAAATATCTTGTATGCCTTACGCCATGTACTCAACGTTTCTGCTGATCTGCAGCATTGTTCACAGCAATCGTCAGAGGTGTTCGCCTTAATGTGTCCATCAACGCCAAATAGCGTAAGTGCCCCGGCTCGGAAGTTTACAAAAAATTGCTGGATAGCGCCTAGAAATCGACCCGGTGGTCAGCTTTGTCGTCATAGTCGCGACTGCATTCAACACTCCGATTGCCAAAACGCCTGTACTACATATGGATAATCAGTTGATTGCCATCAGGCACAACGTCCAACCGCCCGTTAAATGCATCACAAAGGTCAACGCATCTCCGGGGCGCTCCGCCAACCAAATTTACCGACGATAAAGCACAGGCTTCTTGGCGCTGCAAAGATTCTGTCTTGAAAGGATTGAAGCAAACGCTTAGCCTTGGGCGGCCTGAAAAAGAGCTTCTGGGTTTGCGCTAAGCCAAGAATCGGGCTCAACAAGAAAGGGTTACCGGGGTAGGATTCCTAATCAACCAAGGTGTTTGATTATAGATACGCGCCAATATGAATTCGCGTCAATTCGGCGGCCTTCATGCCAATGGATATCAAGCAAATCTTGTCGGATTACTTCGAGCTGTTCCTCGAACTCAAGCCCTTTTAGGTCACCAGAAACCTCTCGCCAGACTCATTACTCACATTGTCCCAATAAGAACCGTCCAAGGCTTTTTTTGAGCCTTGCATTGCGTCCCGGTGTGGGAACATAGCGCGGGCAAG
>JABGTE010000168.1 GCA_018647445.1 Gammaproteobacteria bacterium
AATGGTACACGCCAACTTATCGGTAGTTGTAAGAAGGATGCTTCAGTGTCTTCAGTTTTGTCCACGCCTAGTCAGGTATTTCGGCAGAAACCAGATCTGATTAGGGCGTTAGCGGCTTTTCAAAGAAGAAAATGGGGGCCAGAGGTGGAATCGAACCACCGACACGAGGATTTTCAATCCTCTGCTCTACCGACTGAGCTATCTGGCCATTTCAAACGTTTTCCATGCTTTTGCAACTGGTGCAGTCTCAGGCAGGCGCTCATTAAACCCAAGCCAACCCTTATCGTCAAGCTGGATCTTTGGATTCCAGCGAAACATAAAAGATGTCTGCGTTCGGCCCCGTGGGGCCCAACTAGAGGCGGCCACTTCGACCGCTCGGGAATCCTCGTTTTCTCAAACACGGATCTCTTCCAAAATCATTAAAGACCGCAAGGTTATAGCTCATAAAGCATCATTATTAGCCTCCCAAAAAAACAAGGCTCCAGGGTCAAGCTATACTGGGCAACATCTCCTGGCATGCAACCGCCTTACTACCTCAAGAAGGTGCGCGACTACCTCAAGATGGTATGCGTCGACTCTGTTTTGCCATGCTCAGGCGAACATCTCACGATCGCGACACAACCCCTCGCGAGCGGTCTCAATTATCAAAAGGAAGTTATCTTTTAACAAGCTGCGCCCTAAATACGCCTAACATCGCACCCTAACCAAATGGTTTTCGCAGCCAAACTGCCCATGTAATTGGTTGGACCCCGACCCGACCCCAAAGCGCTTGAGCAACGCGCGAAGCCCATTTCGGCGTATCAATCGATCCCTAAAGAAGTGAATTATTTCAGAATTTGGAATTAATCGGCGCATAACCCTTATTTACCGGGCTCGCTTTTAAAAAAAGCGCGTTGTCAAAAGCTGAGAAATGCTGTTAAATGTTAGAAGTGGAGCATTCTCCGCGTCAATGAAGCAGTCAATCATTGGCTCACAGTGTTTTCAAAATCAAACAATACAGAAAGAGTTTTAAAATAGGGGGTTATTATGACGTTGAGATTTCTCAGCAAACTTTCGTTCGCCTTAGGCGCGGCGGGTCTTGCTTTAACAGCAATCGCCGACGACACGACAGGCCTGTTACGAGGCCGCATTGTTGGCACGCCAGCAGCCGATGTTGCCGTCGAAAATATTGAGCGTGGTCTGGTTTATCGCACCACCGCATCAGACAATAGTTTCCGAATCGGGAACCTACCGCCCGGCGATTACACGGTTACACTCACCGAGGGCAATGATGTCATCGACCAACAGGTAGTCTCAGTCAGACTGGGTAGTTCAACGTCGTTGACTATGGGTTCAGCGATGGAAGAACTTATTGTTCAAGGCGCGCGCGTCGCAGCGGTTGATATTGCAATCGCAGAATCTGGCCTGGTCATCAGCACAGAAGAACTCCAAGAACTGCCAGTCGGTCGAAGCTTGAGCTCTGTCACCCTGCTTGCACCGGGCGTGATCCGAGGCGACAACGCCTTTGGTAGCAACACGTCTTTTGCCGGATCATCGGTTGCTGAGAACACTTCCTACATCAACGGACTTAATACAACGAACTTCCGAAACGGCCTTGGGTTCTCAACAGTCCCCTTTGAGTTCTATGACACAATCCAGGTAAAGACTGGTGGTTACAGTGCCAAATATGGTCGTTCAACCGGCGGCGTTATCAACTCCATCACGAAAAGTGGTAGCAACGAGTTCAAGATGGGTGTCAATGCCTATCAAGCCGGACTCGGAACAACCGGTAAAAACACTTATGGCGCTTATAACGATAGAGATGTTAGCCGAGGTCAGACTTATGACTTTTGGGCGTCTGGCGCAATCTGGAAGGACAAAGTGTTTTTCTACGTACTCGGCTCTGAAGTTGCAAATGAGTTCGAAAGTTATGGCAAGTTAGGCGGCCTCGCCTACTTCAGTGACAACTCCTCAACGTTTTGGGGCGGGAAACTCGACGCTTACATCACCGACAATCACCACTTCGAATATACAGCTTTCAGTGATGAGGCGGATTACGAAGAAGATATTTACAACTATACTTATGAAGAAGATGAAGATGGCAGCAACATTCGCGATGCCGTCGGCGATTACTTTGGCACCACCATCTACTCTCGCGGCGGTGACAACTGGATTGCAACCTATACAGGTCGGTTCGGTGACAATGTTGAATTGTCTGTGAGCTATGGCGAGAACGAAGCCAACCGAACAACCCTAGGTTCAACGGATACCATCCCAACAGTTATCAATTGGTCTCCTGACGCCGGGTTTGAATACATTGGCGTTTCGCCATTTGCGCTCATTGAAGTCGGTCAGGACAAGCGCGAGATGCTGCGCGCAAACTTATCTTTCGACCTAGGCGATCACTTGATCGAATTGGGGATCGATAACGAGGTCACAACCGCGACCAATAACTCGCAGTTTCCAGGCGGCTTGTACATCTTGCGCGATCCAACTGGGATCTATAATTCAAACCGAGCATGGTCCAGTGAGGAAAATCCCGTACCGAATGCACGATATCGCGACTACAGAATCGGCGGCAGCTTTGATACCGAATCTGACTCGTTTTACATTCAGGACACTTGGTATGTTAATGACCGGTTAACCATTGAACTCGGTTTACGAAACGAGTCGTTCAATAACATGAACTCAAATCGCGAGCCCTTCATCAAAGTTGATGATCAAATTGCACCAAGAATCTCAGCAGTGTTTGACCCTACTGGCGATAGCACCTCGAAGATCTTTGGGTCGTTTGGCCGGTATTACCTACCCGTCGCTGCGAATACCAATATTCGTTTAGCCGGCGGTGAAACTTACATTCACACCTACTATGCTTGGGATGGCGTCAGCGCGGATCAGTACGACGTGCCGACCAATCTCGGTGCTGTACTTGAAACCGCGGTCTTTGCCGATGGTGACGTGCCCGACACGCGCTCGGTAACAGACGCTAACATCGAGCCCATGTATCAGGAAGAATTTGTTGTTGGATACGACAAGCTAATGGATTCTGGTTGGAACGTTGGTATAAAGGCCATGGTTCGAGACCTCAAGGTATCTATTGAAGACGTCGCTATCGACGCCGGTGTCATTCGATACTACAACCAATCTGGGTCCTGGGATGAGGAACTGGCCGGCGATACGGTTGAAGATGTTTTCACTGGATTTCATCAGTATGTTTTGACCAACCCTGGTAACGACATGCGGATCTTTATTCCCGAACAGGACGAGTTCATTGATCTGTCATCAGATGTACTGCAATATCCAAGTGCGAAGCGAAAATACCGAGCGCTTGAGTTGAGCGCTAGCAAAATGGGCGAGAACTGGTACCTCAGCACGTCTTACACGTTGGCATCCAGCAAAGGCAACAACGAAGGCTACGTTCGATCAGACAACGGACAGGATGATGCTGGCTTAACCACCAACTTCGACCAACCAGGCCTCACCGATTTCGGCTATGGCGATTTGCCGAACCATCGTAAGCATACGATCAAGGCATTTGGTTACTACCGGTTAGCGGATATTGGCAACGGCTCTTTGCAGCTGGGCGCCAATGCAAGTTGGATCTCAGGTCGTCCAAAAAATTGCTTCGGTGTTCACCCAACGGATGATTTCGCTGCGGCGTATGGGGACGAGTCGTTCTTCTGCGATGGCGAACCAACACAACGTGGCAGCCTTGGCACAACATCAGATGTCTTCCGTTTAGACGTCAACACTCAATACACCTTTGAAATGGGTGACAGTGAACTAGACGTGTCTTTGGATGTTTTCAACGTCTTCAATATGCAAAAGCCGACTGAAATTAATGAAAGTGAGCCTCGAGGCGGGATCAACCCTTACTCAGGTTTGACCACAGCCTATCAGTCGCCAAGACAGTACCGTGTTTCACTTCGATTCACACTCTAAGGTCTTGTAGTTAGCAAAGAAGAAGGCCCCTTACGGGGCCTTTTTTTTGTCCTGAGTTTACCGTCTGAGCCAAACCAGACCAAAAGTCCACGCAATTTATTTTTGTGCGCGCGCGCATCCCAGCGATGATGTTTACAAAAAGACCTGACTATTCCCAACGCCAAACCGACAGTAGCCCTAACCTCATCTTCAGCAGGCCCATCCAAAATGCAGACTTGCGGCTAGCTTCTGAACAAATGAGTGATTACACTCAAGAACGAGGAGAATCTCCATGCCCAGAATTAAATTACTCGACGATGATGACTTACCGCCCGAAACCTTGGCGCAAGTCAAAGCCCTGCAAGCCGCCGGTCGCGATACTGCGCTCACACGGGGACTTGCCAACGCACCGACGTTTTTCAAGAATTATTTTTCGTTCTACCTCCCTGCTCGACAAGGCCACAGTCTTGATGAGGCCCTGATTGAACTGGTTCGCCTTAAGGTTGCTCGTCTGAACGACTGCTTTACCTGACTCAACACTCGGCTTCTGCAGGTGGCAGAAGGAGAAACCCCAAAGCTTTCTGAGGCAAAAATCTCGGAACTTGATGCAAACCACAATTCATTTACACACGATGAGCGCTTAGCGCTGGAGTACGCCGAACGATTGGCGAACGATCACCATAGTATGGATGATGCTTTTTTTGACCGACTCAGAACTGGGTTCACCGACGAGCAAATCCTTGAACTCGGCATGATGATTGGCCAATTCATCGGTTTTGGCCGCCTGCTTGCCGCCCTAGATCTTGAGCCGAAGGTTTGTGACTTGCCGTGAAGGCTGTTTAGAATACTTATTTAGCGACTCTGGAACCTACACTGATGATTTTTCAACTGCGACAATACGATATTTATCCTGGCAAAATGTCGGCTTGGATCGAGGTCTTTGAAACCCATCTCCGACCCCTGCACGAGCGCTTAGGTATGGCGATCCACGGCACCTGGCAAGCACTCGACTCCAACACGTTTATTTGGCTCAGAAGTTTTGAAACAGAAGCTCAGGTAGACGTTCTAGAAGCAGCTTACTTCAACTCACCAGAACGTAAAAAGTTAGGCGATCTTCCTCAGCAGCTGATTGAGAAAATGACCATCACGCGGCTCGCTGACTACGAAGCCCCAGGCAAAGTATTTTGACCGAGTGGTTTTCAAAGTGATGAAGCCGCCTTTATAGGATCTCCTCACCCATTAAGCCACTAAGCCTTTGTGAAACGCGCGCAATTTTCACGAATCGGCAACCCCATTTAACAGCCTGTCCAGTAGCCAAAAAAGCTTTTGCCGCAGCTCAACGAATGACCTAATTACACCAAGCACGAAACCAGGTCTCCTCTATTTTTACGGCAGATGCCTCTAGCACTAGATGAAGCAAAAGTGCTACATTCTCGAACTTGAATAACCTCGGTTTTGATCCTTTGGGCTTGACGAAAGAGCCAAATTTAAAACGAATATCGGCGAGATTTGACACCCAAAACAGGAGGCACGATGGCAATTTCCTTTCTACCCGTTTCTGATCACCGGTTTAAGAAGTCGCCATTTTTTGCCTGTAACGATCGACCCGAAACCCGCTATGGGATCTACAACGAACGGTTGTACCCGATCAGTTCGAACTACGACGAGGTCACGCATTATCAGCATTTGAAAACACACGCTTGTCTTTACGATGTACCCGAGACACCACTCAGGATTACCGGCAAAGATGCCGTCGAATTTTTGCAGCAACTTTTTACCCGCAACGTATCAAAAATAAAAGTCGGCAGAGCCGTTTATGCACTTGCTTGCAACCACCAAGGCGGCGTACTGATGGATGGCGTGTTGATGCGTCCGAACGACCAAGAATTCATCTACGTCCAAGGCAACGGTGATTTTCTAAATTGGGCCAATGCGAATCTTGGCGACTTCGACGCGTCGATTAGTGACTTCAATTCTTGGGTATTGCAAATACAGGGCCCTACCGCTCTAGATTTACTGACAACTGTAACGGGCATCGATCAAGCCGATTTTTCTTATTACGCTGTTACAGAATCGAAGATCAATGGTCTTTCCTGCTACATTTCAAGGTCGGGCTGGACGGGCGAAAAAGGATTCGAGATCTATTCCAAGGATGATAATTTTGATGGTGAAGCACTTTGGCAGTATCTGCTTACCGAAGGCGCCCCCTTCCAATTATTGGCGTCCGATGTGACCTCTATGCATATTCGACGACTAGAAGCCGGCATCCTGGACTATGGCACTGATATTGATCAAAGTTTGAACCCCTTTGAGTTGGGCCTTGGGCAATTCGTTGATTTGAATAAGGCTCATTTCATTGGGCAGGCGGCTTTGCTGGAAACTGACCGGAGGGAAGCTAGGGTCATGGGACTTCGGTCAAAAGAGGTCAAACCAACCAGGGGTGACCGTTTAGAAAACCAAGCAGGAGAGGCCCTAGGCACCATCACTGCCGGAGCTTGGTCCCCCAGCTTAGATTGTGGCATCGGCATCCTCAGGCTGAACCACTCAATAGATCCTGATAGTGAATTGCGCTTGAGCACAGAAGCGGGAGGTTATAAAGCCGAACTCTGCCCGCTGCCATTTTACGACCCCAAAAAACTAATCCCGAGATCGTAATAATGTTTCCTGAATCTGAGTTCTTATTTACTGCCGAAACAACGCCAAGCCTTTCGACCGACCTTGCTCGATCCGCCGGCAAAATAGATCCGCTTATCGAACTCGCTGATGCCATTAACATTACTGATTCGCCAAATTGTCAGACCAAACTGTCGAGCTTGCTAGTAGCCGCAGAGGTTAAGCGTAAAGGCCTAGATGTGATCCTACAATTGACCGGTCGAGATCGAAATCGGATTGCAATTGAATCAGAACTTTTGGGTGCGCTGTCAATCGATGTAAACAAAGTACTGTGTTTAACGGGAGATCAACCCGCACCCGATGGCCCAAAAGCTGTTAACGAGTATAACGGCGCCGGATTAATCCAGCTTGCGACCCACCTCAGCCAAGGCACCATTTCTGATGGCAATGCCATCGACAATCCTAAGCCTCTGTATCCGGGTGCGGCAGACGACCTCTATCAGCATCAAACCAACCCGGAGGCAATCAAAGCGGTCATGGCAAAAATCGATGAGGGCGCGCGCTTCATCCAGACTCAGTATTGCTTTGATATCGACGTGATCCGAGGTTACACCGAGCTATTACTTCGTCATGGCAAACCAGACGCCTTGAAAGTTCTCATCGGGCTAGGCCCCTTGAAATCCGCGAAGCAAGCCGACTGGATGCGAAAGAACTTATGGGGCGTGAACATCTCTGACGAGATTGTCGCGCGATTGGAGGCCAGCCCAAAACCAGCTCAAACAGGGATTGAAATCTGTCAGGAGCTGATTGCTCAAATCATGACACTCCCCGGAGTCGATGGCGTGCATTTAATGGGCCCAGAATGCGAGCGCGCAGCCGCAAAAATCATTTCAGCCTTTCGCTAACAATGAGATTCGGCCTCAGCCCCCCGATCACGCCCACCACAGATCAATTGTGGCGAAGCAAAATCCTGTCTCAGATTACCTGCAATATAAAACGATCCAGAGATTTCTACCCAGTGTTGATGCTGCCTGAAATCACGAGCCTCCGTGCGCGTTACTCGGCTTGACCATCAATCTGAAAACGCTGAGACCGCCGCACAAGTGGATACGTCACGGGCGTCGCTAATAAATCTGCCAATACTGGATGGGCCAACAGCCCACAAACAGCGGCCTGATCGACCCGGGGCAAGGTCTGGAAAAAACGCCTGCTGCGCTGGGCGAGCCACTCGGCATAAACTTGGATTGCGTGCTTAGAACGCCCGTCATCAATGCCGACTGAAAACCATTGGAGTACCGGTTGATCATTTTCCGAAAGGCGCTCAGAGATAGCTGCCACCCCATGTTTCACCACAGCCTGGTTCCAGCCGCGGGCGCCCAATAAGAAATCCTCAGCATAAGCGTCCGCTAAATGTCGCAACAAATTCAGCGCGGTCTCTGGAATCAGGTCATTAGGGGCTAAACAAATGTCGACCGAATAAAACTCCGGTGATTGAATCTCTGGCAGAAGCATCTGCTCAACCCACCGCACCGTTCGCGGCGCATGGTTTTGCATCATACGAAGGCCTGCCGGATCTCGTCCTAGGTGCGCATGCAGCGCACCCATAATCGAGTAATCTGCTTGAGTGGGCTGCCCGCCCAAGAAGTAGGGATACTGCTTAAAATGTGCTTCAAGCAACACCAGTAGCGCACGATATTCATCGTCCAGCGCTGCTCTGAGCGGCGCAGTTGACGGCGGCAATCCGTAGCCGGTCATTCGATCTGAAATCAACGTGCCATATTTCAATAGGTCCGCATCTGAACCTTGCGGCCGAAAGGCGCGCCCAAAATCTAATGTGATAAAGGGCTCGTTCTCTTCAAACAACCACCGATGCCGCCAGGCAAGCGACAAGAGCCCTTCGCTGGCTAATAGCTCCATCAGGTGCACAAAGATCCGCTGATTCGGCGCCGTCGGAATCGCGGGCAATTGAGGGAACCGCGCTTCTAAGAAATCAACAATCGTAATACTATCCTGCAAGACCTCACCGGTCGGCGTTTGCAATTGCGGAATCCTATGACTGCCCGAGGCTGGCCGGACATGGTCGCGAAACGTTGGATCGCTCGGTAAGCGTTCAACAAATGGAATCGCTTTCTTTCTGAGATAACTGCGAACCTTAGCGGTGTAGTAGGATGCGTAAGAGCCGTACAGCGTGTAGGTTTTGTTCATCCTTTGCGTCCTGACGAGCTTATGCGGATTTGGTTTAAGCGACACTATATGCCGACTTCCAAAAAGATTACTAGCCTACTGGGGAATAAGTAAATATGGCTTTGTTTGGGTCAACATTGAGCGCCGGGCGAATCATCAGTCCACAAGCACACGTTGCGCTTAACTCTCTGCCCGATCCAAGCAGCTGGCAGCCTAGGCGCCGCTGCAACCGAACATCGATAAGCATCCCCAATCGTTGAAAGCACGCTCGGACCTTTAAGCGCTGCGCTGCCAATGCCCGGGCACCAAGGCCGAAAGGGAATGCCTTTAACTTTTAGCCTCTGCTTTGAGTGGTCCAGCCTTTCTCACCCGGCCCTTGTCTTTCTGTTTTCATTTTGAGTTTCAGGCTTGTCGCGCTATTCTCAAAATATAACGAAGGCGGATAGGCGGTAGCATGGCTTACATTGAAGGCCGAACGGTTCACGATGCAGACTCCCATGTGATGGAGCTGCCCGATAAGATTCTCGAGTATTTGGCGCCCAGCGTAATCGATGCCTTCATCAAAAATGCCAATAAACCCGTCACGGTGAGTCAAGACCTTCAAAAAGCCATTGCCCTACAGTCGGATCCAAGCTTCAGGGCTGAAGATGACGCGCAGTTAATGCTTCGGAAGAATCACTTGGCTCTGGGCGCGTTTGAATCCAAAGATCGCCCGAAAACGCTGGATCTACTCGGATTCACCAGTCAATTGGTCTTCACCACCACAGCCTTGGGTAATTTTGGTCTGGATGAAAAAAATCCAATCCTTGCGCAGGCTGCAGCGCAAGCGCATAACCGCATGAACAGCGATTTCTGCTCGGTGGACCCAAGGCTGTTGGCGACGGGCTACGTACCCCTGAGTGATATCAGTGCAGCGCCAAGGATCGCAACCGAGGCCATCGAGTTGG
>JABGTE010000240.1 GCA_018647445.1 Gammaproteobacteria bacterium
CTGTGAATTGCCTGAGGGCACTGAAATGGTGATGCCGGGTGACAACGTTTTGATGGATGTTGAGCTAATAGCTCCGATCGCGATGGAAGAAGGTCAGCGATTTGCGATTCGCGAAGGCGGCCGAACGGTTGGCGCCGGCGTCGTAACAAAAATTAAAGACTAAAGGCTAGTAATTCGGCAGGAAGGCGGGTAGTATTCGCCTCCCTGCTAAGCCTTGGTTTAAAAAGCCAATCAAAAACGCGAAAGCGATGGCAGCATTAGGGACGAAGTCGAGTTTAAAAGCCGACGGGATGATCAGGATTCCGATAGGGGATCACGGGACGCTCGCAAGAGCAACGACACGGCAGTGTGCCTTCCTTTAAAGAGGAGGGCTTGCTTGCATTTGAATTTGGCTGGTTAGCTCACGAGCGGCAAGAGTTAACCGACAGTGGTGCACGAAAGGTGCACTGAAACGAAAGATAGGCGCGTCATGCAAAATCAAAGAATCAGGATTCGACTCAAGGCGTTTGATCATCGGCTCATCGATGTGTCGACTCAAGAGATTGTCAATACGGCAAAGCGAACCGGTGCCCAAATTCGCGGCCCTATTCCCCTGCCCACCCGCAAGGAAAAGTTCACAATTTTGATTTCGCCTCACGTCGATAAAGATGCACGGGACCAATACGAGATTAGAACGCACAAGCGCATGTTGGACATTCTAGAGCCAACAGAAAAGACGGTCGATGCCCTAACAAAATTGGATTTGGCCGCAGGGGTTGAAGTCCAGATAAACCTGGCCTGATCGCGCAACTAATTCGGAGAGTGACAATGACGATAGGCATTGTAGGTACAAAACAAGGGATGACGCGGATATTCACCGAGGATGGTCGATCAGTGCCCGTAACAGTGGTTCAGGCAACGCCAAACCGAGTGACTCAGGTTAAAAGCCTCGATCGTGATGGCTATCAGGCAATCCAAGTTACGTATGGCGCGGTAAAGGCATCCCGGATAAATCAACCGCATGCTGGACTGTTTAAGAAAACGCAGGTCGAGGCTGGGCGAACGTTGACGGAATTCACCACCTCAGATGCAGATTTTGAAGTGGGCGCTGAGTTAACGGTCGCTAATTTTCAAGCTGGTCAAAAGGTAGATGTCACTGGCCAATCAAAAGGCAAGGGTTTTCAGGGGGTTATTAAGCGTCATAACTTCACGATGCAGGACGCAACCCACGGTAACTCATTGTCGCATCGCGCGCCGGGTTCTATTGGTCAGTGCCAAACCCCAGGTAGGGTATGGAAAGGTAAAAAAATGGCCGGTCATATGGGTGCAGAGCAAGTGACAACCCAGTCACTTGAAATTGTCCAGGTCGATATTGAAAACAACCTGCTCCTGATCAAGGGCGCAGTGCCTGGTTCAAAGGGCGGGGCTGTTGTTGTAAAACCTTCCGTAAAATCTCGGAGTCAAACGGAGGCTGAATCTTGAACTTAAATATTTCAGAACCGGGCGTCGGCCTCACTGATAAAGCGGTTGAGTTGTCGGACACCCTATTTGGTCGTCAGTATAATGAGGCGCTTGTGCATCAGGTAGTTGTGTCCTTTATGGCTGGTGCGCGCCAAGGTACCGTTGCGCAAAAGACACGGTCCGAAGTCAGTGGAGGCGGCCGTAAGCCGTTTCGACAGAAAGGAACCGGTCGCGCTCGTGCAGGCACGATCCGCAGCCCAATATGGCGCGGTGGTGGTGTTACGTTTGCTGCTAAGCCTCGCGACTATTCTGTAAAGGTGAATAAGAAAATGTATCGCGGTGCGATGCAGTCTATTTTTTCTGAGCTGGTACGTCAGGATCGGCTCATTGTGACAGAAGATTTCTCGGTCACGGCGCCAAAAACCAAAGAAGTCCTCCAACGCTTGAAGGATCTCAATCTAAATCAGGTTTTGGTAGTGGTTGAGGAAGTTGATGAGAATCTTTACCTCGGTGCTCGAAACATCCGTCAAGTTGATGTTGTCGACGTGCAGGGCGTTAATCCTGTGATTCTGTTGGGCTACGAAAAGGTGCTATTTACAGTAGGCGCCTTGAAACGGGCTGAGGAGATGTTGGGATGAGTGCAGATGCAATTTATAACGTTATTTTAGGCGCTCATATCTCAGAGAAAGCGACTGTCGTAGCTGAACAGTCCAATCATTTCGTCTTCAAAGTTCGAAAAGAGGCGACGCGGCCTCAGATCAAGGCGGCTGTTGAGAAAATCTATGGTGTGAGTGTTGCTGGTGTGACCGTCGCCAATGTCAAGGGCAAGGTCAAAAAGACCATGAGAGGTCAGAGCAAGAAGCCAAGCTGGAAGAAGGCTTACGTGCGGGTCGTAGAAGGTCAAGAGATTGACTTCACCGCAGAAGCCAAATAGCAAATTCAAGAATTGATACGCGAGAAGAATAATGCCAGTCGTTAAAGCAAAACCTACATCGCCCGGTCGCCGGTTCGTCGTTAAAGTTGTCCATCCTGATCTGTATAAGGGTGATCCCTTTAAAGCTTTGGTTCAGGCAAAGCCCAAGAGCGGCGGACGAAATAATAAAGGTCGAATTACGACTCGTCACATTGGTGGCGGTCATAAGCAGAAGTATCGAATTATAGATTTTAAGCGCAATTCTAAAGATGGCATTAAGGCTGTTGTTGAGCGCTTAGAATACGATCCAAATCGAACCGCGAACATTGCGTTATTAAAGTACGCCGATGGTGAGCGAAAATACATCATAGCGCCGAAGGGCGTTGCGGCAGGGGACGAGATTCAATCAGGGGAAGGTGCGCCGATTAAGGTTGGCAATTGTATGCCAATGCGCAATATCCCAATGGGTAGTGTTATTCATTGCGTCGAATTAAAAGCAGGCAAAGGCGCCCAAATCGCACGTAGTGCGGGTACGTCTGTGCAGTTGGTCGCCAAAGACGGTCGTTATGTCACGCTTCGGCTGCGCTCTGGTGAGATGCGGCGAGCATTATCTGATTGTCGAGCAACGTTGGGCGAGGTGAGTAATTCCGAGCATAACCTACGGTCGCTTGGTAAAGCGGGTGCGACCCGTTGGCGCGGTGTGCGACCAACCGTTCGAGGCGTTGTTATGAACCCAGTTGATCATCCACACGGTGGTGGTGAAGGTAAGACCTCTGGTGGTCGACATCCTGTGAGTCCATGGGGAATGCCAACCAAAGGTTACAAAACCAGAAAGAATAAGCGTACCGATAAGATGATTATTCGTCGTCGTCGCGCAAGTCGATAGGAGATAGGTCGTGCCTAGAAGTTTAAGAAAAGGTCCATTTATTGATTTGCATTTAGCGGACAAGGTTGAAAAAGCCTTGGAGATAAATGACAAGCGTCCAATTAAGACCTGGTCACGTCGGTCGATGATTGCGCCTGATTTTGTTGGGTTAACGATTCAGGTGCATAACGGTCGTCAGCATGTACCGGTGTTTATTACGGAAGATATGGTTGGTCACAAGCTGGGCGAGTTCTCCTTAACACGGACGTATCGCGGCCATGCTGCGGACAAGAAAGCGAAGCGGCGGTAGGTCGCGGTTTAGATCCAGGGTAATGAGGAACAGGTGATGGAAGTTTCTGCAAGATTAAAAGGTGCTCGGATTTCGGCTCAGAAGGCACGTCTGGTTGCTGATCAGATTCGTGGACAGGCCGTAGGTTCAGCGCTGAATACGTTAACGTTTAGTACAAAGAAAGGTGCGCATTTGGTTAAGAAATTGCTGGAGTCTGCAATCGCGAATGCCGAGCACAATGAAGGCGCGGACGTGGATGAGTTATCAGTTGCCAAGATTTTTGTTGATGAAGGTACAACCATGAAGCGGATTAAGCCCCGAGCCAAAGGTCGTGCGGATCGGATCTTTAAAAGAAGTTGTCATATCACACTCGCAGTGGCAGACAGCTAAGTCATAATCGGTAGAGATTAGGAGACCGGAATGGGTCAAAAAGTACATCCTACAGGCATGCGTCTGGGTATTGTTAAGCAACATACCTCGATTTGGTATGCCCAGGGACCAGCCTACGCAAAGAACTTACACGCGGATCTCAAGGTCCGAGAGTTCATTCATAAGAAGCTGGCGCAGGCATCCGTGAGTCGTATCGATATTCATCGACCCGCGCAAACCGCTCGAATTACGATCCATACCGCGCGTCCAGGGATCGTGATTGGTAAGAAGGGTGAAGATGTTGAGGCGCTCCGGCAAGAGATAGGTCGGATGATGAAGGTGCCTGTCCACATCAATATCGAAGAGATCCGAAAGCCCGAAATCGATGCTTATTTGGTTGCTCAGAACGTGGCGCAGCAATTAGAACGTCGGGTTCAGTTTCGTCGAGCCATGAAGCGGGTGATGCAAAATGCGATGCGTCTCGGAGCAGAAGGGATCAAGGTCCAAGTGTCAGGGCGTCTTGGCGGTGCCGAAATTGCGCGGTCTGAGAATTATCGTGAAGGACGCGTGCCGTTGCACACCTTGCGTGCTGATATCGACTACGCCACCGCAGAAGCATTGACGACCTACGGCATCCTTGGTGTCAAGGTTTGGATCTTCAAAGGTGAAATTCTGGGTGTTCGCGAAGAAGCTGCGGCCGCCTCCAATACTGCTCAAAATTTTGGTTAAGAGATCATGCTACAGCCTAAGAGAACTAAGTTTCGGAAACAGCATAAAGGGTCTAATCGTGGACTTGCCCATCGCGGCAGCACGGTCAGCTTTGGAGAGTTTGCACTAAAAGCCGTTGGACGCGGTCGGATGACAGCGCGCCAGATTGAATCCGCGCGGCGTGCGATGACCCGTCGAGTGCGTCGGGGAGGCCAGATTTGGATCCGTGTTTTTCCAGATAAGCCAATTACCCAAAAACCACTCGAAGTAAGACAGGGTAAAGGTAAGGGTAACGTGGAATATTGGGTTGCTCAGATTAAGCCTGGGAAGGTGCTCTACGAAATGGAGGGTGTTTCCGAGGAAGTTGCACGCGATGCGTTTCGTCTGGCCGCGGCTAAGCTGCCGTTTGCGACGACATTTGTTAAACGCGTGATTATGTAATCGGGAGAGATTGATGATTGATGTAAAAGAATTGCGATCGAAGACGCCTGCGGAAGTGCAAGACGTATTAGTCGAACTTGCTAAGGAGCAGTTTGGCCTGAGGATGCAAAAGTCAATCGGCCAATTGACGCAGACCCATCTCTTGAAGCGAGTGAGTCGAGACATTGCTCGTGTTAAGACGGTAATGGGTGAGTCGAAGGACGGTTAGTTGCGGTTAGTTGGGGTAGCGGCGCCAGTGAGGCGAAAAGTGATTAGGCGCTCGGCAAATGGCGCGGTATTAAGAAATAGGACTGATAGTCATGAGTGGTGAACAGAATTTAGCACGAAATGTAAGCGGTACGGTTGTCAGCAATAAGATGGACAAAAGTATCACGGTGTTGGTAGAGCGCAGGATTAAGCACCCGATATACGGTAAGTACATCAAACGCTCTAAAAAAATTATGGCGCACGATCCAGAAAATCAGTGCCTGCCAGGAGATGCTGTGACAATTCAGGAATCGCGGCCTCTTTCGAAAAGTAAAACTTGGATGCTGACTTCGATTGATAAGCGGGCAGTAGAAATTTAACACGGCATAGATTCGGCAAGGTTGCTTGCCGCAGTGGAGTTTAAAGCATGATTCAAGTGCAATCGTATCTAGATATCGCCGATAACAGCGGCGCTCGCCGGGTGATGTGTATCAAGGTGCTGGGTGGTTCCAAGCGGCGGTATGCTGGGATTGGTGACGTTATTAAGGTCACGGTGAAGGAAGCGATTCCACGAGGCCGTGTCAAGAAGGGTCAAGTGTTGGACGCGGTTGTGGTACGGACCAGAAAGGGTGTTCGACGTTCAGATGGATCATTGATTCGGTTTGATGGTAATGCTGCGGTCTTGTTGAACGCTAACAAGCAGCCCATTGGGACTCGAATTTTTGGACCAGTGACTCGCGAGTTGAGGAACGAGAAGTTCATGCGGATTGTTTCTCTGGCACCAGAAGTTTTATAAGAGATCGGATTGATGAAAAAGTTGAAGAAAAACGATTTGGTCGTTGTCCTTACCGGGAAAGATAAAGGTAAGACGGGAGAGATCACAAGAGTTCTGGATGAGCGTAAGCTCTATGTTTCCGGTGTGAATATGATTAAGCGCCACACCAAAGGTAACCCGCAAGCGGGTCAACCTGGTGGCATCATAGAAAAAGAAGCGCCGATTCAGATATCAAACGTTGCTATTTTTAATCGAGCCACGAGCAAGCCAGATAGGGTTGGTTTCAAAACCCTAGAAGATGGTAAGCAGGTTCGGATATTTAAGTCCACTGGTGAGCAGATAGACGACTAAGACTATGACAGATTTAAAAAAGATATATGACGAAGAAATCAAGCCTAAGCTCAAAGATGAGCTGGGTTTAGCGAATGTGATGCAGGTTCCAAGGATCACGCATATCACGCTGAACATGGGTGTGGGCGAAGCGCTGAATGATCGTAAGCAACTGGATGCCGCGGTATCTGATATGCAGGCGATTGCAGGACAGAAGCCGATCATCACAAATGCGCGACGGTCAATTGCTGGCTTTAAGATTCGTGAAGGCTACCCGATTGGCTGTAAGGTGACCTTGCGCCGCGCCATGATGTATGAGTTCTTAGATCGTTTAATCAGTATTGCACTGCCTCGACAAAGAGATTTTAGAGGGATTAGCCCAAAGGCCTTCGATGGTCGCGGTAACTTCTCTATGGGGTTCTCTGAGCAGATTGTCTTCGCTGAGATCGACTACGACAAGATCGACCGGATCCGAGGATTGGATATTAGTATTACGACCAGTGCAGCAACGGATGACGAAGGCCGTGCTCTGCTTAGGGCGTTTAACTTTCCGTTGCGCGAAGCCTAAGGCCGCGCGTTTAACAGAATGCAGCAGTAATTAACCGAGGACACGATGGCTAAGAAATCAATGATCAATCGCGAGAAGAAGCGCGAGAAGACAGTACAAAAGTTTGCTGCCAAAAGAGCGGTCTTAAAAGCTCAGATTAAGGACTTAAACCTGTCTGATGATGAGCGCTGGGCAGCTCAGGTACAGTTCCAAAAGCTGCCTCGGAACGCCAGTCCAACACGGCAAGTTAGACGTTGTGTTTTGACAGGGCGTCCTCACGCGGTATATCGCCGTTTTGGCTTAGCGCGACAGAAATTGCGTGAAGCTGCGATGCGCGGTGATATTCCAGGGCTTGTGAAGTCAAGCTGGTAATCAGGAGAGACAGAATATGACAATGCAAGATCCATTAGCCGATATGTTGAC
>JABGTE010000095.1 GCA_018647445.1 Gammaproteobacteria bacterium
GACCCCTCGGTATCCATGCGGTGACATTGCCGTCGCCGGGCCCCTACCAAGTTTTGATCAAGCAGTTCGCCAGTGGTATTTGTCATAGCCAACTGCACACGATGCACCGCGCCCGCAATGGCCCGGAAGTCTTGGGTCACGAGTCAACGGGTGAAGTTCTAGAGCTTGGGGACGAGGTTTCACATTTGGCGATTGGGGATCGAGTGATGGTCACTTGGGTCCCTCGCCAAATCAGTCCTGGTGATCGCGTGCCTGAAGCCGCTCGGGTGCAGCTCGCAGATGGACAGGTCGCGACCAGTAGTAATGTGTTCACTTGGGCCGATCATACGCTGGCCGATGAGCGTTATGTTGTGAAGGTGCCTTCAACCATTGAGCCGCTCGTAACCTCTATTATTGGTTGCGCTGTCATGACGGGTGCGGGTGCTGTTGAAAATACGGCGAACGTACAAGCGGGTGACAGTGTCGCAATCTTTGGCGTGGGTGGCGTAGGTTTGTCTGCTGTGGTGGCGGCTCGCGCGCGCGGCGCGAATCCCTTGATCGCCATCGATTTGGATGATGAAAAGTTAGCATTTGCCAAGCAGTTTGGTGCGACTCATGTGATTAATGCCGCAAAAGAAGACCCGGTAGCCGCGATTAAGGCGCTGACAACTAAGACCGATCGCCATACGATTCGTCGAGAGACGGTCGCCGGCGCCGATTTTGTTTTTGATTGTATCGGCATTCGAAAAACCATGGAGCAAATCGTGCCAGCTGCTCGAACTGGTTTTTTTGGTGCAGAGCCGGGTGGCACGGCAGTGCTCGTTGGGGTGCCGACGACACCGGTTGAACTCGATCCGATTGACCTCTTGATGAACGAGAAGCGTTTTGTTGGCAGTATTGGCGGCTCGTGTAGTCCCGATCAAGATTTCCCGCGATACATCAAATGGTATGAAGAAGGCACGTTAGATTTAAACGCCATGGTGACCGCGCGTTATGCGCTAGATGACATTAATGAAGCAACCCGGGCGCTGACAGCAGGCGAGATCCAGGGCCGTGCAATCTTGGTTTTTTAAGGCCGCCTTGCGGCGATTGGGCAAAAGGTGCGGTGGCCCTGTGTCCGACAGTGCGCTGCAGGGATTTTAAAGAAATCAATCAGCGCCCTTTAGAAGGGCGTACGGTCTTGTTAGATGGATGATTTTATGAGGTAACAGTGTGTTCGGTAAGTTGCTGGGTTTCGCGGCGGCTGAGGTGAGCGTTAAAGGAGATCAAGGTTGACCCAATCAAATTGGAACTATCCAACCCAAATCCATGTTGGGCCGGGGCGGCGCGCAGAGCTTGCGGATTACTGCCGCGCCTTGAAGATTCAGCAGCCATTGGTCGTCACGGACAGAATGCTGCTGTCGCTGCCTATGGTTCAACAGGTGCTTGCCGAGCTGTCTTTAGCGGGCCTTGAACCGGGGGTCTTTTCTGAAGTGAACGGCAACCCGACCGGCTCGGAAGTCTCGGCTGGCTGCCAAGCTTACCTTGTCGGCGGTCATGATGGTGTCGTGGCCATCGGAGGTGGCAGCGCGATGGATGTGGGTAAGACGATCGCTGTGATGGCGCATCAACGCTGTGCGCTCTTTGATCTAGAAGACATTGGAGACCAATGGCAGCGAGCGGATCCATCCGTCATTCAACCCATTATCGCAGTACCTACGACTGCTGGAACGGGCTCAGAAGTTGGTCGGGCGGCGCTGATTGTCGATGCAGAAACTACCCGAAAGGTCATCATTTTTCATCCGCTGATGCTGCCAAAAATCGTCTTGCTGGATGCGGACCTTACGGTTGGACTGCCGCCGCATTTAACGGCCGCCACTGGGATGGATGCCTTGTCGCACCTCTTGGAGGCGTATTGCTCGCCTGTGTTTCATCCGATGGCTGAAGGGATCGCGCGACAAGGGATGGTTATTGTACGGGACCATCTGGTCCGGGCTGTCGCCAATGGCGCTGATCTTGAAGCGCGAACGCAGATGCAGATTGCCTCAATGATGGGGGCAACGGCGTTTCAAAAGGGTTTGGGCGCGATGCACGCATTAGCTCACCCGCTCGGCGCGCATCACAATGCACATCATGGTCTGCTAAATGCTATTTTGATGCCCTATGTACTGCAGGCAAATCGGTCCGTGATCGAGGCGCCTTTAGCATCGCTCGCTCGCCAGTTAGAAGTTGGTAGCAGTTGTGAGGATTTTTTGGTGTGGGTGTTGGCGTTAAGAGACGAAGTGGGTATTCCGCATCGGTTAACCGAGGTGATTTCTGAAGCAGTGGACGTGTCGGCCGTCGCCCGTGCCGCAGTCCTTGACCCGTCTGCGGCAACCAATCCGATCAATTTTAAAGCGATGGATTATGAGCGGGTTCTGCGTGCTGCAATGAGCGGTGCTGTTGATTCCGCGTCAATCTAGGCTCGTACGCCGCGAGGCAGGGCTTGCAGCTAAGCAAGCGGTTCACGGCTTAGCCTTGAACCCGATGGCAGCATAAGCTGCGCCGAAGGCGCTTGGTGCACTTTGAATCTGACAATCAGGCTGCTCATGGCTTACGGTCCAGTAACCTGCTTATATCCCATACGCGTTGATGGCGTCTTTTGTGGCAGGGGATATTGATTCGGCCTTGTGTTACCGAAACGACACGTGACCGCGAATTCAGACTTGGTCTGCTCTGAGCGGTCACGTAACGATCGGTCACGCCTTATTGCACTAATGTTAGGTGTCGGCGCCGCTGGCTATGTCTTGGTCGCTGGTTCTGCAACAAAGACCGGGATCAGACGATCCGTCTTAGCTTGGTAGTCGTTGTAAGGTGGAAAGGCGTCAGCGCTTGCTTGCCAAAGCGCCGCGCGCTCGTCCGCATCAAAAACTTCCCGCACGACCATGGGGGTCACCTCGGTGGCATCTCGAATCTCAACGTCGGGGTGGGCGCGGAGGTTGTAGACCCAAACCGGGTTTTTGGGCTGTCCGCCCATCGAGCCGATGAGGACATAGCTCTGATCGACTTTGACGCGCATTAAAGGAATTTTTCGAACAGCGCCCGTTTTACCACCCTTGTGCGTGACGATGATGCAGGGCATTCCTGTGTCACGGAGGGTCGTTGCTTTGGTGCCGCCACTGCCTTCGTAGGCTTCGACATGTTTTCGCACCCAATCAATTTTCGGAGGTAGGTATTCGCTCATAGGGCTGTCCGGATCATGTGTTGTAGGATGCTAAAGCATGGCAGAGAAGGTGATTTTGGCCAAGGCCTGATACTGCATTCCAGCGACTTTTGGTATGCTTTAAAGCCGCCCCCGGGTTGGGGCGCTTTTAAAATAGGCAATTCAAGGTAAGCAAACCAAACTAGGCAATCCGAGATAGGCCAGCGGTATCCGAAAGCTTTAAAATCGGCGCCCATGCTTGCACCCTTTTTGGGGCGTCGTTGTTTGCAAATGGCTAAAATCTGTCGACAATCTGAGGTATCTGAACATCAATCTAGGGAAAAGTGTGCTAGATTTTTGACGGGGTGCACATTGGGAATAATAATATAGAGAATTTTAAATGATAAATATCATGCACTTAGAGAATATTTATAAATTCAAAACAATTAATATACGCCGTATTTTGAGCAGTCGATGCGAATTGGCAATCGTCTTAATTTCCCTGTTTCTAACATCTGCACCTGCGGCAGCTGAACCTGACTCATTACAGATTGAGAGGGAGCAGCGCGACTCGCATCGGGCTGCGATTGGACAGCTTTTAGATGGCCTGCATCGTGCAGCCGCTGAGTCGGATGCTCAGGATTATTTTGCGCGCTATACCGAAGAAGCCGTTTTTTTGGGTACGGATGCGAGCGAGCGATGGTCGATCGCCGAGTTTAAAGCCTATGCGGCCAAACCCTTCGCAGAAGGTCGCGGTTGGCGCTACGACGTTGTTTCAAGGCATTTGGTGCCCACAGGAAATCCAGAGATTTACGGATTTGATGAAGTGCTCAGTAACGAAAAGCTTGGACTCTGCCGGGGATCCGGCCTGGTCGTGTTCGATGGTGCGCGCTGGCGGGTTGTGCAATATGTCCTGTCGATGTTGATACCTAACCCAATTGCTGAATCCGTTGGGCGTGAGACCGTTAAGGCCCTCGAGCAAGGCGGCCAATAGCGATGCCAAGAAGGGCTGGTTGATTTAAATCTGAGGGCCAGCTAACGAGGGCGCAGGCATCTGCGTTCGGCATTTCTGATTTGCATCAAGAGCCGGTGTGAGGCGCTTAAAGCGCCTGCTCGATCTGGGCTCGTGCAGCGCCAAATGGCTTTTGCGTAACGAACAAAATTACCTGCAGGAGGCTGTGCTCAAGGCCAGAGCGGGTTATAGTAGTCTGGAGTGGTTTAGGTGGCGACAGTATGAAGTTTTTCATTGGCCTGTTGGGTGTGATCGGTAGCGTCCTAGGCGGCTATGTAGAGTCTGGTGGGTTCCTATACCAGCTGTGGCATCCGCCAGAGCTGGTGATTATCGGTGGTGGCGCTATATTTGCTCTGGTGATCGGCAGCAGCATGGATACGATCAAAGGCATTGGCCGGGACTTCAAATTTGTCCTGCGAGGCACCAAATTCAAGGGTGAAAGTTACCTCGAACTGTTTAGCTTTTTATACTTGTTGTTTGATAAGGGCAGACGCAGTGGCATGTTGGCGCTGGAGGACGATGTTGATCGACCAGAAGATAGTGAGATTTGGC
>JABGTE010000115.1 GCA_018647445.1 Gammaproteobacteria bacterium
CCGGTTGCGGTGTAATCTCGACTAAGCGCACTGCCAATCCCAAACGCTGGTAACAAGCGCCCGCCACTTAAAAAATCTATTGTGGCACACTGTTTTGCCGTTAATAACGGATCCCGCAGGGCAATGCTCGCCACGTTCATACCAAAGCGCATCGAGTCTGTCGACCCGGCAATTGCCGCCATGGTTGATAGGGTTTCAAGGTTTGGTTCTTTCGAAATCAACCGATCTGTTTGCCAAATCGAGTCAACAGAGCCCTGCTCGCATTGCTGGATCCACTTAAAGTAATCGGGTCCCCTATCGAGCGAAAATCGCCCAAGCCCCATGCCAATCCCAATGGTCATCTAGACCTCCTCATCTAATGCCCAGATGGCTTCAAAGTCCACCCAGTGGTTTAACCGATCAAACTGCGCAATCTCGATATTTTCTTGACCCGTTGCCACCAACTCGGCAAGCCCCTGCTCAAGACCCGAGGTAAGCGCGCCGAGTAAATAGGTTGGGTGAATCACGATTTGAAAACCAAGCTCGAACAAGGTTTGATCCGGCAACATCGGCGTCCGCCCGCCGGCCACCATATTGGCAACCAGCGGCACCCCCTTGAAAGCTGCCGCAATCTGATGCAGCTCCTCTTCGGTCTCAGGCGACTCAACAAATAAAGCATCAGCCCCAGCTGCAAGATAGGCCTCTGCGCGGCGCAGCGCTTCATCCAAACCCAGTCGGGTCCGCGCGTCGGTTCGAGCAATGATCATAAACGCATGCTGATCTCGAGTTGATGCTGCCACCTTAATTTTTTTTTGCATATCAATCATGTCAATCACCTGTCGGTCGCGGGTATGACCACACCGTTTCGGAAATTCCTGATCTTCGAGCTGAATTGCGGCCGCGCCAGCGCGTTCATAACCTGCAACGGTTTGTGCAACGTTTGCCAAACCGCCAAACCCCGTATCGCCATCAGCAACGACAGGCACATCGATGACTGCCGTAATCTGCGCCAGACGCTCAACCATTTGCGAATAGGAAACAAGTCCCGCATCGGGTTTACCGAGCAAGGTCGCTGAGACCCCATAGCCCGTCATATAGAGCGGCCCCTTGATGTAATGCGCAGCGATCCTTGCAGAGAACGGGTCAAAGACCCCGGGCAAAGAAAAACACCGCCCACGATTGAGTGCATCCAACAACATAAGGGAACCTCCAACATTTAGTTTAGACCCTAAATTCAGGTCGCGGGCCAGTGGCCTCAGCGCCATCCAGATTCAGCTCACAAAACGCTGTGAAGGCATCAAACAATCAAGCAGGCGCAAACCATGGTAACTCAGAATCGACACGGTTCAGAGTCGCATCCGGGTCTGATTTTAGAGTATTCTGTTTGGGTATTTGACATCAGGAACCCAATTTGAAAGCCATTATTTGCCAAAGCTTTGACCATCCCAGCAACCTCACCTTGTCAGAGACCGAGGCGCCGGCGATTGCCGACCATGAAGTCTTGATCAATGTTGCTGCTACCGGATTAGGCTATGTGGATGCCCTCACTGTCTCAGGCCTTTATCAGATCAAGCCGCCTTTACCCTTCATTCCGGGTAATGAAATTGCTGGCACAGTAATCGACGCTGGGGTTGCGGTTCAAAATCTCAAGATCGGCGATAGGGTTCTTGCCATGCCGTCAAACGGCGGGCTCGCGGAACAAATCAGTCTTTCAGCCAGTCGTTGCCTAGCCATTCCAGATCACTTGAGCTTTCCTGCCGCAGCCTCGTTTTTAGTCAACTATTGTACGGCGCACCATGGCCTCGTTACCTGCGGGGCGTTGACGGCTTCCGACACAGTCTTGATACTCGGCGCAAGCGGTGGAGTTGGTGTCGCCGCGATTGATGTCGCAAAAAGCCATGGCGCGCACGTGATTGCAGCGGCATCTACACCGGAAAAGGTTCAGGCGGCGATCACAGCCGGCGCGGATGAGGGCCTTTTGTATGCAGCCGCTGACTGGCGGGATCAACTCAAGACACTGCTCGCCGGACGCGCTTTGACGGTCGTTTACGACCCCGTCGGCGGCGATTATGCTGACCCTGCGCTGCGATCCTTAAGCCCAGGAGGACGTTATCTCGTAATCGGATTTGCGAGTGGCACCATTCCAAAATTCGCAGCGAATTTGACGTTGTTAAAACAAATCAGCATCGTTGGCGTTAACTGGGGTGGTCACATTGCGGTCCATCCGGAGGCGTCGCAGCCTGTCATAGATCACTTACTAAACCGTATCCAAGCGCGTCAACTCAATCCCGAGGCAGGGCAGTGCTTTGCATTGGCAGACGCAGGTCACGCGATGACCGCCATGTTAGACCGTCAAGCGATTGGCAAAATCGTCATTACCCAGGAGTAAACAATGTCCGACATCACCCCTTTCAAAATTGAGATTCCGGTCGAACAACTTACCGATCTAAAGCTGCGTTTGGCCATGACCCGGATGCCCGATACGGAGACTCCCAATGATTGGTCTCAGGGCGTACCGCTAGCTTATATGAGTGAAGTAAAGGACTATTGGGAAAAATCCTATCACTGGCCAGATCGGCAAGCGCTACTCAATCGTTGGCCCGGATTTAAGACAACCTTATCGGATGTCGACATACACTTTTTGCACATTCAGTCTAAACATGACCAAGCTCGACCACTTTTAATGACCCACGGTTGGCCTGGCTCAATTGTGGAGTTTCAAAAGGTCATCGAAGCCTTAACGGATCCAGTTGCCCATGGCGGCACCGCCGAACAAGCATTTCACCTGGTCTGTCCATCGCTCCCCGGCTTCGGCTTTTCGGGTCAACCGACCCAGCCCGGATGGGGCATTGAAAAAATCGCGGAGGCCTGGGATGAGCTTATGCTGCGGCTTGGCTATCCCCAATATCTTGCCCAAGGCGGCGACTGGGGCGCGATTGTCACGACCGCCATTGGCGTTCAAAATCTGGGACATTGCCAAGGTATCCACGTCACTATGCCGATCGTCACGCCAAATCCCGAGACGATGGATGACTTGACCGATGCGGAACGCGACAGCCTCGCTGCCATGCAGTTCTATCAAAATCATGATTCAGGATACTCCAAGCAGCAAAGCACTCGCCCTCAAACTCTAGGTTATGGTCTTGCCGACTCACCCATGGGACAGGCCGCGTGGATTTTGGAAAAATTCTATCAATGGATGGATTGCGATGGTTTGCCCCAGAACGTCGTGAGTCTCGATGAACTGTTAGATAATGTCATGCTGTATTGGTTACCGAATGCAGGCGCCTCTTCCGCGCGAATCTACTGGGAAAGTTTTGGCAGCAGCACTTTGTCATCTTTACCGGTCACTGTGCCGTCGGCGATCAGCATCTTTCCAAAAGAGATCTTCAAAACGTCTGAGCGGTGGGCAAGACAACGCTATCAGGACCTTCGCTACTTCAATCAATTACCAAAAGGTGGCCATTTTGCGGCCTTTGAACAACCCGACCTTTTTGTGAAGGAACTGCGCGCCGCTTTTGACCAAATGGGTGATTAACCGAGCGCCTGAGCGGTCTATTTCTGATCATGCCGCTCCTGGCTGCCCGCAGTCGCATTCCCCAAAAAACGTTTAGGTGACGCTGAGTACCAAATCCTAAACGCATGCTGAAAGGAGCTGGGCTCGGAGTAACCGAGCATCTTGCTCACGTCCTTAACTGGATGACCGCGACTCAGCAACCGCATAGACTCTTTGCGTCGATAATCCTGAAGAATTTCACTAAATTTTGTGCCCTCTAACGCGAGGCGCCGACGCAAGGTCGAGGTCTCCATACCAAACGCCTTGGCCGCTAGTGGCATAGAGACCTTATCAAAAGATTGACACGCCTCGTCTATGTAAAAAAGCACTCGTCCACTCATGCCGTCAGAATCAGCCCGAGCCAGCAATGTCGGCTGAATCAAGGCCTTAAAATGTGACGCATTGCTCTCATTTGCAAAAATAGAAGGCTGCTCGACCTGATCTCTGGCCCAAACGACCTCGGTTACTTGATCACTAGTGACCCCAAGCTCAACTTGACGATTCATGTATTCGGTTACTGCCATCGGCCGACCACAATAGATCAGCTCCTGAATCGGCAACACCCCAGACTTCGACAATCTCGGAATACCCGATAAGAACTGGGCGACGAAAAAATGATGGTGCCAATCGGGAATGGGAATCCGCGGCAGGATTCGGATCGAGAAGGTCTCAGGAGTTTCAAGCGTTGTATTGTAGGCGACATTCGTGTCCATCAGTCGAGTATCCGCGACACACTGAATCGCCGCCTTGATCGTGACTTGGGTTACCGAATAACTGACCCGGGCGACCATTGCCTCTTTGAGGCCTGTCTCTCGCCAATACGCATCGAATGCGCTGGGATCTTTCGCTAAAATCGACTCCATATCATGGTTAACTTGCTCGACACCCAAAGAGAACTTCGGATCATGACTCGGGCCATCCTCTGACAAAACCTTTTCGTAGATCGATGGCTTTAATAAGCCATGATCTCGCCCGAATTGATAAATCGCGATAACAACAGGACCGTAAAACCAGACGAACTGCGGCTTATCACCGCTTGCAGCTTTGTATTCTAAGTCTTTCAATGTGGCGCGTCCTTTTGTTAGGGCACTTCCCACCTTGCTTATCCTCCTTCCGGAGACAAGCGGCGGTCTCACCGCTTAGCCATCATGTCCCGAGCAACCTTTCATCGATCTCTTGATCGATCTCTTGATCGATCCATCAATATAGAACGCCAAAATCGAGTTTATTCGCGCCAAAATGACATTTTTATTACTTTTAAGAAAGATTAGGCGGGTTCTCAGCCTTCGTCAAGCGCGCGTCCGAAATTGACCCAGCGCTTCAACACCAAAACATTAAATCGGCTTTTTCATGAGCAGGGAGGGCGTACGGGCTTTATAAGCCTGATAGGCTTCTTCTCGACCCCATTTGCGATCAGCGCGGGCTTCGAGCATGCGAACGCCGCTTACGTAGTTCATCAGCACAAATACAAAAATTGGCGATATCAACGCAAAATGCTGAAGTCCCTGAAGCACGGGGTAGGCAATTAGGGCAATCCCAAACCACAATAGAATTTCGCCGAAATAGTTGGGGTGCCTAGACCACGCCCAAAGACCTGACTGGATAAACTGATCGCGATTCGCTGGATCCTGACGAAACTGCGTTTTTTGCGCATCCGCAACCACTTCGATTCCAAATCCAACAACCCAAACCAACCCACCAACCAAAGCCCAATAATCTAGCGGCATCTTCTCTGACGCAGTCATCGCCGCCAAAGCAGCTGAAAGCGTAATTGCAACCCATAAACCTTGCAGTGTCCAAGTCATGAAAAACTGCAAAAAATCTGTTTTCATTTCTCGGAAGCGGCGATCTTCACCAGCTGAAAGCACCCGCCGAAACAAAAATTGACCTAGTCGAGTCGCCCAGATCAATACCAGCGCGCCAATCAGATAGTCCCGTGGGCTCGATTCGGGCACAAAAACCAAGGCAATCACCACCAACGTGATGTAGGTTAGGCTCCCAAAGAGATCATAGAATTTTTCCGTACTAAAACCATAGGCCGGAACAAACGCGCACCACTGGACGATAAAACTCAAAGCAATGCAACCGGCAAAAAGTGGCAACCCCTCCACCCCGACCCCATTATCTGAGCCCATGAACCCCATAGCCAAGCCCAGCACGAGCGCAACCAGGGTACCTGTAATCCAAATCGCGTTTTTCGACATGCTTCACTCCCAAATGATTTTTTATCCGTTATTTTCGACGCTCTACTGCCACAGCGCAGATTCCTACCAATCGCTACTTACTCCGACGGCTTCGTGTACCCGCTTAAAAAAACGGTCTCTTAAGAGCAGCCTCTAAATACAGAAACCCGTTATTGACTCGGCCCCATAATGCTCACGGCCCAGTTGACCTTAGCACTCAATGCGAACTTCCAAGCCGAAAGTGCTCAAAAAGGCGGTCTATCTTGAACAAGCACCCCCATCCTATCCACTCAACCCTCTCAGGCGATGATGCTGCGTGCTTTTGCGCCTAATCGAAAGAGCCTGCCCAACGCTGCACAAAGAATGTCTTCATCGCATCCTTAATTAGAAGGTCCTCACTCGGACGGGTACCGCTATGGCGCCGCCATTAACCTGTTCATCAATCCTGCCAGCCGATACCCCGCCTGGGCAAGACGCCGTTTAGCGACGGGCCAGTTAATCGCCTGGTAATCGGCACTAAGGGCATAGCGCTGCCCTGCCCACGGCTCACAACCTGCGCGAGTTTTACGACAGTACTGAACCCGTGGATGGGTCACTAAATCCATAGACTCTTGCGCCCAACTTAGCGTAGTCCCCTGATCAAAGCCGTCGGCATCAGGCAGGGCGAGTAATTCGGTCAAAAGATCCGAGCGTGACTTTCCAGTTGCGGCGACTAAGCAAAAATCCCAAACCCCATGAAGGTTCGAACAAGCGTCATATCCGGTTACCTGTGTGCGATTGCCTCCAAGATCCTCGAAAAAACTCACGTGTAGGGGCTGGTGAAGATCTCCGACCCAATGACTCAAGAACATCAACGATTGTAATCGAGGCCAGGGCAACAACTCGGCCTGTTGCAGCAAACTAATATGGGTTTCGATTGCGGTTAAAAGACAACCTGTTACGCACTTGTCGTAACTGACGGTGGACGCGTCGCGCGCCACGTTGACATAGTGCCAAGACGCAACCGACCTATACTGTTTTAAGGGCCGGACCTGATCCGCCCAAGTACACAAGTCTGCAAACGTCAGCGCCTTGCCATCGAACAGATCATCTCGCTGCGCATCCGGCAACGCCTGCATCAGCCCCTGTATTCGAGCCTTCACCTCATCGGTCAATTGGCTTTCCGCAACCTCACAAGTCAGTTGGTGCCCCGTTGCCGACCAACCCATTGCCGCGGGCAACCAAAAGCAACTGGCAAACACTATCAGGCCCGCAATCACACGCTGTATTTGTCGCGCCAGAGTCGGCTTAACCCGATCTTGAGGCCGAGGTTTAAAGGGCTTTACCATTATCGTCATGTTGCACCTGAGTATAGTTAACGGCTCGACTGAGCTTGAGAATCAATGAACCGCGTCAAAAAGCTCAAGTGTTCGTTCACTCGGAAGTCTGCCTGAAGCGCGTCGATAATAACGCCCTCAGGACTGATCAAATAAGTGACTCGGCGCACTCCTAGCCCCATTGGCCCGTTCACTTTATAGGCCTTGATGACTGTTTTATCGGCATCCACCAACAAAGGAAACGGCAATTGGTGCTGGCTCGCAAACCGAGCATGGCTGTCCTCACTCTGTGGGCTAATCGCCAATACCGGTAATGAGAGGGCTACAAAGTCTTCGTGCATATCACGTATGCCACAGGCTTGCTTCGTTCATCCCGGGGTGAAGTCAGCTGGATAAAAGTACAAAACCAAGGCCCGGCTATTGATGAAGTCCGCCAAACTAATCAGATTACCCGACTGATCTGGTAGGGAAAATGCTGGCGCTGTATCACCTGTTTTTAACATTACGCTTCCTCAAATCTTTCTGTATCTTTAAGCCCATTACACCCATTGCATAACACCTGACCGAGCAGCACATATTAGCGCAGCCGTATTTGGCTCGTCTCCCAGCACAGATCTTTTGCCTAACCTTAGACAACCCGGTTTTTCGAGCTAGATGCTATCACTGTCGCTCTCAACGTCAAAGTCAGACGATGAAGGAACCAGGCCAATGCAAAGATGCCAATCTCGAATAGATTGCGCGATAATAATGGCGCCTGAATTCCCAACCTGGAGGCAAGCTGATGGAAACTTATGAGGTCATGAAAACCACCTTTGCCGCACGATCCTTTACAGACCGCGTCGTTTCGAATGAGACACTATATCGGATACTAGACCATGCCAGATTCGCACCCAGTGGTGGTAATCGTCAGGGTTGGAAGGTTTTGGTGATTGAAGAACCCTCGTTGAGAGCCGATTTGCAAAGCCTCATGGCGCCCACAATTCAAGCTTACAAAGCCATGGCAGTCGCTGGCGAGACGCCTTTTAACAGTATTTCACCTTCTACTGTAACCCAGGCCAGCATTGATGCCATGTCCTCAGATATGCCCTTTACGGGACAACTTACGCGAGCACCGGTTGTGCTGGTGGTCACCGTCGATTTAAACCTGGTAACCGCCTTCGACAAAGATCTTGACCGCGTTGGCGTAATCGCTGGCGCCTCAATCTACCCCTTTGTCTGGAACATCCTGCTCGCTGCGCGCAACGAAGGTTTAGGCGGGGTCCTGACAACCTTTCTCAGCCATACAGAGCCCGAAGCAAAACGCCTTTTAGGCATCCCACCGGACCATGCCATCGCGGCACTCGTTGGCATTGGCGAACCAACTCGGCAGCTCACTAAATTAAAACGTCATCCGGTAACCGCTTTTACGGCCCTGAATCATTTCTCGGGAGCGCCACTCGATGCCTCATGACGCCGGCAACACCGAGCCTTTTGTTGTCTCGGCCTTTTACCTCTTTGCCAGAATTGAATCGCCTGAAACACTTCGAAAAACACTCCTAAGGTTAGTCGGCCGCTTCAATATCCTCGGCACGATGTTAGTCGCAGCGGAAGGCATCAATGGCACCGTTGCTGGCACTCGGCGCGAAACAGATCAGCTATTTGACGCCATCCGAGAAGATCCGCGCCTTCGGAATCTGCAAACCAAAGAGTCCTACTGCGCAGAGGCACCGTTCCTGCGCGCAAAGGTCAAGTTAAAAAAAGAAATCGTTACCATGGGCCAACCCGACTTGGACCCCGCTCACGACGCCGGCAACTACGTCGCGGCGGAAGACTGGAACGCGTTGATTCAAGACCCATCTGTGATGTTGATCGATACGCGCAATGACTACGAAGTCGAAGTGGGTACGTTTCAAGGCGCTTTGAACCCAGAAACCCAGTCCTTTCGCGACTTTCCCGAATACGCCGCGCGCACACTGCCTGCCAACAAGGACCAGAAGATTGCGATGTTTTGCACCGGCGGTATTCGATGCGAAAAATCAACGACCTACCTCAAGTCACAAGGATACTCTGAGGTCTATCATCTTGAAGGTGGGATATTGAAGTATCTGGAAACCGTGCCAGAGGCAGCGTCACTC